>CANQTP010000057.1 GCA_947626755.1 uncultured Clostridia bacterium
GCGCGACGGGGCACATTTTTTCAACCTCATTTGAATAGATCATATGTACATACTCCTTTCAGAATTTGCTGTGTCCCGCGGTGTCTCTCCGCAGGGACGTTAGCATACTTCTTAATTATACAGCATATCGACAAAAAAAGCAATACAAATTTATGAATTTATGTGATATTTTCTCAAAAATTTATAGAAGAATATGTGCCGTGCGGCAAATTTATGCATATAAAAACCCGCCGTGCAGTTCACGGCGGGCAATATATCTTAGGATCAGTTGTTGATAAGTTTGTCCTCATCGCTCCAGCTGTAGAGCTTTCTTACTTCCGCGCCGACGATCTCGGAGGGGTGCTCTGCGGCAAGCTTTCTCATAGCTTTGAAGTGAACCTGCGAGCCTGCATCGGACATATCAAGCAGGAATTCCTTTGCGAATGAACCGTCCTGAATGTTTTTAAGGACTTGCTTCATAGCCTTTTTGGTATCTTCTGTGATGATCTTGGGACCTGTTACATAGTCGCCGTATTCAGCTGTGTTGGAGATGGAGTACCTCATTCCTGCAAAGCCCGACTGATAGATAAGGTCAACGATAAGTTTCATCTCATGAATGCACTCAAAGTAAGCATTTCTGGGATCGTAACCCGCTTCGCAGAGAGTTTCAAATCCTGCCTGCATAAGAGCGCAGACACCGCCGCAGAGAACAGCCTGTTCACCGAAAAGGTCGGTCTCTGTTTCTGTGCGGAATGTAGTCTCAAGAACGCCTGCTCTTGCGCCGCCGATACCGAGAGCGTATGCAAGACCGATGTCTGTAGCATCGCCTGTAGCGTCCTGTTCAACAGCGATAAGGCAGGGGACACCCTTGCCCGCCTGATATTCGCTTCTTACTGTGTGTCCGGGACCCTTGGGAGCGATCATGATAACGTTGACGTTCTTAGGCGGAACGATGCAGCCGAAGTGAATGTTGAAACCGTGTGCAAAAGCAAGAGTCTTGCCTTCGGTGAGGTAAGGAGCAATGTCCTCTTTGTACATCTTAGCCTGTTTCTCATCGGGAATAAGGATCATGATAACATCAGCGGCTTTTGCGGCTTCCGAAACAGAAAGAACTTTCAGTCCCTGTGATTCGGCTTTTGCCTTGCTCTTTGAACCCTCGTAAAGACCTACGACAACATTTACGCCGCTGTCTTTAAGGTTAAGAGCGTGAGCGTGTCCCTGAGAACCGTAACCGATTATAGCAACGGTCTTGCCGTCCAGTCTGCCAAGGTCGCAGTCCTGCTGATAATAGATTTTGTTTGCCATTTTAAACAACCTCCGTTATAATTATTGATATTTTAAGAACGGACAACCGTTCATTTGCTGCCTTATTTGCGGATAGTTTCCGCGCCTTTCTGGATCGCAATAACTCCTGTGCGGACGATCTCCTTTATGCCGTAGGGGCGGATCAGTTCTTCAAACCGTGCAAGGTGCATGGTTGTGTCGGAAATTTCTATGGTCATGGTCGTCTGCGAGATGTCGATTATCTTTGCGCCCATTATTTCGCAGATAGTGAGGATCTCATTCCTCTGCTTAGGCTGAGCGTTTATCTTTATGAGCTGCAATTCTCTGGAAAGCAGTTCATCAGGCGCAAGTGCCTTGACTTTCAGTGTATCTATAAGCTTATTCAGCTGCTTTTCAAGCTGTTCAACGGTGTGTTCGTCACCGTCTGCAACTATTGTTACGCGGGAAATTTCCGGATCATCGGTCTCTCCCACGGCAAGGCTGTCTATATTGAATCCGCGGCGGGAAAACAGTCCCGAAATTCTGGAAAGCACGCCCGCGTGGTTCTCCACTAATATTGAAATGGTATGTTTCATTGATCTTTACTCCTTTGCAATATCTCTCCCATAATAAGTTTAGCACTGTATATGATATGCGTAAAGTACATAATTTTTATATTTAATATATCCTTTAGTTATAGCGTGGACTCGTTTCTCCATACATTACATTCAAGCAGGTAAGCTTCTTTTGAATTGCAGAGATGTTCTATCGCCTTTTCTGCTTCAGCCATTGTGGAAACGCGTTCCGCATTGATCCCGTAGGACTTTGCAAGCATTACAAAATCGGGATTTCCGTCCGCGATATGGACAGCCGTCTGATTGTCCTTGTAAACGTTGGTTTGCAGTTCACGAACCATTCCGAGACGGTTGTTCCGCATAATTATGATCTTTATGGGAACTTTTTCCTGAACTATGGTTGCAAGTTCCATCATTTCCATCTGGAAAGAACCGTCACCGCAGATCGCCACAACTTCCGAATCGGGTGAAGCGAGTTTCGCGCCGATAGCAGCAGGAATGGAATAGCCCATTGTGCCCATTCCGCCGCTGGTTATGAATTTTCCGTGTTTAAATTGGAAATTATTGCAGGTCCAGATCTGATTCTGACCAACATCTGCGGAACATACGGTGTTTTCGGGAAGCTTTGCGGAAAGTTTGCGTATGAACATTTTCGGGTTGACATAACCCTCTGTTTCGTCCTCTTTGGGAACGGTGTTCTTTACTTCCGAAAGTTCCGCAAGCCATTCCGAACGTTCCGCGCTGCTTATTCCCGCAGTAAGCTCTTCAAGAATGTTCCTGCAATCGCCTACAAGGGGAATGTCAACATGGATATTCTTGCCTATTTCTGCGGGGTCAACGTCTATATGGATAATTTTAGTAGTTTCCGCAAGGAATTTCGGGGAGCGTACAGCTCTGTCACCGACTCTTGCACCTATCAGAAGCATTGTATCGCACTTGGAAACAGCTTCGTTTGCGGTGCGGACACCGTGCATACCGAGCATTCCCATAAAAAGCGGGTGTTCCGACGGGAAAATGCCAAGTCCCATCATTGTAGAAACAACGGGAATTTTTGTCTTTTCGGCAAAGGCTACAAGTTCCTTTTCAGCTTTTGCGGCAATGACACCTCCGCCCGCGCAGATAAGGGGACGCTCCGAAGCTTGCAGTGCTTCGCAGACTTTCTTTATCTGCAATCCGTTTCCTTTAAGAGTGGGCTTGTAGGTACGGAGTTCCACCGTTTCGGGATATTCAAAATCTATCATGGTTTGCTGTATGTCGAACGGCACATCAATAAGCACGGGACCGTTCCTTCCCGAACCGGCTATATAGAACGCTTCCTTGAAAATTCTGGGAAGCTGCGCCGCGTCCTTTATAAGGTAGCTGTATTTTACAAAGGGTTCGGCAGTGCCTGTGGTGTCCACTTCCTGAAAAACATCGCAGCCGATCTGATCTGTGGAGACCTGACCCGTAATGCACACAAGGGGTATGCTGTCGGCATAGGCGGTGGCGATCGCCGTCATAAGGTTCATAGCGCCGGGACCCGAAGTTGCAATACAAACTGCGGGTCTTCCCGTCATACGGGCGTAACCGCTTGCGGCGTGTCCCGCGTTGTCCTCACGGCGTACAAGTATATGCCTTATATCCGAATGGGTGAGAGCGTCATAAAACGGGCAAATTGCCGCGCCGGGATAACCAAAGACGACTCTGATCCCCTCATTTTCCAGACATTTAACCATTGCTTCTGCGGCTTTGATCATTCCGATCACTCCCATCATAAAAAATTCTTTATCAGCCTGTATATTATTTTATGATACAACTTTTTTCAGGCAAAGTCAAGGATTTTGTGTTAATTTTCACATAATATGCACATTCGTATTTTGGAAAAATCATAGCGGCGGTCGGCGGAGTTATAAAATATTTTAAAAATTCCGAAAAAATTGCAAAAAAGCTATTGACAAGCAGGGGAGAGCATGTTATAATTGATTGTAAGTGATTAATGTAGCACTACTGTCCGATAGCGTGTGATGGGCTGCTATGCGATCATATATTATCGGAGAAAGTGAGGTGCTTCTATAATGAAATCAGGTATTCATCCCGATTACAAGGAAACTACCATTACCTGCGCTTGCGGAAACGTTATAAAGACCCGTTCCACTAAGGAGAACATCAGAGTTGAAATTTGCTCTAAGTGTCACCCTTTCTACACAGGCAGACAGAAGCTTGTTGATACCGGCGGACGTGTTGACAGATTCAAAAAGCGTTTCGGCTTGGATAAGTAATTCGGACAGCCTGCGTAATCTTACGCAGGCTTGCTTTTTTAAATTTTATCGGAGTTTTTATGAGCATTTCTGAGAACGGCTATTCTACAATAAACGGACGGGCGGAAGCTTCATTCACCGAACGGAAGTCGGAATTTATCGGGTATATTGCCCATGTTGAAACAAACGATGAAGCGGTGGGGTTCATAAACGAGATACGAGCCGTGCACCGCAAGGCAACTCATAACGTTTACGCTTATATCCTCAGAGAGGGGAACACTTCAAGATATTCCGACGATGGCGAACCGCAGGGAACGGCGGGAGTCCCCGTTCTGGACGTGCTGACAAAAGAAGGACTGACGGACGTCTGCTGCGTGGTGACAAGATATTTCGGAGGGATACTTCTTGGCGGCGGAGGACTGGTGCGGGCGTATTCCCACAGTGCGAAAATTGCCGTTGACGCTGCAGAACGGCTTGTTATGAGAAGCTGCGTTCCCATGACAGTTAAGGTGGGTTATGAACTTTACGGGAAAATAAGCTATGTTTTCCCCGAGTTTGAAGTCAGAACGGAAGATACCGTATTTGCGGAAGATGTTACGCTGAAACTGTTGGTAATGTCGCAGTTTTCAGAAAGTTTTATCGAAAGGATCACAGATATTACAAACGGCAGCGCGATAATTGAAACATCGGAAGAACGTTTCGGCAATTTTGCCTGAAAACCGATGTATCCTGACGGGAGGGTGAGCTATGACTATCCGTGAACAGACAGAGATCCTTGAACTTGGTATGCTGTGCGAAGATGCCTGTACATCAAAAGGCACAGGACACCGCAGGCGTCCCGAGCCGAAATGTCCCATAAGGACAGAATTTCAGCGGGACAGAGACAGGATACTCCACTGCAATGCTTTCAGGAGACTTAAACAGAAAACGCAGGTCTTTCTTTCGCCTGTGGGGGATCATTACCGTACACGGCTTACCCATACGTTGGAAGTTTCTCAGATAGCAAGGACCATTGCAAGAGCATTCCGCCTTAATGAGGATCTTACCGAAGCAATTGCCCTCGGACACGATCTGGGGCATACTCCTTTCGGACATTCGGGAGAGGATATTCTTAATGAGATTTGTCCCTACGGTTTCAAACATTACCTCCAGAGCGTGAGAGTTGTCGATTACATAGAAAACGGCGGCAGGGGGCTTAACCTTACTTATGAGGTGAAAAACGGCATTGCCTGCCATACAAACAAAGTGGCGGTCACAAAGGAAGGATATATAGTCCGTCTGGCGGATAAGATCGCTTATATCAATCACGATATTGACGATGCCATACGCGCGGGAATGTTGAAGGAAGAAGATCTTCCCAAGTCGGCGGTGGACGTTCTGGGACACAGCAAAAGCGAACGCATTACCACGCTTATCACGTCGATTTTAGACGGCGGCGTGGAAGATATCCACATGAGCGACAAGGTTAAGAAAGCGCATGACGAACTTCGTTCGTTCATGTTTGCAAATATCTACAAGAATTCCATCGCCAAGGCGGAAGAATCCAAGGCAAAGGCTCTTGTGGAAAAGCTTTACGGATATTTCCTGAAATATCCCGAAAAGCTTCCCGAAGAATATGTGAATATCCTTAAAAGATTTGATAAACACCGCGCGGTCTGCGATTACATTGCGGGAATGACCGATGTCTATGCGGTGAATCTCTACAACGAACTGTTTATACCGAAAGGTTGGAACCATTAATGGCTTTTCCCGAACAGTTTATTTCGGAACTTAAATTCAAGAATCCCATTGACAGCATAATGTCAAGCTATGTTCATCTTCAGAGAAAAGGACGTCTGCAAGCCTGCTGCTGCCCTTTCCATTCGGAAAAAACGGCTTCATGCTTCGTATATACCGATACGAGCAGCTTTTATTGTTTCGGCTGCGGAGCGGGCGGCGATGTTATAACTTTTATAATGAAGATCGAAAGCCTTGATTATGTTGAAGCGGTAAAATTTCTTGCGGATAAAGCGGGTATGACCATGCCCGAGGATAATTCCGCCGATACGCGGACTGCTTATCTTAAATCGCGGGTGCTTGAAATGAACCGCACTGCCGCAAGATTCTACCATGAAATTCTTGTCCGTTCCCCTGAAGGCGAAAAGGGACGGCGCTATTTTGCCGAAAGAAAGCTTCTGCCCGATACGATCGTTAAATACGGTCTCGGCTTCGCGCCGAACAGTTGGGACGCTTTAACAAAATATATGCGCTCAAAGGGTTACGGAGAAGATGAACTTGTTACCGCAAATCTCTGCGAAAGGAGCCGCAAAGGCGGGATCTACGACCGCTTCCGCGACAGGGCGATGTTTCCCATAATCGACTTGCGGGGAAATGTTATAGGTTTCGGCGGAAGAACTATTGAAGGCGGTGTGAATACTGCAAAATATCTGAACACATCGGACACTCCTGTCTTTAAAAAAAGCAGGAACCTTTTCTCAATGAATTTCGCGAAGAAGTCCAAGGAAAGGCGTCTGATACTTGCGGAAGGATATATGGACGTTATTTCCATAAATCAGGCAGGCTTTGAAAATGTTGTGGCAAGTCTGGGAACTGCTCTTACGTCCGAACAGGCAAGATTGATGGCAAGATATGCCGATGAAGTGATAATAGCTTATGATTCGGACGAGGCGGGACAGAAAGCTGCCCACAAGGCAATAAATATGTTTTCGGAGATAGATCTGAAGACCCGTGTTATAAATATGGAAGGAGCGAAAGATCCGGACGAATACATAAAAAAATTCGGCTCGATACGTTTCGGGAAACTTATAGAAAGATCGCCGTCGGCAATGGATTTTGAACTTGCACGCTGCCGTGACGGTCTGGATATGGGAACTCCCGAAGGCAGGGTGGAATATCTGAAACGCGCCGTGCAGCGTCTTTCAGGAACGGCTTCTCCCATAGAAAGGGAAGTCTACGCAGGACGACTTGCGGACGAAACCTCTGTCAGCAAAGAGATGATACTCCGTCAGATCGGCGGCGTGATAAAGAAAAAAGCCGCTCAGGAAGAAAAACGGGAGTGGAACGAGATGTATCCCGCCGCGGGAACTTTCAGGAACGATCCCGAAGTTATCGGTCATGAAAACGAGTACAAGGCTGAAAGAGCGGTGATCGCTTATCTTGCCGCATTCCCTGAAGAAGCGGGAAATGTACTTTCAAAGCTTCCGCCGGAGTGTTTTGTGACGGGATTTCACAAAAAAGTATATGAAAAGATCGCCAAAATGGCAAATAATACGGGATTTTACGATATTCTTTCGCTGCAAAGTGAATTTACTGCCGATGAAATGGGTAAAATAACCGAAATTGCTGTCAACAGAAATGATGTAAATATTAATAAAACTACCATTGACGATTTTATTAACATTCTTACAAGACCTGCTGACAATACGCCGTCGGCGGATACGCTGTCAGATGATGATTTCAGGGATTATTTCAAAGGGCTGCAAAGCAAAAAATGATCCCGGTACAAGAATACAAGATCAGTTAAAAAGAAAGGATCGAAACTATGTCAAATAACAAGAGAACCATTGAAAGCCTTATGGAACAGGGCAAGGCAAACGGAAAGCTTTCAACACAGGAGATCACAGACGTTCTTGAAGAACTTGAGTACGATGTCGATCAGATGGAAGCCTTCTATAACAATTGCAGCAATCTCAATATCGAGATAATCGAGGATTTCAACCTTGATACCGATCTTTCGCTGCCTCTTGACTCTTCGGACGATGATCTGGATATGTCCCTTTCTACGGACGGACTTGCCATTGACGATCCTGTAAAGATATACCTTAAAGAAATAGGACGTGTTCCGCTTCTTACGGCAGAGGAAGAGATCGAGCTTGCCGAAAGAATGGCTCAGGGCGATCCCAAGGCAAAGAAACGCCTTGCGGAAGCAAATCTGCGCCTTGTTGTTTCAATTGCCAAAAGATACAGCGGACGCGGTATGCAGTTCCTTGACCTTATTCAGGAAGGAAATCTCGGTCTTATAAAAGCTGTGGAAAAATTCGATCACACAAAGGGATTCAAGTTTTCCACATATGCAACATGGTGGATACGTCAGGCTATAACAAGAGCAATTGCCGATCAGGCGAGAACTATAAGGATCCCCGTTCATATGGTGGAAACAATTACCAAGGTAAAGAAAGTTTCAAGTCAACTTCTGCACCAGAACGGGCATGATCCTACGCCAGAGGAGATCTCCGAAGCTCTGGAAATGCCTGTGGAGAAAGTCCGCGAGATCATGAGGATAGCGCAGGATCCTGTTTCTCTGGAAACTCCTATCGGCGAAGAAGAGGACAGCCATCTTGGCGATTTCATTCCCGATGATGATGCTCCCGCGCCTGCGGAAGCCGCATCGCTGATACTTCTTAAAGAACAGCTTGGAGAAGTGCTTTCAACTCTTACGGACAGGGAAGAGAAAGTCCTGCGGCTGCGTTTCGGTCTTGAGGACGGCAGAAGCCGCACTCTTGAAGAAGTGGGAAAAGAATTCAACGTTACCCGTGAAAGGATCCGTCAGATAGAAGCAAAGGCGCTCAGAAAGCTCAGACACCCCAGCAGAAGCAAAAAGGTAAAGGATTTTCTGGATTGACAAACTCCGTTATGATGGGGGGGATAACGCCATGCACATTACGCTGGAATCCGATTATGCGGTGCGCATAGTTGGGTGTCTGGCGGCTTCGGGAAGCCGTCTGGACGCAAAAACCATTTCGGAAAATACATCTGTATCCTTGCGTTTTGCGCTGAAGATCCTGCGCAAGCTTGCGGCGGGCGGGATCGTAAGGTCATTCAAGGGAAAGAAAGGCGGTTACGAGCTTTCAAGACCTGCTTCGGAAATATCCCTTATGGACGTTATTGAAACAGTTGAGGGGAAATATTATCTCAGCAGGTGTCTTTCTCCCGATTATGAATGTACAAGGGGAATGTCAGGCAGGTGCCGTTATCAGAAGATCTTTGATGATATTTCCGCAGATGTGGAAAAGAAATTAGCGTCCTACACATTTGAAATGCTGAAATGATACATAAGACCGCCTTTCGGGCAGCGAAGGGCGGTCGCTTTATAATGCAAAAGAGAGTGCCGCAGCACTCTCTTTTCATTTCGTGATCTTATTGTATCCTGTCGCTCGGCATTATTATGGCGGCGATGATGTATGCAATTATCCCGCTTCCGCCCAGCAGGCAGAATATCACCCAACCGAGACGTATAACCGTGGGGTCAAGATCAAAATAATGCGCCACTCCCGAACATACCCCGAAGATAATTGCATCGGAATCGCTTCTCATAAGTCTTTTATTCATAACTTATCCCTCCGTGAAATTAATTTCGCAGTCGCCTGCGGATATATCAATATTTATTGTTCCCAATGGATCGTCAACAACGGATTCGGTGTGTCTTCCCGTTTTTTCATAACCGTCTATGAATACCGTTCCCGCGGATCTGTCGGTAATTATGCTGTATTCCGAGGAAAATCCCGTTACGGACATATAAATTTCTCCTGCCGACATATCAATATTTGTGTTGTCTCTTATCATTCCCGAGAACTGCATATCTCCCATGGACATATCGATCTTGGTATCTCCCGTGAGAGCGCAGTCGTTAAAATACATATTTCCTGCGGACTGATCTATTACGGCATTTGCAAGACGGCTGACATAGAACGTGCATTCTCCCATTGAAACGTTGACGTCTGCCTTATCCGATACGGTAAGATCTGTTATAAAAGCATTTCCTGCCGACATATCAAGGGCAAAATCATTTACGTTCATGGAATCCATGTAAAGTTCTCCCGCATTCAATGATATATCAAGTTTGTCGGCGGAAATAAATTCCGGTTCTTCATATCCTGAAATATACATTTGCCCCGCGTCCATTTCAATGGAAATATTCTTGAATATCGTCAGCGGAACGGTGAGAACTATCGCCGCAGGATCGGAAGATAACGTTTCAAAAAAATCACGCTTGTATTCAATGGAAAGCTTTTCTCCGTCGGGAATTACAGCGATCTTGCTGACATCGGCGTTATATGCGGCAACGCTGAATTCATCGCCTGTGACAATGGAAAACGATCCCGATGAGATGTAAACGTCAATGTCGGTAATGCTTTCGTCCGAACTTTGGAATAATAAATCGCTGTCGTCAGCGTAATTGTCCGAACCTTCTTCAAGGTAAATTGCCGTTGTTTCATAATGGTTAGTGGCAGTATTTGGGGGAATAGAGGGTATATCATCTATCGCTCCCGAGGCGAACAGTCCGCCCGTAACGCCCACTCCCACTATAAGGAGAATAATTCCCCAGAGAATAAGATTTTTGCAGAGTTTTGACATTATACTTCCCTCCTTCTGCCGCCGAAAAGACGTTTTGTGAGCCAAGGCAGGAATTTGAAGAAGAAAAGTATCGTAACGGCTAATAATATCATTCCCGCGCCTGCGGCGGCTATTCCTATTGCAATGGTGGCGATCCCGTCAAAAAACGATGAGATCATCATAATGAATCCCGCAATTACCGCTATGAACGCCGCCACAATGCACACAACCGCGCAAACAGCTAAAGCAGCAGCCGTGACGATCACCGCAAGTGCAACGGGTATCACGATAGGGATCAGAACGAATACGAACATAAGTATCCAGAAAAGTATTTTTCCCGCGCTTGTGTGGTCTTTCCGCGAGTTGTAGGAATTATTGTTTCCGTTATAATAGCCGGAAGTATTTCCGCCGGAATTTGCATGAGTGTAGTATGGATCGAACATTCCCTGCTCGTTCTTTGGCGGATCGTTATATTTAGGCGCGGCATCGCGTTCATAAGTAAAATTCGCGCGGTAGGGGGAACCGTTGGGCATAATATCTTCGTCCTGCTTTTCGAGTTCGTCATTTTTAAGTCCTGCTTTTATCTTTTCTTCAAAGGAAGCGTCATTCTTAAAAGCGTCGGGTTTCTGCAAGGAAGCGAAAACGCCTGTGCTGTTTTGGGGCATGGGTTTGCTTTCCCTATATTTTATGTAGACTTCGCTTTTGTTGTACGCGGAAGTTTCGCCGATAATGCTTCTTGCAAGGTTAAAAGGCTTGCCCAGTTCGTCAATTACCGCCTGTTCGTTTTCCGCGCCTGCGTCCTCAAAATATTCGTTGTAAAATTCGACAGCCATATCGCGTTCTTCCTTGGGGAGAGCGACAAGGTTTGCTTCAAGTTCTTTTAAATACTCGGCTCGTGTCATTGGTTGTCCTCCTTTTGTTCGGAAATAAGGCTGCTTATCTTTTCCACATATATAAGCCATTCGTCCCGATAAATTTTAAGCTGTTCGGTGCCTTTGTCCGTAATTTTATAGTATCTTCTGTTCCGACCCATATATTCCTGATCGTAGCTTGTAAGGAATTCATTTTTCATAAGCCGCCTGAGAACAGGGTAAAGCGTGGACTCGGACATTTCCATAGCTTCGCGTATTTCCTGCGTTATCTTATAACCGTAAGTATCTTCCTTGGAAACTACCGAAAGCACAAGTGCGTCCAGCAAAGCGGCACTGACGGGAAAAACCATAAAATTCCTCCTTTACTTTATTTTCAATGATATTATACAACATATAATATCATTTGTCAATACCTATTTTAAAATTTTTTCTGAAATTTGCAATTTTACATAAAATGTAAAAAAATTTAAAGGATATGGCGTTCCTTTAAACTTTCTGCTGTTTTGTTTAAAAAATTATCAAGCAATTCCGCAAGCTGCTTAGGAGCGTCAATATTTACTTCGTGTCCCGAATTTTTTATTATGCGAAGTTCCGGATCCTTTATTTTTTCGGAAAGCGCGGCGGAAGCATTTTTATTTGCGCCGTCTTTTTCTCCGCAAATTATCAGTACGGGGCAGGATATTTTTTCGGCATCATCGGAAAAGTCAAGCTTCACCATGCTTGAACATAATTCAATGAACTGTTTCTTTTTTAGACCTGTTCCGGAAAATTTTGATCCGGGCAGGAATTTAAAGATCATATTCTGAAATTTAAGAAGTTTTTCCGGCATTTTATATTGCGGTGCGATAAGCACAAGAGAATTTACTTTCCGGGGAAATTCAATTGCATAATTGATCGCTAAAACTCCTCCGAGTGACAGTCCGCATATATCAAGCTTTTCATTAAATTTATTGCAGTATTCCGCAAAACCGCCGTAAAGACTTTCATAGGAATTGTCATCTTTAGGCAAAATTTCAGCAAGATCGGGACAAACAATATTTTCTGTATTTTTCATATATGAAATGGTTTTATCCCAGCTTGACGGATTCTGTCCCAGACCGTGAACGAATATTTTTTTCATTATTTCTCCTTTTTGTCAGGACAATTCTTCCGAAAGGGTCAGCCACTCGTCCTCGTATTCCGAGCAGAGCTTTTTCATATCTTCAAGAGCGGCGCATTTTTCCTGCATGAGCTTGTAATCGGCGCAGACTTCCGGGTCGGCAAGTTCCGCCTGAATTACCGACATTTCCTCTTCAAGGCGGGCAATTTCCTTTTCAAGCTCTTTTACCCGATTCCGCTTTTTTGCATCGGCGGCGCGCTGTTCCTTGGAGCGGTATGCTTTTACGTTCTTTTCCTCCGCAGCCTGACGGGCTTTTTCCTGTTTCAGAGCGTCCGCTTCCGCTTGTGCGGCAAGCTGTTTCTCCCGCTTGACGGTGATGTAATCATCAAAACCGCCGTTGTAGCTTTCAATGGAATTTTCGGTAATTTCAATAATTCTCGTGGCAATTTTATTCAGCAGATAGCGGTCATGGGAAACAAAGATCACCGTTCCCGTGTATTCTTCAAGAGCCTGTTCAAGGACTTCCTTTGTGTCAATATCAAGGTGGTTGGTGGGTTCGTCCAGAATAAGCACGTTTCCCCGTTCAAGCATCATTATTGCAAAGCACAACTTTGCACGTTCGCCGCCGCTGATGACTCCCACTTTTTTGAAAACATTCTCTCCTACAATACGGACGCAGCCAAGCAGGGAACGTATTTCCACGTCGTTCATGGTCCTGTATCGGGAATGTACTTCGTCCATAACGGTCTTGTTCATGTCAAGCTGAGCGTTTTCCTGATCGAAGTATGAAATTTTAACATTCTTTGTCCATTCGATACTTCCGTGACTGCATGGAAGTTTATGCTGTATTATCTTTAAAAGCGTGGATTTGCCTATGCCGTTTGAACCGATTATTGCCAGCTTTTCGCCGCGTTTCACGTCAAAGGAGACCGACTCGGCAAGAGTTTTCCTGTCGGGGGCAGTTCCCACGGAAACGTCAATATTTTTTACCGTCAGAAGGTCAAAAGGCGGCTCTATGTCGTATTCAAATTTTATTTTTGCGGACTTTTCGTAAAGAACGGGCTTTTCGATAATTTCCATAGCTTCAAGTTTTTTGATGCGGCTTTTCGCCATGCTTGAAGTTGTGGCTCGGACAAGATTTCTGTCCACAAAATCCTGCAATTTTGCAATTTCCTGCTGCTGTGCTTCATATTCTTTCAGCTGACGGGCAACGTCCGCCTTTTTCTGAATTGTAAAGGCGGAGTAATTTCCTTTGTAGCGTTTAAGAACGCCACGTTCTATTTCGCATATGGAAGTTGTCAGCTTGTCCAGAAAATACCTGTCATGGGAAACTATCAGCAGCGCGCCTTTGTATTCCTGCAAGTAATCTTCAAGCCACATGACCGTTTCAAAATCCAGATGGTTGGTAGGCTCGTCCAGAATAAGCAGGCGGGGATTCTCCAGAAGCAGTCTTGCAAGGGCAAGGCGGGTCTTTTCGCCGCCGCTTAGTGTGGAGATCACCCTGTCGTAAGTGTCCGGGGGAAAGCCCATGCCGTTAAGGACTTTTGTAATATTGACGTTCATAAGATAGCCGTCATTTGCTTCAAAATATGCTGTTTTTCGGGAATACTCGGCGGAAATTTCCGAAAAGCGCTTTTCATCTTTGCGGATCTCGGGTTCTGCCATAAGCTGTTCAAGCTCCCTCATTCTGTCGGAAACGTCAATAAGTTCCGAAAAGACGGAGCGCATTTCCTCAATGATAGTGCTTGAACGGTCAAGCCCGCTGTTCTGTTCCAGAAAGCCTATGGTCATTCCCTTTGTGCGTGAAATATTGGCAACATATGGTTCGGGCTGAGTTTCGGGATCTTCGCGCCCTGTGATTATTTTCAGGAGCGTGGATTTTCCGCAGCCGTTTATGCCTATAAGACCTATGCGGTCGTTGTCCTCAACGGTAAGGGAAATGTTTTTAAGTATCTGATTGCCGTTATAGAATTTGCTTATATTTTCAAGAGAAATTATCATAATATCACCATGTTTTCAAATAAATACCCATTTTATTATATAAGAAAATTTCTCTGTTGTCAAGGCTGATATATTATAAAGTATGTGTCAAGCAAAAGTAGGCAAGCCATAGAAAATTCATCACAATATATAAACTCAGAAGCACAGATCTGTTAAA
>CANQTP010000058.1 GCA_947626755.1 uncultured Clostridia bacterium
TATAGTGACAATTTGAAAACTTTATCCCGGCAAAACCGTGTTATTACTTGTTTTCAGTGTTTTGCTCGGGGCTATAATTTCACTAAAAGGAGTGATAAACTTGATTCTTTTCGCTGCGGAACGCATCAAAGACCTTCGCGAAAAAGCCGGACTTACACAGACCCAGCTTGCAAGACGGCTCCAGGTCTCCAGAAGCGCAGTCAATTCTTGGGAAATGTCGCTTTCCACACCGTCTAGCATATACCTTGCGGAGCTTTCAAAGATATTCGGAGTTACTACCGACTATCTGCTCAGCCTTGAAGACGGCATTAAGATCGACATCACCGACCTTGACGAGCAGGAACAGGAGATCGTCATAAGACTGGTGGATCATTTCAAATCCGCCAAATCATGACCGCGGACTTCCTCATAACAGCCTGTGTTTTTCACGCGAGCCGTTATGAGGAAATTTTCTGCTCAAAGACGGCGCGAATTACGGTTTTCCCCACTTTTGCAGGTACTTTCGGAAAATTTCCGAAAAAATTTCTGTAACCCCTTGACAAGACGTTTTTTTTATAGTATAATATATGTAAAGCATTTTTACTTTACAAGCTTTGCGAGGTGTGTCTCATGGATCACGAAAAGAATCTCCGTGTTTCGGTGCTGCTGGATTATTATTTTCCAATGCTTACCGATAAGCAGAAAGAAGTCATAGACCTTTATTATAATGACGATCTTTCCCTTTCGGAGATCGCGGAACATGAAAATATTACCCGTCAGGGCGTCCGCGACAGCATCAAGCGCGGCGAACAGACGCTCTTTGAAATGGAAGAGAAATTTCACCTTGCGGAACGTTCCGAAAAATATTATGAGATTATTAAGGAAGTCGCGAAACTTGCTTCGGAAATGAAGCAGGAATGCATACTCGGCAACTATAAGGCGGTCACGAAACGCGCCGAGTACCTTGAACAGCTTGCAAATGATAATAAGGAGTTGTTCTGATTTTCGGCAAAGTTTAACCATGTTTAAAATAAAAACTGTTAAGGAAGGTTCATATGGCGTTTGAAGGTCTTTCGGAAAAATTGAACAGCGTTTTTAAACGCCTGAAAAGCCGCGGAAAACTTACCGAGGCTGATGTAAAAGAGGCTATGCGCGAAGTGCGTATGGCTCTGCTTGAAGCGGACGTCAACTACAAGGTCGTGAAAGACTTTGTGGGCAAAGTGTCCGAAAGAGCCGTTGGGGAGGACGTTCTTACAAGCCTTACCCCCGGTCAGCAGGTCATCAAGATAGTTAATGAAGAACTTATCGCTCTTATGGGCAACAGCAACGCAAGGATAAATTTCCCGTCAAAGCCGCCCTGTATAATCATGATGTGCGGCTTGCAGGGTTCGGGTAAAACTACCCATGCCGCAAAACTGGCAAAATTTTTCAAGGATCAAGGGAAACGTCCTCTGCTCGCTGCCTGCGACGTTTACCGTCCTGCGGCTATCGAACAGCTTCAGGTCGTGGGAAAGAAGGCGGACGTGCGTGTCTTTGAAATGGGACAGATAAACCCCGTAACCATTGCCAAAGAAGCCGTTAAGCACGCCAAGGATCACGGAAACGATCTTGTTATCCTCGATACTGCCGGACGTCTCCACATTGATGAGCAGCTTATGGACGAGCTGAAAACCATCAAGGCGGAAACAGAGCCAAACGAGATAATGCTCGTTGTGGACGCTATGACAGGTCAGGACGCAGTCAACGTTGCAAAAGCTTTTGATGATGCGCTTGGAATAGACAGCGTTCTTATGTCGAAACTGGATTCCGATACAAGGGGCGGCGCGGCGCTTTCCGTGCTTGCGGTAACGGGCAAGCCTATAAAATTTGTGGGAACAGGCGAAAAGCTGGACGAATTTGAGCAGTTCCACCCTGAAAGAATGGCTTCCCGTATCCTCGGAATGGGCGATATGCTGACGCTTATCGAGCGCGCCCAGTCCACATTTGACGAGGAGAATTCCAAGAAACTCAGCGAGCGGCTGAAAGAAAATTCCTTTGATCTTAACGACCTTATGGAACAGATGAAACAGATCCAGAAAATGGGTCCGTTAAAGCAGATAATAGGTATGCTCCCGGGCATGGGTGACAAGATAAAGGATATGGATATTGACGATCATCAGCTTAAACGCATCGAAGCAATGATACTTTCAATGACTCCTGCGGAACGCGCAAAGCCGTCCATAATAGATCCCAAACGCAAACGCCGTATCGCCGCAGGAAGCGGAAACTCCGTTGCGGACGTGAACAGGCTTCTCAGACAGTTTGAGGAAATGCAGAAGATGATGAAGCAGTTCGGCGTTATGGGCAAAAACGGCAAAGGGAAGAAAAACAAGCTGAAAATGCCCCCGGGAATGATGGGCGGCGGATTCCCGCCCATAAGATAGTATGGATATTTTCTATTTTATCCTCTTTGCGGCAGTGGGAATATTCAACATTCTTGCGGCTGTCCTTGACTGGAAATGGTATGTCGATTATTGGAGTTTTCAGCGGGGCAGACCAAGGCAAAGGCTGAAAGGCAGGAACGTCCTGCGGTTCTTCATAGGGTTTGCGGGAGCGGTGCTTATCGCTTTCGGAACGGCTCTGCTGTTCGGATTTTAAAAGCTTTCACGGCGGAAACGCCTTGAAATACATCAAAAATTTTTTTCGGAGGTGAATATAAATGGCAGTAAAGATCAGACTGAGAAGAATGGGCGCTAAGAAAGCTCCTTTCTACAG
Organism: uncultured Clostridia bacterium; assembly: GCA_947626755.1. Taxonomy (GTDB): domain Bacteria; phylum Bacillota; class Clostridia; order Oscillospirales; family Ruminococcaceae; genus RGIG8773. Next base: position 2,734 of record CANQTP010000058.1, read on the forward strand.
AATAGTCGTTGCGGATTCCAGATTCCCCAGAGACGGCAGATTCATTGAGGAGATCGGTTACTATGATTCCACAACAGAACCTTCCACCGTCAAGATAGACGCGGAAAAGGCTAAGAAGTGGATGGCTAACGGCGCACAGCCCACAGAAACAGTCAAGAAACTGTTTGAAAAGAACGGCGTTAAGTAATTCCGTTACACGCCGAATTGACCTGCGGGGCGGACATGGGTTCGTCTCGCTTGTAACGGCGGAAAATTTTCCGTGAGCAGGATCGCCGATCTCGCTTCAAGTTAAGATCCTGCTTTTAATGTTCAGCGAAAACAATTGGAGGAAATTTCTATGAAAGAACTGCTTTTAAGCATTGTTACGGAACTTGTTGAGGACAAGGATTCCATAAAAATAGACGTTGACGAGCCCAACGATGACGGCATTATCGTTTATCATCTGCACGTTGCGCCTGCCGACATGGGCAGAGTCATCGGCAAACAGGGCAGGATCGCCAAGGCTATCCGCACGGTAATGAGAGCGGGAGCGGGCAGGGCAAACCAGAAGATCATGGTGGAAATAGACTGACCTGTTCACAAATAAGAAAATTGCGGGGATATTGTGTCCGTGTTGGGCGGTGCGGTATTCCCTTTTTTATTAAAGGAGAATTTATGAAACGTTATCTTGAAATAGGAAAAATAGTCGCCGTTCAGGGACTTAAAGGCGAAGTCCGCGTTGAGCCGTGGTGCGATTCGCAGGAGTTTTTGTGCGAATTTGACACTCTCTATTTTGACAAGGGCGAAACTCCCGTGGATATTGAACGTTCACACCCGCACAAGAATATCGTTCTTGTGAAGATAAAAGGCGTGGACACCGTTGAACAGGCTCAGATGCTGCGTAACAAGATACTTTACATGGATCGTGAGGACGTGGAACTGGAAGAAGGCTGCTACTTCGTTCAGGATCTTATCGGGCTTGAAGTCATTGACAACGACAACGGCAGAGACTACGGCAAACTTTGCGAAGTCTCCTTCACAGGCGCAAATGACGTTTACCATATAAAGGATACCGACGGCAAAATACGCCTTATCCCTGCGATCCCCGATGTTGTAATAAGCACGGACATTGCAGGCGGGATCATGAAGATCCATGTTCCGGAGGGACTTTTCGATGAGGATTGATATTGCAACGCTTTTCCCCGAAATGTGCGAGACAGTTCTCAGCGAAAGCATTGTGGGAAGAGCAAGAAAAGCGGGGAAGATCGAGCTGCACTGCCATCAGATACGGGACTATTCCACGGACAAGCACAGACGTGTGGACGACACTCCCTACGGCGGCGGAATGGGCATGGTAATGCAGGCTGAACCGATCTACCGCTGTTTTCTGGCGGTAACGGAAAGTTTTTCCGAGAAGCCGCATACTATATATATGTCCCCGAAAGGTACGGTTTTCACTCAGCAAAAGGCACTGGAGCTTTCAAAGCGGGAGAATATTTTCATAATCTGCGGGCATTATGAAGGTGTGGATCAGCGTGTCCTTGACAAAATTGTCGATGAAGAGATCTCCATAGGCGACTATGTTCTCACAGGCGGGGAACTTCCCGCGCTTGTACTTGCCGATGCCGTTGCAAGAATGTGTGACGGTGTGCTTTCCTCGGAAGAATGTTTCCGCGAAGAAAGCCATTTTTCGGGACTTTTAGAATATCCCCACTATACCCGTCCCGAGGTATGGGAGGGAATGAGCGTTCCCGATGTTCTTCTGACGGGTCACCATAAGAATATTGAAAAATTCCGCCGCGAGGAATCCATAAAAATAACCAAAGAAAAACGTCCCGATTTGTATGTCAAATATGAACAAACTGTAAATATGGACTCCAAATGAACTTTGGGTATTTTTAATGTTAAAAATTTAGAGCAAAATCACTATAAAACTATGTTGAAAATTGTTGATAGGTTATAAATTTCGTTATTATAACCAAAATTATAGGCAGTATGTAACCCCCAATTAATTCAAAAAGCAGAAAATTACAGCGAAAGTCATTTTCGTAACAAAATGCCGTTGACTAACCGGAATGTGTAGGTTATAATAGAAGCATAGATAAATTTCGGAGGGACTCCGGGCAGGAGATCTTCCGATGGTACAAGATGCAAAGAAATGAGTTAGGAGAGAGTATTATGTTCGTTAAAGATGTAATGGTTCAGAATCAGGTTGGTCTTCACGCACGTCCCGCTACCTTCTTTATCCAGAAGGCTAATGAATTCAAGTCTTCCATCTGGATCGAAAAGGAAGAGCGCCGTGTAAACGCTAAGTCCCTTCTCGGTATCCTTTCACTGGGCATTGTAGGCGGTACACAGATAAGAATAATCGCTGACGGTGCAGACGAGGAAGCAGCCGTTGCAGGTCTTATTGAGCTTGTTGAAAGCGGTTTTGCTGAGGAAACAAGATAAAAGGCTATTTCATGTATTACGGGCGCGGTGATCCCGCGCCTTTTTGTTTTTTGAAAAAACACTTGCAATTTTTTCGGGAATATGTTATAATGTCAATGTTAAACACGGAAGCGTATCGAAGTGGTCATAACGGGACTGACTCGAAATCAGTTGTACTTTCGGGTACCGAGGGTTCGAATCCCTCCGCTTCCGCCAAGCTGAAGCTTGGAGGCGAATATCCCTTGATAGGGGTGTTCGCGCTCCAAGCTTTTGTGTTTCCATAATAAAATTAAGCCGCCGGAAATCGGTTCCGGCGGCTCAGATTTGCTCTTATCTTTCGATCTGCTGTTCCCTGTCGGGTCCTACGCCGATCATTGCGATCTTACATTCGCAGAGTTCTTCAAGACGCTTTATATAGCTTTTGCATATCTCGGGAAGTTCCTCAAAACTCCTGCAAGCGGTAATATCATCGTTGAATCCCTCATGCTCCTCGTAAACAGGTTCGCAGCCTTCCAGTTCTTCAAGAGTCGCGGGGAAATCCTTTATAATAGTGCCGTCGGGCTTCTTATATGCAACGCATATTTTCAGCGTGTCAAGTCCTGCAAGTGTGTCAAGCTTGTTTACCACAAGGCAGTTCAGACCGTTTACCCTTACAGCATGGCGGACGATCACCGCATCAAACCAGCCTGTTCTTCTGGGACGTCCCGTGGTCGTTCCGAACTCGCCGCCCTTGTCGCGGATATATTTTCCTGTTTCGTCATTCAGTTCCGTGGGGAAAGGTCCTTTGCCCACTCTTGTGGTGTAAGCCTTTGCAACGCCGTAGACCTTGTCTATCATGGTAGGTCCTACGCCCGTTCCTATGCAGACTCCCGCAGAAATGGGGTGGGAACTTGTAACATAAGGATATGTTCCGAAATCAATATCCAGAAGCGTTGCCTGCGCGCCCTCGAATAGAATTTCCTTGCCCGCCTTGTGGGCTTCATATGTCAGAACGGAAACGTCGGCAACATATTTTGCAAGGCGTTTGCCGTACTCGGTGTATTCTTTGATGATTTTTTCCACGTCAACGGCTTTTCCGCCGAAAACATTGGTTATTATGCTGTTGCGGAGTTTGCCTGTGGCGCGGGCTTTTTCCGCAAATACATCGGGGTGGACAAGATCATAGATGCGGATCCCGCTTCTTTCGTACTTATCCATATAGCAAGGACCGATACCGCGTTTTGTTGTGCCGATGTCCATGTTTCCCCTGAATTTTTCCGAAAGTCCGTCAAGCTCGATATGCCAGGGCATTATAACATGAGCGCGGGGGTCGATCTTGAAATTGTCAAAGGAAACTCCCCTTGCGGACAGTCCGTCTATTTCCTCTAAAAGCACTTTCGGGTCGACAACAACGCCTGCGCCTATCATGCAGAGAGTATCTTTATAAAGTATTCCCGAGGGGATAAGGTGAAGCTTGTATGTTTCACCGCCTGCAACAACGGTATGTCCCGCGTTGTTTCCTCCCTGAGAACGTACAACAACGTCAGCGCGGGAAGCCAGCAGGTCGATAGCCTTGCCCTTTCCTTCATCGCCCCATTGTGTTCCTATAACTATATTAGCAGCCAATTTATTCCGCTCCTTTCAAGCTTTAGCCGGAGTTTTCCGAACCGTTTTTTATTATAGCAGAAAATCCGCTGTCTGTCAACTTTTTTGTATGAATTAAAATATGTAATTTGAAATTTTTGTCTGACTGTAAAAAGCAGCAGAAGTGTTTTGAAAGCACAGTTTGAGCATATCCTGACTGCAATTTTCGCTGTCATAACGCATATTGTAAACTAAATTAACAAATACATAGCAAATATTCTGCAATTATTAGCAATTATTATGCAAATATTTAATATTATTCGCATTGAATATTTTTGAAATCCGAGGCTGAGTTTTGTGATTTATTAATGCTGATATAGAAATATTACATATTAATTTAATAAACGATAATGCAAAGTAGCCGCTTATATAAAGTTTGCTTTTGTACTTAGCAAATAATATTTAAAAATTTAATATAAAATCAATAAATTCAACGTTAACAAAAAAGACATAATATAAACACCAAATATAAATTGAATTCGCGGAGAAATAATAGTAAAATGTATTGTAATAAAGTATGCAAATTTGTACGGAAAGGAGACTGCGGATCATGAGAAAAAGCATGAGTTTTGTAAAGAATATAACGGCACTTATAATAGCTCTTACGGCTGCATTGATGTTTGTGTCCGTAAATGTTTTTGCTGATGATGTTCCCGGCACTGCCATGCCCGATAATGTTATATCCGATGGCAGCACTGCTTCTCCGTCCGCAGATCCCGATGACGGCAGTACTATAGAAAATGATCCTTCCGAGCCTGAGATTTCCGACGGTTCCGAAGAAGAAAATGATAAAAATAACAACGTTCCCGGCAATGCGGATACCGATGTTCCGGGACAGGATCCTGCGGAAAGCGGATCCGGCAGCTATACCGATGATCCGTCTGAAAATGAAACTGTTGATACCGATAATAACGAAGATAATGATCCCGACTCCGGAAATAAGCAAGGCAGCGAAGACACCGACAGCAGCGAGTCGGAAAACAATGATAATGATGAGGATCGGGACGAAAATGCAGACGTGCCTGCCGATTCCGATGTATCAGATGAAAACACAGATACTTCCGATAACAAAGGCGGAAGCGATGTTTCCGAAGAAGAAAATGATCCGTCAGCCGGCGCGGGAACAACTGAAAATGATCCCGTTTCACCGGACGATGCTGCTGATAAGGATAATGACAGCACTGATAACACCGTTCCCGATGCTGCAGATGAAAATATCGGCAGTGAAAATAGTGAAAACGTTACGGATAGCGGCAGCGAAGTGATTCCCGACGATTCTTCCGACACAGATATAAGCGAAAGCGGCGATTCCGATGTGTCAAGCGACACACCGCCGTCTGTTCCTCGTGTGCCTGAGACCCCTCAGCCGACTTATCCGTCATATGATGCAGATCCTGTTCCCGAATACACAAATGACAACGCGGAACCCGAAAAAGAAGATGTTCCCGCAAATGAAGATACATCGGACAGTGAAGATCCTGCGGACACCGATATTTCCGTTCCGAATGATGAATCAGAAGATGAGATCCCCGACAATAATGCTGAAAATAACGAAATTTCCGATGCTGATGATAAAAATGCGGAAGCGGATATTAACGAAAATGCGACCGTTGACGGCGAAAACGAGTCTTCCGCCGATGCTCGGGACGAGTTGCCTGCCGCTGATCCCGATACAACTGACGAAAGTGCAATTCCGTCTGATACAAGCGATACCGTTGAAGAGGACGTTTCTTCCGATGATGAAATGATCGCTGACGAAAACGTTACATCAGATGATGAAAGTGAAACTTCCGACAGCAGCGAAGACGTATCTTCCGAAGATGATGCCGCGGCTGCCGATGATGATACCGAAACTGACGAGATCGGTAACGATGATGAGGAAGACAGTATTGTTGATGATAATCCTGTCATTGTTGTAACTTTGCCTGCTTCTATCAATATTATCCTGAATCCTTATCACCTTAAAACACCATTGGGCGGAACTGTAAGCACCGCTTCTGTTGTAAGTGATGAATACACCATAACAAACAGCAGCAGCTGCGCGGTAAACATAAATGCTGAAGTTACTGCAGTTACTTCTGACGGGGTAATTGTGTCATCTGTTCCGCTGGACGGCAGCGAAATGTCAAAGTCTTTGTTTATGTACATGGAAGCTACCAATGTTAAGGGACAGTATTTCGGCAATTATTACGGATATGACAATCAGCTTGCTTTTGGAAATGAAACATCAAATAAGAATATATTGAGTTTAGGCAGCGGCATTGACGGTGATGTTGAAGGCTATTTCAAAATATGCGGTCAATTATCGTCAAATGCTCAATGGACTGATTTTGATGTAGTTTCTCTTGTAATTACGTTGAGCATTGAACCTGCAGCTGAAGATCCTGCTGTTGTTGAAGGCGAAGCTTCGGATACTGTTGATAGCAGTTCCGATCCTGCCGATGAAGTGCCGGCGTCTGATTGATCTGATAAAGCTCCTGAAAATACTGAAGATGTTCCTTTCGACAATATGGAAGATAATGGTGCTTTTTGATAATTCAGCTCCTTATGAAATTGAAGCTTCTCCTGCACAGGAGTGATGCTTCTTATCAGTGTTTATGTTTTCAGACTCTTAAAAGGGTCTTTTTGTGTTGCCGGTTTGCGGATACGCTGTTTGCTGTCCGTTTTTTTATTTTATTGCAAAATTCTTGACATTATAGTAAAAATATGTTAAAATATCATAGAACCATAAACAACTGAAAGGGGTAAACTAATGAATAAGATACGGCTCATCGTTCCGGCGCTTGTATTTCTTATAGTTGGCGGCGGACTTACCATCTCGGGGGTCTCAGACATAATAAAAATGGGCGGGGATATTCCCGACTTTAATTATGACAGCATTGCGGATATAAAGAAAGGCGACTTTGCAGCCGGATATATTGCAAACATCTACGACTGCTATGCAGGCGAAACTACCACAAACACGACCATGGGCATAGAAACATCTTCCTATACTTCGCGGGAATATTTTATCATGCCCCTTGTAAACGATACAGATCTTGGAAATGATATGTTCATATCGGTCTCCGTGTCTGATAAAGAGGATAGGGACACGCTTTATGCCATATGTGATGCAACATACGAATATCTTGACGGAAACGAAGACGCGGATTTTCCCGAAATGGCATTTCTTGGACGTGCCGCTGTCCTTGATGATGAACTTATGGGCTACATGGCGGACTGGTTCGAGGAAGCAGAGTATTTCGAGGGCGGACGTTCGGAAGCAATGGCGCATATAATTCCCTACGATCTGGTACTTTACAACCCCAACAGCGCATATATAAGTCTTGTTGTCGGACTTATAATGATAGCTCTGGTAATTGTTGTCGCAATAATAATTTTCCATGTTTCAAAAGGCAAGAAAAAGCAGGACGACACGGCGGAGCAGGAATTTACAGGCTATACGCAGGTAAATGCCGAGCCTGCGACTGTCCCCGAAACTCCCGAAACTCCCGTTCCCGAAAATAACGGTTTTGCGGAAAATGCTTACAGTCAGCCCGATATTCCGCAGCCCATTGATCCCGATGAGTTCTTTGCCAAGCCCAAAAAGCCCGAGCCTGCCAAAGAGGAAGAGCCTGCCGCTCCTGTCGAGCAGTCAAACGAAATAGAGACTGCGGGAATGGACGCCGAAAAAGTTCTCCGCGAGCAGGAAGAAGCAGCCGCTTTAAATCAGTGTCCTGTTGTTACAGGCGAAGGCATCGAAACAGGCGAACTCAACGCGGAGCAGGTGCTTTTCGAGCAGGAACAGGAGCTTGAAGCTTCCCGCAAGCCCGTTGAGACGAGCGAGGGCATAGAAACAGGCGAACTTGATGCGGAGCAAGTCCTTTACGAGCAGGAACAGGCGCTTGAAGCTTCCCGCAAGCCCGTTGAGACGAGCGAGGGCATTGAAACGGGAGAACTCAATGCAGAGCAAGTCCTTTACGAGCAGGAACAGGCATTAGCGGCGGTGCAGAAACCTACTGCAAGCAGTGAGGAGATAGACACTTCCGCTCTGGACATGGGCGGGCTTGAATATTTTGAAGCGCCTGCCGAGGAAAACGATGATATTTTTGAATTCTCCAACGACCTTGACTATGATGTCAACGCCGACGAGATAAAAATTTCCGAATAGCAAAGCTATTCGGAAATGCGTAATTCGTAATGCGTAATGCGTAATTAAAGAGTTGAGAGTTAAGATATTGCAGTAACGCTTATATCTAAACTTTTAATGCTTTTGCAGATTTAACTTTGCTTTATCTCACGGCAGGCATTAAGTTAGAAATCACTAAATAACGCCTGAAAGCGTGCAGGCTCAGCCTGCTTTATAGAAAGGATATGATAAAAATGAATAAGATCAGAATAGGAATTGCAGGTTACGGCAATCTTGGAAGAGGTGTCGAACTTGCCATCAGGCAGAATCCCGACACGGAACTTGCCTGCGTTTTCACAAGGCGCGATCCCCAAAGCGTCAAGATCCTCACGGAAGGCGTTTCGGTATATCCCATAAGCGAAATTGCCGACCACAAGAGTGACATTGACGTGCTTATCCTTTGCGGAGGAAGCGCAACGGATCTGCCCGTTCAGGGACCCGAGTTTGCGGAAATGTTCAACACCATTGACAGCTTTGACACCCACGCGAAGATCCCCGAGTATTTCGCAAAGGTGGACGCTTCCGCGAAGAAAGGCGGAAACGTCAGCATAATTTCCGTTGGCTGGGATCCGGGAATGTTCTCCGTTGCAAGACTTTACGGAAACTGCATTCTTCCCGAGGGCAAGGACTATACTTTCTGGGGGCGGGGCGTTTCACAGGGACACTCCGATGCTATCCGCCGCGTTGAAGGCGTTGCGGACGGAAAGCAGTACACCATTCCCGTTGAAGCTGCCGTTGAAGCGGTAAGAAGCGGCGCAAATCCCGAACTTACCACCCGTCAGAAGCATATCCGCGAGTGTTTCGTAGTTGCAAAAGAGGGCGCGGACAAGGCAAAGATCGAGTCGGACATCAAGAATATGCCCAACTATTTTGCAGATTACGACACAACGGTGCATTTCATATCGCAGGAAGAACTTGACAGGGATCACAGTGCGATCCCCCACGGCGGATTTGTTATCCGCAGCGGAAAGACAGGCGTAAACGGCGAAACGGGACACATTGTGGAATACAATCTGAAACTCGGTTCAAACCCGGAATTTACTTCCAGTATACTTGTTGCCTATGCAAGAGCGGCATACAGGCTCAGCAAAGAGGGACAAAGCGGCGCAAAGACCGTATTCGATATTGCTCCTGCGTATCTTTCACCCAAGAGCGGAGACGAACTCAGGGCGTCCATGTTATAATGTTATAATGCTTAAAAAAGCCGATCGAAAGACCGGCTTTTTGACTTTTTCGGAAAAATTCATAATAAATTTCCGTTTTGGGTTTACAAAACGGAAAAAATGGTGTATAATATATTACCTAAGGTAATTATTTGTTAAGGAAGTTAATGTATGCGTGTTATAACAGGTTCTGCAAGAGGGAGACGTCTGAAAACCCTTGACGGCTTAGAAATACGTCCTACCGCCGATAAGGTGAAAGAAGCGATATTCTCAATAATACAATTCGATGTGGAAGGTTCCGCCGTGCTTGACCTGTTTTCAGGTTCGGGACAGCTTGGGATAGAAGCACTTTCAAGAGGTGCAGGCAGCTGCGTTTTTGTGGACAGCAGCCGCGCTTCTCTGGGGATCACCAAGGAAAATATAGAGACTGTGGGCTTTTCCGACCGCGCAGTTACGGCAAATGCCGATGCTGCGGCGTATCTTAAGACCTGTAAGAAAACTTTCGATATTGCGTTTCTTGACCCGCCGTACAATAAGGGGATAATTCCCAAAGTTCTGCCGCTTTTAGCGGAAAGAATGTCGGCACGGGGAATTGCGGTGTGCGAACACGAAAAAGGTCTTGAACTTCCCGGACAGGCGGGAGAACTTAAAAAATACCGCACATACAGATATGGGAAAATTGAAGTTACGGTCTACAAATGCAGACTTGATGAAGAATAAATTTCGGGAGGGAACAAGCGTTTAACTGCATTAACGCTGACGTAAAATGAACAAAAGAATTGCTGTCTGTCCGGGAAGTTTCGATCCCGTTACCTTCGGGCACAGGGATATTTTCCAGAGAGCTTCCGCGCTTTTCGACAAGGTTATAATTCTTGTTTCGGTAAATGCTCTTAAAAACCCCAGTTTCACGGCGGTGGAAAGGGTAAAGCTCATAGAAAAAGTTACGTCCGATCTTGATAACGTTGTTATAGACATCTGGGACGGACTTTTAGCGGATTATGTGAAACAGGTCGGCGCCTGCGCTATCATCAAAGGCTTGCGGGCGGTCACCGACTTTGAATATGAATTCCAGCAGGCACTGGCAAACAAGATACTTTATGACGGCGCGGAAACGGTGTTCCTTACCACAAGTTCGGAGAATATGTACCTTTCCTCCAGCGTTGTAAAGCAGATAGCTTCTTTCGGCGGGGATATAAGCCATTTCGTGCCGGAATGTATCCTTGACGACATCAAGTCAAGGATCATGCAGAAACCGCAGTGAAACGATCTTAAAAGAAAGGATAGATAAAAATGGTTATTGACGATATTCTTGATATGATGGACGAGCTTCTGGACAACGCCGCTTCTGTGCCGTTTTCTGTAAAGAAATCCATTATAGACGCCGATCAGATGCGGGATTACATCAACGAAATGCGTCTGAATCTTCCCGGCGAGATCAAGGAAGCACGGCTCATAGTCATGGACAGGCAGTCCATACTTACCACCGCAAACAAGACTGCTGATGACATCATAAGACGTGCGGAAGAAAGAGCAAAGGTAATTGTTTCCAATGATGAAATAACCAAAGCCGCCAAGGCAAGAGCCGTTGATATTATCAATCAGGCACAGGCAAAGGCAAAAGAGCTTAAAAACGCGGCAAACAAATATATTGACGACATTCTTATCCGAAGCGAGGAGTGTTTGCAGGCTAACCTTGCAGACGTAAGAAAGACAAGGCAGGCTGTAAGGACTATCCCCGCCCAGAACGGCGGAACTCAGGTAACGCCTGCAAAGAAACAGCAGGGAAACTGATCCCGTAAAGCGAGCAAGCTATGCGGTCGAACGTCTTTTGACGTTAGGAAAGTCCGGGCATCACAGAGCAGGGTAGCTGCTAACGGCAGCCGAGGGCGACCTTAGGGAAAGTGCAGCAGAAATATACCGCCAACTTGTTTGGTAAGGATGGAAAGGCGAGGTAAGAGCTCACCGGAGCGCGGGAGACCGCGCTGCCATGTAAACCCTACCCGATGCAACGTCTGATTGGAACGGTGCGTTATTGTCTGCTCGGCAGGCGTATCGTTAAGACGGCTTGAGCGTTTCGGCGACGATCCGCCCAGATAGATCTCCGCACACGACAAAACCCGGCTTATCGGCTTGGTCGCTTATGATATGTCCTCCGTTCGCATTGCAGCATTGCAAATGTGCAGACGGAGGATTTTTGCTTTGAGATCCCAAAAATCGGCGTTTGATCCGCAGCCAATAAAATTTTATTGACAATTTCCGAGTAAAAGTGTATAATATATAAAGATATGTAAATTCGTAGAGTAGAGCAAAACACCGAACTCAAAGGCAGAAAAATTGAAGAGAGCAGGAAAAACAAAAGAAAAAGCAGGTGA
>CANQTP010000059.1 GCA_947626755.1 uncultured Clostridia bacterium
AGCTGCTTACAGATAATATTGCTTTTGCTCTTCTTTAATTTAAAAAATTTTCTCTCCTGTTTTTTAGGTGAGTATCTATTTTTGCCTTTTGTTAATTTTCTGTTAATTCTGCTCTTTTACTATTGACTTTTCATAGCTGGTCTCCTATCTGATAATTTTTCTTGCAATGACTCCGGTAAAGATCGTCAGAATGATAACTCCGATGATCTGTTCTGCCGTGTCAAGATCTCCCAGAATGGCAATGGGTTCTATCTCATTTACGTTAAAGAAACGATTTACAGACGACATCAGGCTTATCTTGATGCACTGTCCGACACTATCCATTGAAGATATAAGCACTCTGAAATGTATCAAAGCAAAAACAGCAATTATTGCCGCCGAAGTGACAAGCGAATTTACTATCTGCACTCCCCACCCGAACATTTTTCCAAGAACAAGATACTCTATCAGGTAGATCGCTTTTTTTAACAGATTCTTTGTACTCAGGCTGTTTGATCTGCAATCTATCTTCCGCAGACGGACAAGGCACATATCCATTTCCTGAAATCTGTTTTCATCGGCATACTGATCATAAGCGGCGATCATGATCTGGTGCTGATGTTTTAATTCTACCATTTTCTGAGACACCGTTCCGTCTCTGAGAGCATTCTGCCTGTCCTGCAAAGTTTTCAGGAAATTTTTCAGTTCATCTTTATTGTCAATGAAAAAACGTTCCAGCACTGCGCCTTCCTTTATATCCAGCGATCGTATCGAATCATCTATATGCAGAAACTCGATATGGCTGCTGTGCAGCTCCAGAGTGTTTATTTCGGCGTCTATATTTGTAAATTTTGTAACATAGCTGTCATTGATGATAAGCACTTCATTTGTTTTGCTGCTTGCTTCAAAGGAGATGTTCCTTATCTCCGAGCTTTCGATCCTGATCCTCGGTATATTGCAGTAATCCAGTACAAACGACTGCACCGACGATGATTCTATTACAATTGTTATATCGCACTGAAAAAATCTGACAGAACCTATCCTGCAATTGATAAATCGTATTTCCTTCAGCTGTTCCGAACGTTCATTCTTAATGCTGACAGTATCGAAAATGCAGTTTTCAAATACAAGCTTCTTTTCCGCGGTCTTGGAATAGGCGATCTCCACTTCGCCCGTAAATTTCAGATCTTTTATCGTGTCGGGCAGGAGCTTGTTATTCCAGTATGATCTTTGAGAATTCCCCCCCTCGCCGATCCTTTCCGCGCCGCTCGTTACATCAAAAATCTCGTCCATCACACACCTCTAAAGACTTTTCAGATAGTTCCAAAATTCGGCGTATCCGTCATCAGCCTGCGGATCGTTATTCTGCAAACGTTCACGTATCGTTCTGCAGGTTTCGTTCATATCCGTATTTCTGATAACAAATGTAAACGGCTTCTGACCGTTCTCCATCATGGTTATATTATCTTCAAATTCCTGATCCATCGCCGCAAGCCGCTTATTGATCTCTTCCTCTGTCCTGTCTCTTGAAACGATCCTGTCACGCAGGATATCCTTGGTCTCCCAGAGCTGGATATGAAATACATCTGCCTTATATCCGTTCTTCTGTTCAGACAGCAGGAGATTACGGCAGAATATATGATAATTTTCAATTCTGCCGATATGTATAACAGGACACAGACCCTTCTGAAAATAGTCAAGCAGCACAGCTTCTGCGATCCCGTAATATCTTCCATACCGTTCATGATACTGAAGGAACTCGCCGTTCCCGATCATCTTCTCAAATTCTTCGTGAGAAATATTAAAATATGTATCCTTTATCTTATCGGAAGGACTTACGGATCTGTGCTTTTTAAACGGGACAAACATATCATCGGCAGCGCATAAAGCTTCCGTGACGGTATCCTTGCCGCTTGCGGGCATTCCCGAAAAGATAACTATTTTTTTATCCATTGTCTGACCTCCACCAATGTATCCGCAAGCTTTGCTTCGCAGTCGTTCACATAGATATAGGCGTTGAAATCCGCTGACGGCTCGATCCCCTCAACGGAATCCGCGTACTCGTCCCAATGACTGAGCTTGTACGCATCGCGGGAAGCTCCTCTTTTAAGAATGTTCTTTTTCTCGGTATTTATATCATGCTTTATCCAGATAAATTTCACGATTACATCATCGCTGATCCTTGCCTTTTCCTTAATGGACAGCCATTTTGACATATCTTTTATCTGTCCGATAAAAGGGATAGTCAGCACAACGCTGCTGCCGTTTTCAAGTATTTCTCTGCACACCTTGAATGTGACATGATATTCGATGGGAAGGATCTGTTCCTTGTAAAGATCGGATTCCCTGTCGCCCTCAAAGGATCCCGAGCGTGTCAGGATAAAATCGGTATAGTCTCTTGTTACGGTATCCTTGTCAACATATGAAAATCCCAGCTGCTTTGCAAGTTCCTTTCCGACGGTGGTTTTTCCCGAACCTGCACAGCCTGCAATAATTATCAGGTAAGGACTGTTTTCTTCGGGTCTTGATTTTTTACTGAACAAACTCATAGCGGACTCCTCCTGTTATATGCAATATAATGTCAGGTCATTTTCAGATATTGCAATAATTATATCATTTTTTCCATGGCTTGTCAAGCGAACGTGCATTCCATATTATCGGAAACACAAAAAACGGACATCGAGCAAACGTCCGTTTTTTACGTAATAAAAAATATTTTAAGAGAGAGTTTTTAAGGGCTTGTTTCCTTTTATGTTTATATTATACACCTTTGCGAAAGCTGTTACAATTAACTTTTTGCAGATGTTTTCATACAATAATTTCACATAGGCTGTTAATTATGTGCAAAAATCAGAAAACAAAGCCTTAAAATATGTATATTTTTCCTAAAAGCCTATATCCTCATTTACAAGAATAACTTTTATGCGGTCTTTGATCCGCTGCTGCGCCGTGACAACGTATGAACAGCATATCCGCGCTTTGCTGCGGCAGCCGTCTGTCATTCCCGAAGCACCCGAAGCCAGCGCCATGCACTCTCCTTTGCTGAGGCAGTAGGTCTCACAGCCGAGGCGTGATGCATTTGCAGGCGCAGCTATCCGCTTCACCCTGAAAATTGCATCGTCAAGCGTACGGACGACCTTGTTCCGTCCCACAACTACAATTACTGACGCAGGTCCGAAACATATCGCCGCCACGCGGTTGGAATTTCCGTCAACGTTGTAAAGTTCGCCGTTTTCGGTAACGGCATTGGAACTTGTCAGATAAACGTCGGCAGAAAAAGCGTCCCTGTAAATTTTCTGCACCTCTTCGGGGGATTTTCCTTCGCGGTCAAGGAAATTGTACTTTCCCGAGCGCAGAAGCTCTGCTATCCCCGTTTCGGCAAGAGTCACCGAGCCGCCGCAGGCGACTGTTGCGCCGTCGGTGAGCAGTCCTTTTACCACTGAGAGCGCGTCCGCCTTGGTCTCGGCAATATAAGGCAGCATATTGTTAGCTTTCAGCGCTTCTGCAGTGCGCTCCAGCATTTTCCTATAGATCATATTCATTTGCTCTGACATACATATCACTCCCAAGATATAAATAATCATCGTGATTATTCATTATTATAACACACTCTATTTAAAAAATAAAGTGTTTTTCAAAAGTTTGTGCAAATTAACTGAATAAATCATAAATAATTTGTGACACGTCATACAAAAAATTGCAATTCAAGCTTATGAAATTGAAATTTTTTGCACTGGCACTGCATAGATATTCTGCATAGAAATTCTGCATAGAATTAAAATAATGACAGGATCTGTCTGCGAAAGGAGAGACACGCATTGGATATAAAAAAGCAGCTTGACGCCCTCGACTGGATATACAGCCTTGCAAAGGGTTCGGAACCCCGCGGCGTTTACATTCCGCAGAAACCGCTTCTGAGCGATTCCGTAACGTCAGGTATTTTCAGGGAACTTATCCCCGAACAGGCAGGAGTCCGCTCGGAAGCACTTCTGGAAATGTTCGGCAGGATCTCCGCAGAAAATGACATTTTCCCCCATCTTGCAGCAGTGCTGCGGAACGGTTTTCTCATTGCCAAAGCGGAGTGGACGCCTTACGAACTGAAAACTCCCCACGTTTCCCATTCCATGTGCAAAAGCATAACTTCCATGGCGGTGGGGATCGCCGCCGATGAAGGACTTCTGCACATTGACGAAAATATCGCGGACATTTTCCCCGAAAAAATGCCCGACAGACCGCAGGGGTACGTAAAAGACATCACGATAAAGCATCTGCTCACCATGTCGGGCGGAAGTTCCTTCAACGAAGCCAAAGCACTTATGACCTCCGAGGACTGGACAGAAAAATTCCTTGCCGCCGAGACTATCTTCCCGCCCGGAGAACGTTTCCACTACAACAGCATGAACAGCTATATGCTTTCGGCAATAGTTTGCAGGCGCGCGGGAACATCACTTTCGGAATTTCTCGGGAAACGTCTTTTCGAGCCGCTGGGGATAACGAATTTCTACTGGGAAAAGTCTCCGCAGGGCATAGAGAAAGGCGGCTGGGGGCTTTACATGGGACTTCTTGACTATGCAAAGCTGGGACAGCTTTATCTTGACGGCGGAATTTTCCGCGGGAAGCAGCTTATCAGCGCGGAATGGATCGCAGAGTCCGCATCTAAAAAGATCGCAGTCCCCGACAGCATGGGACGTGACGGATACGGCTATCAGATATGGACGTTAAAAGGCGGCGGCTTTCTTTTCAGCGGAATGTTCGGGCAGAACGTTTATATTTTTCCGAAAAGAAATATGGTAATAGCGGTCAATTCGGGAAGCTCGGGAATTTTTCCGCAGGGACGTCTTTTAAATATCGTTTCGGAATTTGTTTCCGATGATAAAAATTTCAGCGATGTTCCGATAAAAAATTTCCTTTATTCAAACGCGGCAGATCTGAAAAATGCGCTTGCAAATGCAAAATTCGGTACTGTAATTTCCGAAAAGAATTCCCTTGCAGAGCGATTGAAAAAAAGCATTTTAAAAATAAAAAACAATTCCGCTATCCCGCCCGCAGCCGCGGTTTTATCGGGATACGAAATTATTTTTGAAAACGATCATGCGGGGATCCTGCCTGTTTTAATTCAGGTCATGAACGGAAATTTTGAAAGCGGGATAAGATCCGCGGCATTTTTTATAAAAGACGAAGAATTGATAATGCGCATTTCCGACAGCGAAGAATTTCACGACATTCCGTTAAGTTTTTCGGAGAGCCCGTCATACACATATTTTAAAAAGCGGGGAGATATTTTCCGCGTAGGAAATTACGCCGCGCTGACTCTTGATGAGGACGAAATTCCCGTATTAAAAATAACCCTTTGCTTTACCGAAACAAGCTGCGTAAAAATTCTGAAATTTATTTTCGGAACGGACGAAGTTATTTTAAAGCTGCGGGAAATTCCCGAACTTTATTCTGCAATAAACGATGCGTCCGATATGTTTTTTCCTGCACTGGGAAATACCGTCCGCAAGACGCTGGAAGCGGTGATGGAAACGGATATTGCAGAATACAAAATAAAAAATTTTCTCGAACCTAATATCCGCGGAAAGATCAGAAAGATAATTTAAAATTTTATTTTTTCAGTGAAAAATAATTCGGCAGCATTTCATTAAAATCATATTTTTTCGGAACGCCGTTTTTATCTTCAAGAATTATTTTTATATCCGGAGAAAATTCGCACATTACCTGACGGCATATCCCGCATGGGAACGTTTCCCCTCCCCCGGAAGAAACTATTGCGATCGCTTCAAAATCGGTGTGTCCTTCCGAAACTGCTTTGAATATCGCCGTCCTTTCGGCGCAGTTGGACGCGCCGTAACTTGAATTTTCAATATTGCAGCCCGAAAACACCGTTCCGTCCGAACAGAGCAGAGCTGCTCCCACTTTAAATCCCGAATACGGCGCATAAGCGTTTTTCATGGCATTTCCTGCTGCTTTCAGAAGTTCTTTATCGCTCATAAGAGTACCTCGCTTTAAATTTCATAAAATGGAAAATGGGCAGTTTCCTGCCCATTACATATTTATCAGCCTGTTGCCTTTGTTTTCGTCCAGAAGTTCAGTAATAACTATATTCAGGCAGGACATATCAAATGACAGATCGTATACCCTGTCCGCGCCTATTACCGCAACAAGCGGTCTCAGCGGCTGGTCGGGATAGTTCTTCATTACATATGCCGATTCGCCGTTTGAAAGCTTTACCTTCGCTCCCGTGGGGAACGGCGCAACTTTTCTCAGAAACGCTTTGACGATCCTTTCGTCAAAATGCGTGTCAACACTTCCCATTATAAGCTCTATGGCTTCGTTTGGCGGACTCGGGATCCTGTACGGACGGTTTGACGTCAGCGCGTCATAAACGTCCGCCACTGCAAGTATACGGGCATACGGGTGGATCTGATCGCCCTTCAGATGATTGGGATAGCCTGAACCGTCAAGTTTTTCATGATGACCGACTATTCCCTGATATACGTTATCGTTTACAAGATGACGATCCTGCAGATGCTTTGCCGCATAAACAGGGTGCATCTTTACCACGTTAAATTCTTCGTTCGTAAGACGTCCCGGCTTATTGATGATCTCAATGGGGATAGCCACCTTGCCGATGTCGTGGAGAAGTCCCGCAAGACCGAGATCGTTCAGCATTTCATTTGTAAATCCCAGCTCCATGCCGATGGCAATTGACATTATCGCAACGCTGAGACAGTGGTGATATGTATAATCGTCATACATCTTTATGTCAGATATATTAATAAGTATATCCTTCTGTGAAGAAAGATTATCGATAAGGTTCTGGGTGGTATTTCCCACAGACTCAATATCTCTCTTCTGAACGCCCTTGCTGGTATCTATGAAATTATCCGCAAGGCTGTGGATATTGGATATAGCTTCCTTTTTTATTTGTTTGTTTATAGAGGAAATTACACGGACTTCGCTTCTTACCGTATCAATATACGCGCCGTCCAGTTTCGCGCTGCAAAGCTGATTTATCTGCATATCCGTAAGCTTCTGACCTGTTTTCATGGTAATTGATGAAGCTATGGACGGTTCATAAAAGTGAATATCTCTTGCAAGGCACATACCGGGAAGCAGCTCTTCGGAACGAACAAAAACCATCGTTAAACGCCTCCTGTAAAATGAATATCTCCGGCATCTCTGCCGGAGATGTAAGTAATAATGAGCGTCCGGTACACATATTATTATGTAAAGACAAGCAATTTACTTCTTGAGCTGTGTTATACAATCAGCGCAAACGTACTTGCCCTTGAACTCAACAATATTTTCATCGCTTCCGCAGAAAGCGCAGGCCTGTTTGTATTTTTTAAGGATGATCTTTTCGTCCTCGACATAAATTTCGAGAGCGTCCTTTTCACCAATACCGAGACCCCGCCTTAACTCGATGGGAAGAACGATCCTTCCGAGTTCATCTATCTTTCTTGTGATTCCTGTTGCTTTCATTTCAGCACCTCCTGATTTTTTCTTATTAGTATCATTATAGCCTATTTTGTATATATATGTCAAAAAACATTGTGTTAATAATTATGACATTTTTATGAACATTAGGAAATTTAAATTTTGTGCAAATAATTTCCAATTGAAGTTACAATTTCCC
Source organism: uncultured Clostridia bacterium (assembly GCA_947626755.1). Classification (GTDB taxonomy): domain Bacteria; phylum Bacillota; class Clostridia; order Oscillospirales; family Ruminococcaceae; genus RGIG8773. Next base: position 7,619 of record CANQTP010000059.1, read on the forward strand.
TAAAATCCTATAAAAAATAAATTTACGTTCAAAAATCCTGTAAAAAACTATTGAGATAATTTACCAAGAATATTATGTTAATAAAATATCAATCTGTTTGTCGGACAACAATTTAAAGGAGCAAAGCATGATAAACCGGATATTTGCAGCAATGATAGCATTGTCGGTGATCTTCGGAACGTTATCGGGAAATATGGATCAGGTCTGCGATGCGGCATTAAATTCCTGTGTTGAAGCCGTTGACCTGTTTCTGTATCTTCTGGGCGGAATGTGTATGTGGGGCGGACTTATGCGGATCGCTGAAAAAGCAGGGATCACCGACGCGCTTTCGGAGCTGTTCAAGCCGCTTCTGAAGCACATTTTCAAGGGGCTTGACCTGAACGGCGGAGCGTTCCGAGCGATCTGTATGAACATCACCGCCAACCTTCTCGGTCTGGGAAACGCAGCAACGCCCCTCGGGCTGGAAGCCATGCGCCGCCTAGAACTGGAAGAACGTCCCGGAAACACCACAAGCAGGAACATGATAATGTTTGTGGTGCTGAATACCGCTTCAATAACGCTTATCCCCACAACAGCCGCTTCCCTGCGGATACGTCACGGTTCTGCCGCGCCAATGGAAATACTTCCCTGCGTGCTGATCACATCAGCCTGCGCGCTGGCGGCGGGACTTTCCTCTGCAGCGGCACTTGACAGCATTTCCAAAAGGAGGAAGAGAAAATGAGTACATATGTGATCCCCGTGTTTATCGGGCTGATAATGGTCATCGGGATCATAAAGAAAGTGGACGTTTTCGGAGAGTTCACAGACGGCGCGAAAGAAAGCATAGGCGCGGCATTTGAAATACTTCCCTCGCTCATTGCCCTGATGACGGCAATAGGAATGTTCAAAGCATCAGGCGGACTTGATATGCTTTCAGGAATTATCTCTCCCCTGACGGATCTGCTTGGATTTCCCCGTGAATGCATACCTCTGGCACTGATACGTCCCATATCGGGAAGCGGCGCGCTTGCGGTGTTCGAGTCTATACTGACGGAAGTTTCTCCGGACAGCTATGCGGGACGTGTAGCAAGTGTTGTCATAGGCTCTACAGAAACGACATTCTACACGATAGCGGTATATTACGGCATAACAAAAGTCAGGAACACGCGGCACGCAATAGCGTCCTCGCTGACGGCTGACTTCACGGGATTTATACTCAGCGCGCTTACGGTAAGGTTATTTTTGCACTAAAATGTGCATATCGCGGCTCAAATTTGCGAATAATTTGTCAAATGTGACAAATATTAAATAACATCTTGACAAGCGGAGTTAAATTTGGTATAATAATTAAGCGTTGTAAAAACCGCATATTTGAGCCATTAGCTCAGTCGGCAGAGCATTTGACTTTTAATCAAAGGGTCTGGGGTTCAAATCCCCAATGGCTCACCAAGGAAGATCCCCGTAAATCGTTTTGTTGAAATGATTTGCGGGGTCATTTTTTATTAACGCAGATCAGATGACAATGCTTCCGTAACAGACAAATGTAACGCAAGGAGAAAATAAATGTCCTGTGTAAATTCTTTGATGACATACCGTCCCATAACTTCTACGCCGTTTCTGAAAGACGGCAGTTATTGTGAAATAGCTCCGTGCAGCGCACTGAAACCATATATCTGCTGTTTCTGGGGGAATGAATATCCGCAGCCTGCTTCATCGGCGGCAGACCGTCTTGTTATTCCCGACACCTGTATGGATATTATCATCAGAGTTAATTATTCCGATAACAAACTGACCGCAAGTTTCTGCACATTGGACGAAAAAAGTTATCATTCGGGCAAAGCAACCGACAGCGCGGTTTTGTCAACATTCGGCATACGATTTTTCTTCTGGAGCGCGGCGCTGTTCAGTCGGGAAAGTTTCCAAGGTACAAAAAATAGAGTCTATTTTCCCGATGAATTTTTTCATTGGATCACTGCGGAACTTGCTGAAATTGTCCTGCGTTTTGATACATTATCCGAAAGAGCAAAAGCGGCAGAAAAAATTCTGATCCGCAGACTTGTTCCCGAACGCATTGATCCTGACATTATGAATTCTGTAAACGATATGATAGCATATAACGGAAGCATGAAAATTTCGGAAATTGCAAAAAGAAATGTTATTTCGGAACGCAGAATGGAACGCATTTTTGCAGAAAATATCGGTATAAGTCCGAAAACGCTTTCCGGTCTGATCCGTTATCAGCTTGTATGGCAGGAAATTGTCCGCGGCGGTGCGGATATTCTGGATTTGACAGAAAAATACGGTTACACCGATCAGGCACATCTTTTGCATGATTTCAGATCCCGTCACGGAATGACTCCTTCGCAGGCATATAAAAATTTATTTTAAAATCAAAATGTCGGATTTTTACAATACAGCATGATAAAAATATTGTAAAATAAAAATGGCAATTATCCGAAATTATATGCAAAGGAGTTTTTTATAATGAACACTTTTGAAAAAGCCCGCAGATTTATCTATCGGAATGCAAGACCTCTGGATCTGTTTGTATTCAGATATTATTTTGAAAACGGTTCTGCTGATGATGTTGTGACCGCGCTTTCAGCATATCAGAATCCCGACGGCGGTTTCGGGTGGGGATTGGAAGCAGATAATTTTAATCGGAATTCTCTCCCCATGGGCGTCTGGAAAGCAACGGAATATATCAAAAAAACAGGCGGTCTCGATCCCGATAATTTTATTATCAGGGGAATATTAAAATATCTTTCAAGCGGAGCTGATTTTGACGCCGAACATGAACAGTGGCTGAACACCGTTCCCACAAACAATTCAAGTCCATGTGCAATATGGTGGAAATATCTCGAAAGCGGCAGCACATTTGAATATAATCCTACCGCTGCGCTTGCAGGATTTTTAATAAAATATGCGGAAAAGCAAAGCGCATTATATGAAAAAGGTGTTCAGATCGCAAAAAATGCAGCAAACTGGTTTATAGAAAATGCTCCACTTGAACGTCATGTTGCAGGCTGTTTCATGTCGCTTTACAATTACTGTGAGGAAGCGGGAAATATGCCGTTTGACGGTGAAAAATATTTAGCAAAACTCAATGAAATTATTGAAAGATCTGTTTGCAGCGATGTTTCACGCTGGGGAGAATATGTTCCGAGACCGTCAACATTTTTCACGCTTGAAAATAAAAGGTTTTACAATGAAAAATTCAAAGATCTGTGCATTGCCGAATGTGAATATATCAAAAATACTCAGCTTCCCGACGGCTCTTTCAATGTTCCCTGGAACTGGTGCAATGACCACAAAGAATGGTATATTGCCGAGAATCAGATCAAGGCGGAAATTGCAATTGACAATATGCTTTTCCTGCGTGAATTTGACAATTTAATTTAATTTTAAATGAACTGCAAAACATGAAATTTCATGCTTTGCAGTTTTTTATATTGAAGTTTAAAAATTACAACATTATTTGATAATTCTATTGACAAACATTGTAAAAAGTTGTATAATTATTATGGATTATTATAAAATTTGCAGATCGCAAGGAGGAAATAATAATGAAACTTAAAAGGCTGAATGAATTGCTGTGGGCAGACAACATTGTAATACAGTGCCACAACGACCCCGATGCGGACGCTCTGGCTTCGGGCTGGGGACTGTATAAATATTTCATGTCAAAAGGCAAAAACGTCCGACTCGTTTACGGCGGACGCTCTCCCGTCAGCAAAAAGAATCTGCAGCTTATGACCGATCTGCTCGGCATTCCTGCGGAATATATCACTTCTCTTGATCCCGAACCCGATCTCCTTCTTACCGCAGACTGTCAGCCTGGGCAAAGAAACACCACGCCATTCAAAGGTAAAAAAATTGCCGCCATAGATCACCATGTAACTGTACGGAATTCACTTGAAGATCTTGAAGCTTATGATATAAGAGATAATTTCGGAGCTTGTTCAACTATTGTCTGGGACCTGCTCCGCAGAGAAAATTACGATCTTAAAAACGATCCCGCTCTTGCAACTGCACTTTATTACGGACTTTTCATGGATACCTGCAAAATGCAGGAGCTTTCCCACCCTACCGACCGCGCCGCAAGAAATGTTCTGGAAAATATGTACGATCAGGCGGTAATGCAGAAACTGCTTACCCACAATCTTAATATTGACGAACTTAAAATTGTGGGAGATGCTTTAAAAAATACTGTTTTAAGCGAAAAACACAATTATGCAGTTGCGGAAGCCGCCCCGTGCGATCCCAATATTCTGGGTATAATTTCGGATCAGATAAACGAAGTGGACGGCGTTGACGTATGCGTTGTATATTCAATGTTGGAGATAGGAGCAAAACTTTCCGTCCGCAGCTGTATACCCCACGTTCAGGCAAATGAAGTAGCAGCCTATTTATCGGGCGGCGGCGGACACAAAAACAAAGCGGGCGGTATGCTTATGGCGGAAGCCATATCCGAAAGATCGGGCAATACGGCGGTAAATTCCGGAACCGTACGGGAACTGCTTATAAATGAAATGAAAAATTATTTTGAAGAACTGGATATTATTTATGCGGGAAAGGAAAGCAGCATAGATCTTTCCGATGCGCCGATATATTATAAACTTCCCGTGGAAATAGGCTATGTCCGCGCAGCCGATATTTATCCTTCAGGCAGTAAGATAAAGTTACTGTCACTTGAAGGCGACGAACTTCTGACAGTTGACGATGATCTTTACATTATGATCGGAATCGAGCACGAAGTATATTACAACAAACGCGGATATTTTGAAAGCCATAACAAGATAACAGGCGAGGAACTTACGCTTTCGGACGAAGAACTCCGCTATGCGGAAGATCTTGTATGCGGTGTTGATACCGAAACAATACCGCTTAAAGGACATATCATGAAGTGTGTGCCTGTTTCGTCACAGATACGTGCAAAACCGCTTGAACGCCGTGTAAAGGTATTTTCAAAATTCGGCGATTGGTTCAGCGGAGATCCGGGAGATTATATCGTTGCAAGGGTCGACGATCCTGCGGATATGTACATAATCAGAAAACATATCTTTGAAAAAACATATGGTACAGTCAATTAAATAAAGGAGCAAAAAAATGAACGATATTAAAATTATCAAAATAATTATTTCTTCTTCAATAGCAGACATTGAAAGAGACATTCTGGAAGTAAAAGCTTTTTTCAACACATTGAATAATACCTACATCGACCGTGATATATTTTTCTCGGTGGAAACGGCGGAGCCCGATTCGGACGAAAGCCTGCTTGACGGTATCGGCGAATGTGAACTTGCTTTTCTGATCTTTTACAAAAAGATCGGAGAAACGCTCCGCCATACATTTGAAAATGCAATTGAAAAATACAAAGACAACGAAAAGCCGTTTATCGTTCCGTATTTTAAATTTACCGACAATGCGGAAGATGTTTCGGAAGATATAAAAAAATTTCAGGATCATCTCGGAAACGACCTGAAACATTATTACAAAAGCTACAGCAACATTGACACGTTAAAACTTTACATGATAATGCAGATAAAACAAATGCAGATCGATTCCCTGCCGTTTGAAATAAACGGCAATATGATAAAATTTGCGGGAAAGGATTTTGTTCCTATAGACAATATCCCTGCTTTTGCAAACAGCAAACATCTTAAAGAATTAAAAGAAAAACTTGCAGAAGCAGATAATAAATTTATCAAGATCAAAAAAGAATATTTTGACGATCCCGAAAATGAAGAGCTTGAAGAAGAATACGCCGGTATCATTTCCGAAAGAAAAAAGCTCCGCAAGGAAATAGAAGAACACGAAAATACATTATTTGAAAACATAAAAAATATCATCAAAGAAACAACAAAAGGCGGTCTGTCACAAAGGCAGATAAAAGCTTACAGGCTGATGGAAATGGGCGACTATGAAACCGCGCTGGAAATACTCGATCATGATGCAATAATGTCCGACCTGAAGCGCAGCACCTCAATGGCAGACGCATTTATAGAAAATATTCAGATAAACGCAAACGAGCTTGCGCAGAGGATAGCAGCGCTTAAAGGCACGGGTATAACTTCCGATACGTCCGAAAAAATACTTGAAGCTTATGACGAGCTTCGCGGTCTTATCAGAAAATACGGCGATCTGGACAAAGATCCGCTTTATGATTATGCTGATTTTTTATATTCTCAGAACGATTATGAAAAAGCAATTGAAATTGCAGAAGAATATCTTTTTTACATCAAGAGATCGGACAGCAATACTAAATTGGCAAAAGTATATAATCTCCTCGGAATTTTATACCGAAAAATTCAAAGATATAAAGATGCTGAAAAAATTTATCTGGAAGCACTGAAAATTTTATCCGATACAAATAAAATATCAGAACCTATGGCAGCAGATGTTTATGCTAATCTTGGAAATGTGTATAGAGATACACAAAGATACAAAGAAGCAGAAGAAGCTCATCTGGAAGCATTGGAGATCAGGGAAAGGTCGACTGAAAAAGATCCTGATACTTTTGAGTCTGTTCTGGCAATTTCATATAATAATCTTGGAGGTTTATACTTTAATATAAAAAAATACAAAGAAGCGGAAGAAGTTTATCTTGAAGCACTTGCTATAAGAAAAAGATTAGCCGAAAAAAATCCCGATATTTTTGAGCCTTATTTGGCAGGCTCATATAATAATCTTGGAGTTTTGTACAAAGATACACAAAAATACAAGCAATCAGAAGAAGCTTATCTTGAAGCAC
>CANQTP010000060.1 GCA_947626755.1 uncultured Clostridia bacterium
AAGATCAATGTTGACGAAATGGACGCAATTCTCAAACCCGAAAGCTTCACGGGTCGGAGCGAACAGCAGGTTGAGGAGTTCATTGCAGGCTGTGTTCAGCCTGTGCTTGACGCAAACAGCAGTGATCTTGGCGAAACCGCAGAACTCACTGTCTAATGCGTAATTCGTAATGCGTAATGCGTAATTACAGAGTTGGGAATTGAGGTATTGCAGTAGTGCTTATATCTCAATTCTCAATATTTTTGCAGATTTAACCGCACTTTGTCTCACGGCAGGCACAAAGCGGGAAATCACAAAATAAAGCCTGAAAGCGTGCAGGCTCAGCCTGCTCTCAACTCTCAACTCTTAACTCTCAACTCTCCGAAAGGCTCTCAACTCTAATTTAAAAGGAGCGAATTAAGTGAATAGGTATATAGTGAAATTAAACGGGGACGGCGGGAATTATTCCTTTGCAGACAGAGAAAACGCTCTTGCCGTAATTGAAGCGGAAACGGCGGAGGGATATGAGGTTATCGCCGATGTGACGGGAAACCCGTTTTACAGCGATGAAAGCATTAAAAACCGCAGCGGGAAGATCTTAAGCCTTGAAATTGAACGGAAATGGCTTGTGAAGATCCCCGGAAATATCGGAGATTTCCCCTTTGAAACTATCGAGCAGGACTATCTTGCCGCAGAAAGCGGTTTCCGCGGACGTATAAGAAAGCTTGACGATAAATTTATCTACACCGAAAAAGCCCCGACGGGCGATCCCCGCGTCCGCATCGAAAACGAACGCTTTCTTACGGAAGCGGAGTACAATTTCTTTAAAACCAAGACCGTGGGGCATACTATTAAAAAGCACCGCTATCTTATCCCTTACGGCGGACTGACTTTCGAGTTCGACGTTTTTGAAAATACCGCCGAAAACGGCTATGCTCTAATGGAAGCGGAACTTTCGGGCAAGGACGATAAAGTGGAGTTCCCGCCCTTTATTGAAATTATACGAGAAGTTTCTGATGATATGTATTATACTAACAGGAATTTATCCTCTATGGAAATAATACACCTTTTGAAAAATTAATGTTAAAATTTGCTGATAAGGCAGGAAAACTATTGACTTTTATTCCGAAAAATGCTATAATTATTTGATAATTTGTGCCGTTTCCGACTTGAAGCGGCGATAACAGGAGGTTAAATCGTGGGAAAGGTCAAAAAACCTGTCTTTTTTATCGTCTGCGCATTGATACTCGTCTTTGCTGCATCGGTCATCTTCGGGATAACCTACTATTACGGCGATATGGAGACAGTTTATCTTAAGGGCGTCAACAATATCCGCTTCGGCATCGACATCAAGGGCGGCGTTGACGTTACATTCACCCCGCCCGAGGGCATCGAAGCCGAGGACAATCAGCTTGATGCCGCAAAACAGGTAATAGTCCAGCGTATGGTAAACCTTGGCATTACCGACTATGAAAGCTATATCGACTACAACAACGACCGTATCATCGTAAGATTCCCTTGGAAAGAGGGAGAAGCAAACTTCGACCCTGAAGCTGCCGTTAAGGAACTGGGCGAAACTGCCGAACTGACTTTCCGTGAGGGTTACGAAGTCGACGAACTGGGAATGTACACAGGCGTTACCAAGGATAACGTTATCCTTGTAGGTTCGGACGTCCAGACCGCCTATGCCGCTTACACACAGGATAATAGCGGCGCACGCGAATGGCTGGTAAGCCTTGAACTTACCGATGAAGGCGCAAAGAAATTTGCGGAAGCTACTGAAAGACTTTATGCGGAAAACGGCGTTATTTCAATATGGATGGACGAGACCTGCTTCTCTTATCCGAGAGTTTCCGCCGTTATCACAGACGGAAAGGCTACCATTTCGGGCAACTTTGACGCTGACAGCGCAAAGGAACTTGCCGACAAGATAAATTCCGGCGCACTGCCTTTCAAACTTGTTACTGCAAGCTTCTCCACAATTTCTCCGAGCCTTGGTACAGGCGCACTTGAAGCTATGGTAATTGCAGGACTTATTGCTTTTGCATTTATTGCAATATTCATGATAGCCGTTTACCGTCTGCCCGGCGCAGTTTCGGTAATTGCGCTTATCGGTCAGGTTGCAGGAACGTTAGCGTTCATTTCGGGATACTTCGGATTCATGAACGGCTCTATCCTGACGATCCCCGGTATCGCAGGTATTATACTTGCAGTCGGCATGGGCGTTGACGCAAACGTTATCACTTCCGAAAGAATTAAAGAGGAACTCCTTAACGGCAAGACCCTGAACGGATCTATAGAATCGGGATTCAAGAGAGCGTTCTCCGCGATCCTTGACGGAAACGTTACAATGATCCTTGTTGCAATAATCCTTATGGGCGCTTTCGGAACTCCCGACAGTATCTTTTCAAAACTTCTCCACTTTGTGTTCTTCATGTTCGGACCGTCCACAGCGGGAACTATATATTCATTCGGTTTCACGCTGCTGACAGGTGTTGCTCTGAACCTTTTCTTCGGAGTGTTCTGCTCCAGACTGATGCTGGCTTCCCTCTCCAAGTTCAAAGCGTTCAGGAATCCCAAGCTTTACGGAGGAGGTGCTGCAAATGAACAGTAAGTTCAATTTCGATTTCGTTGGAAAGAAAAAGCTGTTCTTCGGCATTTCCATTGCAATGATAGCAATATCAATACTTTCCACGTTTATATTTGGCGCAAATCTGGATATTCAGTTCAAGGGCGGTACTATCCTGACATACGTTTATGACGGCGAAATAGATCAGGCACAGTTTGAAAGAGACGCTACAGACGCTCTGGGCGGAATTGGCGTTACTTCCACCGTGGGAGAAGATTTCTCCACAGGCAGGAACAACATTCAGCTTTCCCTTATCTCCAACGAGGGACTGACTTCCGACAAGCAGTTTGAACTTACAAACACACTTACGGAAAAATATTCCGCAAATGCAGTTGAACTGGTGGAATCTTCCGATGTTTCACCGTCCTCCGGTAAGGAATTCTTCCTTAAATGTCTTGTGGCGGTGCTGCTGTCCTTTATCGTACTGATAATCTACATTGCAATACGCTTCAAGAACATCGGCGGCTGGCTCGCAGGCGTCTGCGCGGTGCTTGCGCTTCTCCACGACTGTATTATAGTTTACGGAACATTCATTATCTGCGGAATGTCCATAAACGCAAACTTCATGGCTGTTGTACTGACGATACTCGGTTACTCCATTAACAACACCATTGTAATTTACGACCGTATCCGCGAAAACGAGGTACTTTTCAGAAAGACCAAGACCCACACCGAAATAGTAAATCTCAGCATAAATCAGTCCCTGACACGTTCGATAAATACGTCCATCACAACAATTGCGGCTATGCTTGCAGTAACCATCGTTGCGGCAATTTACGGAGTAACTTCCATAATCTCCTTCTCGCTGCCGATGATGATCGGCATGATCGCAGGCGCATATTCGTCGGTATGCTTCACCTGTCCGCTGTGGCTCACTCTTGAAAGCAAACTGAGCAAAAACAAGAAAAGCAGCGGCAAAAAAGCAAAGGCATAAAATTTCTGCGCGGGAGGCGTTCTGAATGAAAGCGGGAGTTTCAAATGCTTGCTTATATCCCACAGAAGTTGAAAAAGCCTTCCGCTCCCTTGCGGAAAACGGCATAAAAACTGCCGAAATATTCGTAAACACCCATTGTGAACTCTTTGACCCGTACCGTAAGGAAATGCTTGCAATTCAGCGGGAATACGGTGTGGAAGTGGTTTCCGTCCACCCGTTCACCTGCGGCATCGAGCCGATGATGCTTTTTACGAAATATGAGCGGCGGGTCGATGATATGCTTGATTATTTCAAGAATTTCTTTGACTATATGAACGCTTTTGGGGCGAAATATTTTGTTCTCCACGGGAACAAGCCCGAGAATTACTGCCCCGATGAGGTCTATTTTGAACGTTTCCTGCGGCTTCAGGAAGCGGCGGAAGGTTTCGGCGTGACGGCTGTTCAGGAGAATGTTTCCCGCTGTACGGGGAAAAGCCTTGACTTCCTTGTGAAAATGAAAAATGCTCTCGGGGAAAAAGCGGCTTTCGTTCTGGACACCAAACAGGCGCTTCGTTCGGGAAACGATCCCATTCAGATGGTAAAGGCTCTCGGGGGAAGCATAAAGCACCTGCATTTCTCCGATTCGGGAAAGGCGGGAGACTGCTTGAAATTCGGTTTCGGGGAATACGATAATCTTGCGCTTTTCCGCGAAATGAAGTCATTCGGCTATGACGGAAGCGTGATGATAGAACTTTATCAAGGCAGTTTTGAAGATGTTCCCGACCTTGCAGACAATTACAGAAAACTGGAAAAATTCCTGAAAGATAACGATTTATAAAAGGTGGTAATTTTATGGAAAAAAGCATGGATAAAATAGTCGCGCTCTGCAAAGGCAGAGGCTTTGTATATCCCGGCTCGGAAATTTACGGCGGTCTGGCAAATACATGGGATTACGGTCCTTTAGGCGTGCTGTTAAAAAACAATATCAAGAACGCATGGTTAAAAAAATTCGTGCAGGAATGTCCTTACAATGTTGGACTTGACAGCGCAATACTTATGAACCCCCAGACTTGGGTAGCTTCGGGACACTTAGGAGGATTCTCCGACCCGCTGATGGACTGCCGCGAATGCAAGACCCGTCACCGCGCCGATCAGCTTATCGAGACCCAGACAGGCGTAAATCCCACGGGCTGGTCAAACGATCAGATGACGGAATTCATTGAAACTCACGACGTTAAATGTCCCAACTGCGGAAAGAAGAATTTCACGCCTATACGTCAGTTCAACCTTATGTTCAAGACGTTCCAAGGCGTTACGGAGGATTCCAAGGCGGAACTTTATCTCCGTCCCGAGACCGCGCAGGGAATTTTTGTAAACTTTGCAAATATCCAGAGAACAACAAGAAAGAAAGTGCCTTTCGGCGTTGCACAGGTGGGAAAATCCTTCCGCAACGAGATAACACCGGGAAACTTCATTTTCCGTGTACGTGAATTTGAGCAAATGGAACTGGAATTTTTCTGCAAACCGGGAACGGATCTTGAATGGTTCCAGTACTGGAGAGGATATTGCCACGACTTCCTGTTGAGTCTCGGACTCAAAGACGAACACCTCCGTCTCCGCGACCATTCCGCCGAGGAACTTTGCTTCTATTCAAAAGCTACCACCGATTTTGAATATCTGTTCCCCTTCGGCTGGGGCGAACTCTGGGGAGTTGCGGACAGAACGGATTACGACCTTACACAGCACATCAAAACAAGCGGAAAGTCTCTTGAATATTTTGATCCCGAAAACAATGAGAAATACGTTCCGTATGTTATCGAGCCGTCACTTGGCGTTGAAAGACTGTTCCTGTCAATTGTCTGCGAAGCATATGATGAGGAAACCATCGGCGAGGGCGATGTCCGCACGGTAATGCACCTGCACCCTGCTCTTGCGCCTATAAAGGCGGCAGTTCTTCCCCTTACAAAGAAGCTGAAAGATCAGGCACTTGAAGTTTACACCATGCTTTCAAAATATTTCAGCGTGGACTATGACGAAGCGGGACAGATCGGAAAGCGTTACCGCCGTCAGGACGAGATTGGAACGCCGTTCTGCATTACCTACGATTTTGACACACTTGAAAAGGACGGCTGTGTGACAGTCCGCGATCGTGACACCATGGAGCAGGAGCGCGTCAAGATCGAAGAACTTGTTGATTATCTGAACAAAAAATTAGAATATTAAAATTAAAACGGCTGTGCCTTCGGGTGCAGCCGTTTATTCAATATCCAATGCTTCCTGCTCCAACTTGCAGTTATGTTCAAGCATATATTTTACCGTGTCCGAGAATTCGCTGTCCGCAAGATTTTTCAGACGTTTTCTGTCATTATCCGTTAATGGTTTTGTATAGGCTGAATATTTCCGCAATGTATCTGTATCCATTTTATAGGGAAGAAATTGAACGCCTGTTTTATTTTTCAGATGGAGCAGGATATAGAAACCTCCTGCGTCAATATCGCCGTAATGGTAATAGGAAATTTGCGGATTCTGCTCATATATTTTTCTGATAAAATTTCTTCGGTGAGAATTATGGTATCCGCCAAGATAAAACGCAAATGTATCCGATCGTGAAAAATGATTAAATGTTGTCAGATTTTCGATAGTTATAACTCTGCTGCCTGTGATCTCAATTTTATCTATGCTTTTCAGCAGATCGGACGAGATGGCAATATCCCCGTTCAGAACAGACAGATCGATCACCTGACCGCTTATTGTGATGATCCCACAGCCTTTGATAAAAACATGACCGGGATTTTTAACAATGTTCAGATCTTCAAGTACAGTTTCCTCCTGCGGAAAATCCCCATATTGAAACAGAAGCCTTGAGACCTTGTTTTTGATCTTTTCAAATGCTTTTGAATCTCCGCCAAATACTTTTGCGGAGAAATCTCTGATATATATTTCTTCGGAATTGTCAAATGCTGCCGATACTGCTTTCAATATGTTTTCGTATTCTTCGGGATCTCCGTCAAAATATTCTGCTTTTTTATTGCTTTGTATTCTTTCAATTTGCGATCGGCAGTATTCTGCAAGAACTTCGTTTTTATCTGCATAAACTTTAAGCAGGTTAAGCAGCCGTTCATTTGTATCTGATTTTGGCGTTCTTGAAATGTAATTGTATATTTCGTCAAGCAGCCCGATATTAAGCGTTATTGTATCGGCAATACCGTTTTTAAGTCTTTTGACGAAAACATATTTCATATCTTCAAGAACGGACACAGCATCATTTAAAGCATTGAATAAGTCATATTCCGCATCATCGCCGTATTTCGGAAAAAGCTTTATAAGCTTCACCGAAAAGCTCTGACCTATTTTATTATCGCCTGTAAAACTCTTGCTTCGCTCATATTTATCAAGCAGACGGTTCAGGATAATATTTTCATAATTCGTCATAAGAAAACTCCTCTGCAAAGCTGTTATGAGCACTGTCTGTATAGATCATAACAATATTGTCCGCCTGTTCACCGATAAGTTCCAATCTTGATGTAGGCGCAGCGAGAATTATCTGGAAATTCTGTGACTTAAAGAATGTGATCATACTCTCGATGCGTTCTTCGTCCATTTTATCAAAGGCTTCGTCAAGCATGATAACTCTTATGGTTTCGCCTGTGCTGTACAGCTGAGCAAAAGAAGCTGCTATCGCCACATAGTACGGAGTCTGTGTTTCACCGCCGCTTTTCTCCCTGTAGATCTTAGAAAACTTCTGCGATCTTCCGTCCTTTGAAATGATCTCAATATCATAATCAAGATAGCTGCGGTAATCGGTATATTCGCGCAATACATCATCACCGTTTTCGCTGGAAGCAGTCAGCTTTGAAAACAGCTCGTTCATTTCATCGTGATATTCCTTATCAAACTGTTCGGAAAACAGGTTGAGTCCGCTAAGGTTAAATTTCGACATTATCATTTCATAAAGCCGTTCTTTTCGCTTATCCGCCGAACAGTCAAAACGATAGGAATCATTGCCGTAATATATCGGTTTAAGAGTCTTATTCAGCTCCTTGAACAGTGAAACGGCGTTTTCGATATTTTCACGCATTTTTGCAAGGAAATTCTCTCTGAACTCTGTTTCACAATCATCCTTGATCTGCCTTAGCTTTTCCTCGTATCTGATAAGATCATATTTTGCAAGCGCGCTGTATTCCTCGAAATATGCAGGCATCATATCTATACCCGTACCAAGCTCGCCATCCTTGTACTTTGATTGCATAACACTAAGCTCGCTATTGGCTTTTTCTTTCTGATTCCTGAGAGTTTCTCTCCTCGGCTGATAGTTGCTCATGATGGTATCTGCTGATTTTGTCTTTTTGTGCTCTTCAAACTTATGCCGCGCTTCGGATAATGCCGCTTCATTCCCTTTTCCCATATCACTTATACGGGATCCGATGCTGCTGACCTCTGTTTCAAGCAATTCAATATCGGCTTTAAGATGTTTTATTTCTTCTTGATTTATTGTAATACGCTTCTTGATATTGTCAAGCTCATTGTTTTTACTGTCAAGCTGTTTTTTCAGAGCTTCCGCTTCCATTTGCAGCTGTAAATAGGTAGGATCGTTTTCCGCTTCCTTCAGTTTCTTATCCAATAAAAGGAGTTCCTCCGTGATCTTCTGCATTTCGACAGGAGCGCTTATAACAGGCTTCAATATTTCAAAATTACAATTTCCGATAGCAGAAATTATATCATTATAATTCGATCTTTGCTTTTCAAGCTTTGACTTTTCGGCTGATTTTTGTTCATACTCCGCTTTTTTGATCTTTAACTGCTGCTGCAAAGCATATTTGCCGATATACGGCATATTGCAGATCTTAGGATCGATCTTTCTCAGTGCATTGCCCTGATAAAGCATACAGCCCTGAGTAACAGCAATACGATGTTCTTTAAGCTCCGACACGCTTTCACACATTGTCACCCTGCCAAGCAGATAGCAGATATATGCATACGCATAGCGGTTTTCACTTGTGACAACGCTTGCAAGGCTCGTTATGTCAGGCGTAACATCTGTTTTCAGCTTTGCTGTATTTACGATAGCTGCCGTATGTATTTTTGACTTGTATCTGTCGTATACCTCGGCAGCAATGTCATAATATTCAGGCTCTGTGATGATATAGAATCTCTGTGAGTTAAGATAACCCTCGACTGCATTCTGCCACTTGCTGTCGGATATTTCAAGAAGATCGGCAAGAATATGCACATCGGAAGCAATGCCCCTTGCAGAAAATTCACGCTGTATCTCTTCTTTCAGCATTGTGACATTCCTGTCATAGGTGAGCTTGTTTTGCTCAAGGTCTTTGATCTCTTTGGAAAGTTTTTCAATAGCATCGTTCAGAACGATCAGTTCAGCGTTTGTTTTATCTAATTGCTCCCTAATGTTTTTCTTTGCCTCTTCAAATGCACATTCCATATCAATAACTATACTGTTTCTGCGCTGTATATCCGTTTCGGTTTGCTCCAAAGCGGAAATATCGCTGTCGGTCACACTGCTGTACTCATGAATATACCGCAGGGCTGTCCGTATTCTGTTTAACTGTTCTTTCAGCTGACCAAGCTGTTCGGACAGATTCTTTTTCACTGTCTTCTTAACATCTATATCGGATCTGACAGAGCTTATAAGCAAAGCAGCTCCTTCCGAATTCAGCGAAGTCTGAACTTTGATATGTCTGTCATTCAGTCTTTCTATGTCGGCGCTGAGATCATTACAAGCTTTTTCGTCCTGCGCCAAATTCTGCTCTGCAAGCATGATCTGACTTTTCTTATCAGAAATGCTTGCTTTTTTCGCTTCCGCTTCTGCGATCTTTATCAGAATGTCTATAACAAGTATCTGCTCATCAAAACGCAGGATCTCGTCATTTTTCTTCTGTATCGCTTCAAGATCATTTACCTGTTTTTTCACTTCCTCCACAAGAAGCTGCATTTCTTTCAGATTGCGGATATTTTCACGAAGCGCGTCAATATCAATATTTTTCTCGGGCAGGATAAACTGCGAAACGAAGCTCTTGACATCTTTCATAGGCTTGAATGCGATGGACTTTGCAAGAAGCTCAAAAAAATTATCCTGTAAATGACCGAGACGGGATTTGAATCTGTCCTTTGCCAGTGAAGTCTGATGGATAAACACCACCTTTTTACCGTTGTTTCGGAACTGCTCGTCTTTTGCGGGCTTATTATCTGCAATAAAGGACAGCTGTTCAAGCGTCCCCTCTTCGCAGAACCACTTTTTCTTTACTTCGCTTTCAAGATCAGGTGAATCAAATTTTGCGCCGATAACAAAATAGCGCTGTTTGCTTTCCTCGTATACTTCAAGCGCAATATAGGAGATCACTGCGCCTTTTCTGATATATTCGCTTCCTTCTTCACCTGTTTTACCTCTGACATAAGTTTTAAGACTGCGTTTGCTTTCCGCGCCTACAGCAAGATTGAATTTACGGCTGTTGGTGGTGAGTATAAGCTGGATAGCGTCAAGGATCGTGGACTTGCCTGCGCCGTTATCCCCTGAAAATAAATTCGTATTTTTAAGATGTATCGTTTCATTGCTGAAATAATGCCAATTTATAAGTCTGAGCTTAGTCAGTATCTTCTTCGTCTGCATAGTTTTCTGTTTCACCGCCGTTCACATATTTATCAAGTTTATCTTTCGTTTCTTCATAGACCGTATTCAGCTCTGTTCCGTCAAAGGCAAGAACGACCGAAGGATAGATCTGCAATCGCGTATCGGGATCTCCTATATCAGCGTCAAGATTATTGATAATATGATATTTTTTCAATAGACCAAGTGCAGAACGCATATCCTGTTTTTTCAGCCGTTCATTTTTCAGACTGCGGTATCTGTCATATAATTCGTCAACATATACGATCACATTTTCTGTCTGAGACAGCTTTTTCTTTTCCTCTATAAAAATAAGCCGAAGGATAAGAAGTATCATACTGTCAAGCAGTTTCAAACGGATACGTCCCGTGCCATAGGTATTGTTAATTGAGATCACGCCATATTCTTCGTTGATCGAAATATCATAGCCGAGCAGATCAAAATAGGCAATAAACAGCTCTTTTTCTTTCAGTATGAAATAGTAGCAGTTTTTCGTATCGGTACAGCCTTTCAGGATAAAACATTCATTCAGTAGTTTATTTGCATTTATCCTGAATTTATCCTTTGACACACTGCCGAGAAATTTATCAAGACGTGTTTCACTATCCATGCTGCTTTGCCCTCCTTTTCAAAGTAAAATCCTTGAAAGTAAAACCATTATTGCATATGATATTTTCATTTGGCAGAACAATATATTCCGAGCGTTTATCCTTGCCGTAAATACTGATAAAGATCAATCGTATCATATCACGCTTTGTATTTACTCCGATCTCTGATGCATTTATTTCTTCTCTGTCTTTCAGCAAAATTTGTACAAATGCATTGATATTCTTTCTTGAAAAGCGTTGTTCGTTCTTTTCTTTCAGAGCGATCCGCCTTTTAAGTGTTTCTTCTTCCGAAATGGTCTGAGACGCGGATATTTCCTCTACATCAACTATCTTTTTGGATATGCCGATGGTTTTCAGCGACTCTCCGCTGATAAAGTTCTGAGGAAACACATTGAATATCCTGCAATAATCATCAGGCACATCATCATAAATTCCGTATTCCGTCTCTGCTTCAAATGCATTTGCAAGACATCTCAGGACAGTAGAGATCTTTCCCTCTATATTGTTGGTATTCAAAAACGCAAGTTTTGCCCTATTGACCGCGCTTCGCAGATATTTGGAATGTTTGCGTTCTATTTCTTTTTCAATATCATCATAAGAATCAAAATATCCGATAACGTTTGTGATAATTTCTATGACTTTTTCGTTTGCTTCGGTTTTGTCGTTTTCTCCCTCGATATTCCGATAGCCGATGACTGCTCTTTCCATGATCGCTTCATCACTCAATATATCGCGGAGACGGCTTACGATCGTGTTGCGGAATCTCGAAACATTATCATTGGTTTTCATGCGGTGATATGCCTTTGAGCCGATATTCTCATTGTAAGAGAAGAAATGCTCCATAAGTTCTTCGGGAGTCTGCCCCTCGGTCAATTCATCAATATATTTTCTGATGCCTGTATTAAGTTTTTTCAGCTCTGTAAAAAGTGCAAGCGTTCTGTCATATACAGGCTTGATGATCTGCGGGTATGGTCTGTCATACAGATTTTCATTGGTAAGAAGCGAATATATAGTCGAGACTTCGCTTTGATACTCCATTTCCTTAACGTTGGCAATGGCGGCAAAAGCCTGCATAATGGTAACCGAATGGTTAGGCATAACGATTTTCGCCCGCTGATCGTTTCCGAACTCATATTCGATCCATCTGTATGCTTTAAGCTTCCGGAGAAATTCATTTGCTTTGGCGCGGGGGTCTTTGAAAACCTCTGTGCCGTCCTCAAATTGTATATCCGCCGGGCTGTTCCGGTCAAAATAGTCCGTAAGCTGTAAAACAAGAACTTCCTTATCTATACCATATGACAGCTCGGTTCGATACGAGTTATAAATTATTTCAAGGCAGTCAATGAATATGTTCTGATATTTGCCTGTAAGTGCCTTAAAGAAATCACTTCCCGTTATGCTGAAAATATTCATTGGCTGCACCTCCATATTTTTGTATTGCCGTAATATGTTATAATTATAGCACAATATCCCTTGTTTTGTCAATTGCAATGAGTTGATCCCGCTTTGGATCTGTGCTAAAACAGATATTTGACAGACAATAACAGAGAACTGACCGAAAGTTACAGCATACAAAAATAACCGCTATGCAAAACATAGCGGTCAAATTTTTTATAAGTTACCAAAAGTTATGGTACATACGCCCCAAATCGCATAAACAAGCGGTTTGTAAGGGCAAAAATTATCTCTTCGAGAACTGAGGAGCGCGTCTCGCAGCTTTGAGACCGTATTTCTTTCTTTCCTTCATTCTCGGATCACGAGTGAGGAATCCTGCCTTTTTAAGGATAGGACGCATTTCATCGCTTACCTGAAGGAGCGCTCTGGAAAGTCCGTGACGGATAGCGCCCGCCTGACCTGTAACGCCGCCGCCTGCAACAGTGCAGACAATATCGTACTTATCGGAAGTTTCGGTAAGGATAAGGGGCTGTTTAACGATAAGTTTGAGGGTTTCAAGACCGAAATAATCGTTAATATCTCTGCCGTTTATTGTAATGTTGCCGCTGCCCGCATAAACTCTTACTCTTGCAACGGAGCTTTTTCTTCTGCCGGTGCCGTAAAAATATGGCTGTTTAGATTCGTACATTTACGCTGCCTCCTTATATATTGTAGATCTCGGGTTTCTGAGCCGCATGATCGTGTTCTGCTCCTGCATAGACTCTGAGACGCTTGAGAGCGGCTCTTCCGAGGGTATTGTTGGGGAGCATACCGTTTACTGCGATCATCATAGCTCTTTCGGGATCGTTCTTCATCATATCGCTGTACTTGATCTCTTTAAGACCGCCGATCCAGCCTGTGTGCCACTTGTAGGTCTTCTGCTCCAGTTTTCTTCCTGTAAGTTTAGCCTGCGCGCAGTTGATTATGATAACATGATCGCCGCAGTCAGCGTGGGGAGCGAAAGTAGGCTTATTTTTTCCGCGGAGTATAGAAGCAGCTTGTGCGGCAACACGTCCGAGGGACTTGTCGGCAGCGTCAAGCACATACCATTTGCGGCTGATTTCATTTGCCTTAGGCATATAAGTTGACATATACATTCTCCTTTTTAAAATTTTTGTCCGTCCACGAAGCCGCCGTATAGCAACTCTTATAGGCAAAATTCGTTTCTGCGACACAACATTAAAAATTATAACTGAAATTCCTCTCAAAGTCAAAGCTCATTTTGCCGAATTTTTAAAATATATCCATGAATCTCTTTAAATCTCTGCAAATTGCTTTAATTCTCTTTGTTTCTTGAATTTCATTTCATTTTTTAACTTCCAATTTTATTACAAAAATCTTCCAAAATTACCATTCCCAAAAATCCCCACCTGTAATAAAGCGAAAAAGGATTTCGCTAAAGCATACTTTAGTGAAAT
>CANQTP010000061.1 GCA_947626755.1 uncultured Clostridia bacterium
GCCTTATAGCAATAAAATGTCAGAAGTGCGGAAAAGTAATAGGCTTGGGTTTTAAGGATTATTACAATAAAAAAATTTAATATACAGATACTTAGTACGAGTATCATCCTCTCTGATGTGAAACAGGGGGTTGGCAGAACGCCATTAAAACGGATAGAAACTTGACAGGTAGCTTTTAAAGCTATGTCAGATCTCTATTCGTTTTCTTTTTTTTGACCTTTTTGCTTTGAAAGCAGAAAGGTCTTTTTATGTTTATAAGCAAGAACTGGCTCTGTTACATAGGTCGTTACCCATAGAAATTTTTATTTTTTTCATCAACTAAAAAATAAAAATTTCGGAGGTAACCATAATGTTTAAAAATAATAATGCAGATCCTGCAAAACGTGAGGATAATAAAAATGTCATTCGTATTTCTGACTATTACATTAGGAATTACTCTGGACAGGAATGTGTAACAGTCAGTGATGAGGTTTTAGAATATTTAATAAGTGCAGGGCGTGAAGAACGTGCGCAACGGCAAAGAGATTACAGACACCTTGCTCCGTTTGGTCTTGATGAGGTTTATTTAGCAGAACTTTGCGGCATTTCCGATAAGTCTGCGGAAGAATGTTTCTTTGATGATCAAATTTCACAAAAGCTGCGTCAAGCATTGAATGAGATAGATCCGATATTTCGCAGGCGCTTTTATTTCTATCATGTTGTCGGAATGACAATGGAGGAAATAGGGAAACTGGAAGGCGTTTCACATTCCGCCATATCTAAAAGCCTTGGAAAGATCGCGGAACAGCTTAGGGAATTGTTAATGAACAAATCAGACATTTGAAGTTGTTGCATATGTACAAATCGAAAAGCAAATATTGTCTTATTTATGTTATAACTAACAAAATTTATTTATCAGAGCGTTTTTAGGTTACAAAATCGGGCTATTTTGTAGGTACTTATGAGAGAGGTAAAAATCTCTCATAAGTACAGAGAAAAGGAGGTTGACCATGCACGGAGATGACGTAGCAAGTGCGGGAGTAGAAGTGACGACGCAGGTAGTGTCAAAGGCAACAGAGCTGATAATGGAAATGCTCAAGATAGCAATAGCACGGGAACGCGAAAAAGCGGCAGCAGGGAAAGCGGAAGAAATGTCAGGCGGCGAAGTGACATATCGGAAACTTCAGGAGGGCGGCGAAGTAACAATGCTCCCAAGCTTTGCTAAAGAGGATTATAAGGAGCTGCTGAAGCAAGCAAAGAAAATGGATATTCCGGTTTCTGCGATACAGGAACAGGGCAAAGAAAATACGGTGTCTGTTTTCTTCAATGTAAAGGACAAGGAGGCACTTAATTCTATTGTTCAAGGAATAGTTCGGGAAAAGATGAAAGCCCCCGAACAGACCGAGCGAATGATAACAATTGAAAAGAAGCATACCGAAGCCTTTCAGATGTATTGCGCTGAGCACGATATTCCGGTTAATTTTATGGAGGCAAAAGACGGGATAAAATGTATCTTCAATTCCGCATATGAAAAGCAGATGGAAGCTGCCGTGCAGAATTTTAAACAGCTAAGAGAGGAGGTCTCAAAAACTTCTGCGGAAATTCAAAAGGACAAAAGCGGTAAGCCTAAGATCATACTTTCAGATACTTTGTCGGGGAAAAAGCTGACGGTAAATTTCTGCACAAAAGCCAAACTGGAACGTGTACTGAAAGAACATCTCGGATACAGCGGTCCGAAAGCTGCGGAGACTGCAAACAGGCTTACCGAAAAACTTTCCGAAGAAGAAAAGAGATACTTTTTGAGCGGATCACGTCAACTTGAAGAACTGCCTTTTTACAGCAAGGAAATATCGGGCGGCGATCTGCTTGCCGACAAGTTTTCATTTGCAAAAATACAGCTGCCGAATGAGGATCATTCAAGATTGACGATCACTGATAGTAACGGAAATTTTACTGTTCTTTCAGAAAGAGATCCCGACAGAGAACACGCTGAAAAAAGTATCAGACAATATTTAAAAGTCGATGATACCGAAGTTATCAGGGCAATACTGCGAAAAGCAGAAATGCTTGGATTTACGGTAAAAGCCGGAACGATGAAGTATAAGGATTATCAAATAGAACGTGAAACACAAACGTCCTTTATCGTTCGCGGCGGGAATACGGTTGTACGGCTTGATCTGTCCGACAGAGAAACCGCTAAAAAACAGCTTGCGGACAGTTTTGGAATGTCCTCCGCAAAAGTGGAAAAAATCATTGACAAGGCTATGAAGCAGAGCGTAACACAAAATCTTCTGAGAAAAGCAAAAGAGACAATAAAAGGCTCTGCGGGTGCTGTTCGTCATAAAAAGATCGAGAGGGGCAGCAGGAAATGAGCAGGATCGCAAAAAAGCCTGATTTTGTAACTATCAGCATTTATTCGGTGCTTGTGGTATTTGCAATATATTTTGCGGCTGCTTTGGGAGCTTGCTTCGACCTTTCTTTGGACGCAAGCGGAAAAGCGGATCTTGATAAGCCGGCAAACAGCTTGGAAGCTGCTCTTATGGATACCGATATGGTTTTTGAGCAAGTGAAAAAAGGCGAAAAAGCTTTGCAGTTCCCAATTTTTACGGCGTTTGGAATTGGTATTTATGTGCTGATGAAAATTACGGGCAAGAAAAAATTCCATAGAAAGGGAGAGGAACACGGTTCAGCACGATGGGCAAATCAAAAGGAAATAAAGTCGCTTTTGGATAAGACATCAAAGGAGCAGAAAGCAAAAGTAAAAGCTGCAAAAAAGAACCATGAGTACATAATTGACAATAATATCGTCCTGACAAATGATGTAAAAATGTCACTGAATACTCGTCAGACTCGTAAAAATCTCAATGTTATGGTTATCGGCGGTTCCGGTTCGGGTAAGTCAAGATTTTATGTAAAGCCAAATCTTATGCAGGCAAATACAAGCTATGTCTGTACCGATCCTAAAGGCGAATTGCTGCGTTCAACGGGGAAAATGCTAAAGCATTACGGCTACAAGATAAAGGTCTTTAATCTTATCGACATGGCACACTCAAACAATTACAATCCTTTTCAGTATATCTATGATACGAATGGAAATTACAGTGCAACTGCCGTAATCAAAATGGTCAATGTTCTGATGAAGAACACCCAGAAAGAGGGCGGCGGTTCGGGGGATCAGTTCTGGGACGATTCAACAAAAGCACTTTTAGCTGCTCTTTGCTTCTATCTTGTTGAGTGTGAAAGCAAGGAAATGCAGAATTTTTCCGAAGTCATGAAACTGCTGAAAAAGGCGGAAGTAAAAGAGGGAGAAGATAATTTTCAATCAGATCTTGACCTTATTTTTGACGCGCTTGAATTTCCCGAAAAGTATGCCAATGCAGAGGATAACGAACAATTCAGAGAACTGAACCTTATTGATCTTGCCAAAAATGCAAAACCTGCAAGTAAATATATGTGCCTTAAATATTACAAGGACTTTAAAAAGGCAGCGGGAGATACTGCAAAATCTATACTGATCTCAACCGCTGTCCGCTTGCAGGCTTTCAATATTCCGGAGGTCATGGATCTGACCTGCTGCGATGATCTGCACTTAGAGGAACTGGGCGACGAAAAACAGGTGCTGTACATCATTATTCCGTCCTCGGACGACACGTTTAATTTTTTGGCGGCAATGATGTATACTCAGATGTTTGACGTTCTGTATGACAGAGCAAATTTCAAGTACGGCGGCAGACTGCCCGTTCACGTCCGCTGTTTGTTGGACGAATTTGCGAATGTCGGTACTATACCGCGTTTTGAGGAACTTCTGGCTACTATGCGTTCTATGGAAATTTCCGCAAATGTCATTATCCAGAACCTCTCGCAATTGAAGAAGATGTATAAGGACAGTTGGGAAAATGTACTCGGAAACTGTGACAGCTTGCTTTTTCTTGGCGGTCAGGAGCCTACAACTTTAGAGCATATTTCAAAGACGCTTGGCAAAGAAACTATCGACACAAGAAGCAACAACCGTACCCGCGGACGGAACGGTTCAACGTCCGAAAACGACGGCATATTAGGACGCGAACTTATGACGGTGGACGAATTAAAAATTATGAAGGATAACGAATGTATTTTGTTTGTCCGTGGTTTGTACCCGTTTTTCTGCGACAAATTTGTTATTGAAAAGCACCCGAACTACAAGCTGTTAGAGGACTTTGACAGTCAGAACGCTTATCTTATCAAGGATATTGAAACGGTGAAATTCAATGATAACAGTGTGGAAAACAAGGATAATTATTCGGAAACCGTCAATGAGGAAGTGTTTGAGCAGATAAATTCCGACGCTGAGATCGGCGGTAAAGATGTTCCCGAAAAGATAATTGATGAGATCGAACAGTCTGTTACCGTAGAAGAAATAGTCAGCGGCGAGATCGTGGGAAATGAAAATCACTTGCATAATGATTTTCCCAAAGATCCGAAAAGCGGCAGTGATCCTGCAAGGCTTGATGACAATGAATTCCTCGTAACATCAGAACCGCATTTAAAGCCGCCGTTTATTGAGGTAGCACAGGAAAGCTATCTTGATGTGTACGATACTATTTAAAATTATGGAGGAAAACAAGATGAATAAAATAATAAATGGAATAAAGTCAAAATTTGCTGCTTTCCGCAGGGATATTCATGAGGATATTACCCCTAACAGACAGCTTACAGCGGAGCAGCGCGAAAGAAAAATGATGCGCTCGGTGAGCAGGATAGCAACAGGTATAATGGCGGCTTCAATGGCTGCGTCATGTATGGGTATCACCTGTTTTGCAGAAGGTTCTACAGAGGGCGTTGAAACGTTCAATACAGTGGTGGAGTTTATCGTTGACTGGGTAGCAAGAATAGGTCTTGTTATCGGATTTGTGGGCGCGGTGCAGTTTGCAATGGGATTCAAGGACGATTCTGCCGACGGTAAGACAAGAGGTCTGATGTGCCTTGCTTCCGGATTTATCGTTTATGCAGTTGCAAAGGCTTACGATATGTTCAAAGAATAATAGGAAGCGGAAAGTCCCAATGGGCATTATCCTTAATAACACTGAGCACTGACCGAAGTGCAGACAAAAAATCTGCGCAAGATCCATATATTCAAGATTTTGCACAGATTTTTTGTACACTTTATGATCGGGGATCGGTATAAAGCATTTCAGTATAAGATATTTCAAAGAAAGGGCGGTGAAAGAATTGGCAGGATTGATAGAATGGGAAACCGTTGAAGGCTGGTTATCCGATAGGATAGCAGAAGTAAATTACACTTTTGACAATGCGGTAAAAGCATTGACCATATCTCCGTTTGACAGCAGTATAACGGTTATCGACATGGCAATGAAAGCGGTTGAGGGAACTGCTCTTGTGCTTGTGTCAATGTTCTTTGCAATACAGCTTTGCAGCGAAGCTATGCTGTTTAAAATACAAAGCTACGAACAGGTATTGAAGCTGCTTTTTAAATTTGTGCTTGCAAAAGTGATCGTTCAGAACGCACGGGGACTTATGGGGATAATATATAACGGGTTCAATTCGATAGCAAGCAGCCTTGGAGAACTGAATTACGGATTTCTTTCGGGATTTGATACAAGTGCGATACTTGAAAAGCCTGATGAAGCAGGATTTCTTAATCTGAATTATCTTGTGCAGTATCTTGAAGTTACTCCTACATTCCTGATATTAATGGGCGCGTGCTGGGTAATAAACCTTATCCTTATCGGACGGCTTTTTGAAATAATCGTATATACGGTGATAGCTCCCATTCCCCTTTCTACTTTTGCGGGAGAGGGTTGGCATGACAGCGCAAAGGCGTTTGTAAAAAGTTATGCTGCTGTTTGCTTGCAGGGAATTGTGATAATCGTGATGTTTTATGCGTTTGCACAGATAGCCGAACTTCTTGGCGGAACATCTCAGATAGGCATAACAATAACCGCACTTTCTCTTGCTCTTGGTGTTGCAAAAAGCGGACAATGGGCAAGACAAGCGGTAGGCGCATAGCGGGGAGCAACCAAAGATACAGCATAATTTTACTTTTTCAACTTTTCCCAAATGGTAAAGTTAAATACAAATAAAAATACGGAGAAATAAAAAATGAATTTACATAATGATCTGATAAAAGTCAAAATCATTCACGACTGTGAAAATTGCTGCCATAAGTGCAGAAAATACGGTGATACCTGTGAAAATTTCTATCCTGAAAATTCATCTGAATTTATGAAGCACGTTCTTGATGAACTGCGTGGGAATACCGTTCCGAGCGGAGAAAAACGGCTGAAAAGACATATCGTTTCCGACAGAAAAAGCTATGACGATAGAATTACAACACTTGATGAGTATTATGTTCTTCTTATCAATTCGATACTTTCGTCAATAAGAAAAGGCAGCGTCGATCACGCCTACAGTCTTGAACAGGTCCGTGATATTATGCGGTTTGAGCCGGATATTTCTGTAAAATATATATCCGAAGCAGGAGCGTATGAAATAAGGAAGCTGAGGTGATACCAATGGAATTGTGCATAATTCTTATGTTTGTTTCTGCGGCGTTTTCGCTGTTTTATGTAGGAAAAACATTTGTGAAAATTATGAAGTGACGGGGGTTTTATGTTCAGAAGAATAAAGGAATATTTTAAAAGATCCGACAGGCTGAAAATTCAGCAGGACTTTTATGCGGCTGTATTTTTAGCCGGAGGAGTGCTTTCCATAGCTTACCTTATAGGAATGGCGGTGATGAAATGATAGAGATACGCGTTCCGAAAGAAATAAAAAATTACCGTGAAAAATTCTTTTTCGGGCTGACAGTCAGACAATGTGTATGTGCGGCGGCAGCACTTCTGATATGTGTTCCGTTATACATTTTCGGCGGGAAGTTTCTTCCGGAGGAATTGATCTCATGGCTTGTAATGATAATTGCCGCGCCGCTTATGCTTGTGGGATTTTTCCGCTACAACGATATGACATTTGAAAAATTTGCGGTAGAATGGTTTTATCACACTTTTGCTCCGCAGAAAAGGATATACTCCTTTGAACCCGTTTTTATGGCACTTAGGAAAACCTATCTTGCGGAGGAACTCGCTGCTGAAATTTCCCGGAAAGAAAAGAATAATTTCATAAAAAAATTATTGAAGCGGAGGAAAAAAGATTGACAAATGATATTTTGAAGAACAGTGATATTTGTTGGTTTGACAGCAACGGCAATTCTATTGTTATCGCTGAAAGCGGCGGTGTATATTTTGTGGATAAGAACGACAAGGCACATTACCTGACCGATGATATTCGCAAGATATATGATGAAAGAGCCGATAATTATTCCATTAACGGTATGGATATTGACGAATACATAAAGTCGCTTAACAAGCCTACAGAAGCGACGGCAAAGCAGACTTCGGCTGCGACGGTGCAGACCACAACGGCAAAAATTACCGAGTCTGCGATTACTTCCAAGTCTGAGATAGAAACGGGGTTGGAAACTTCCGAAACGGTCACGGAAGTCCCTGCGATGATAATTTATCAGACAATTTATAATGCGCTCGAAACAGAAAAAACGGAGGTATCAGAAATTGAAAGATCGGAAAAAGAAGAAAACGAACAGCAGGAATTATCAGAGAACGAATTGGTCACAACAATTCCCCAAGATTATGAGACCGAAGATCTTTCCGAAGCTGCACCGGTATTACCGCAGACAGCCGTAACCGATGTTCCGCAGGAAAAAATATTGTATTTTACGGAAAATACCTTGAAAGAAGATCCGGCTGAAATTGCCGTAACTACGGCAGCCTCGGTTATTGAAAATGCTTCGGAAAATGTCTCGGCTTCAAATAATGCGCAGGCTTTTTTGCTCCTTGCGGGAGTGTTCGGAGCAGCGGTCGCCGCCGTTGTTTTTATGAAAAAGTTAAAAAAGAAAAACATTTCCGGTGATAAGAATTTATCAGAATTATCCGCCCGCGAACGTGATGAGATACGTCTTGATAAGCAGAAACGCAGAAAACCTAAAAAGAAAAAGGTCAGGAAAAAGCGTGTTGTTCCGATAACTATGCAGAAAACTTTACCGTACAAAAGAGTTTGCGATGATCACATTTTTAAAGTGGACGATAACCGTTACAGCAAAACATACATATTTGAGGATATAAACTACTCTATTGCAAAGCAGGAGGAACAGGAAAACATTTTTCTCGGATATTGTTCTGTGCTGAACAGCTTTGACACTTCTGCGGATATTCAGATAACCGTTCACAACAACCGTGTAAACAAAGAAAAATTCAACGATATGGTGCTTCTGAAACATAAAGGTGACGGATTTGACAGGTATGTTGACATATACAACGATATGCTCACTGAAAAAATGGAACAGGGGCAGAATGGTATCATACGCAGCAAATATCTGACGGTGACGGTTCAGGCGGCATACCTTGAAGCTGCAAAATCAAAATTTGCAACCATTGATCTGGAACTTACAAATGCTTTCAAAAAGATAGGTTCATCAATTACACCTATGACATCAAATGAACGTATCGGACTTTTAAAGGATATTTTCAGAAGTGCGCAGGATAAAATTCCTCTGTTTACTCAGAAGGATCTTAACAGACAGGCGGAAAGAGCATACTGTTGTCCCGACTATTTTGAATTTAAAAAGGACTATTTCATGTGGGATAACAAATATGCCCGCACAATGTTCATAAAAGATATGCCTGCAAGTCTTAAAGACAGCATACTCACCGATATTTCAAACAGTGACCTTGATATTATGGTAACGGTAAATGTTGCACCTGTTGATCCCGCAAAGGCTTTAAAGATCGTTAATCATCAGCTTACTTCTATGAGAGCAAATAAATTGCAGGCGGAGAAAAAGGCTATACAGTCAGGGTACACTTCCGACGTTATCAATGAGGAACTCAAATATTCTCTCGTTGAAGCTGAGGAACTTCTGGACGATCTCCGCTCAAAGAATCAGAAAATGTTTATGACAAATATTGTCATAATGGTTGCTGCAAACGATTTTGATGAACTGGAGAATAATACGGAAGCCATTGAAGCGATAGTGAGAAAACATATCTGTTCCGTGTCAACACTGAAATTTCAGCAGGAAAAAGGTTTGCAAAGCGTACTGCCGATCGGCAATTGTACTCTTGAAATACGCAGGACGCTGACTACCGAAAGTACAGCGGTTTTCCTGCCGTTTTCCGCAAAGGAAATTTCGCAGGAGCACGGAATGTACTATGGATTGAACGCACTTTCCAATAACCTTATTATTTTCAACCGCCTTATGTTAAAAAATCCGAACGGCTTTATTCTCGGAAGTCCCGGCAGCGGCAAGTCGTTCAGCGCGAAACGTGAAATGGTAAATGTATTTCTGGCGACAGACGATGATATTATCATCATTGATCCCGAACGTGAATATCACGGTCTTGTATCCGCTCTTGACGGTGAAATAATAAAGGTATCGCCTGCAAGTAAAAATTACATAAATCCTCTTGATATGTCGCAGAATTATTCGGATGATGAAAATCCGCTTATCATGAAGTCGGACTTCATACTTTCGTTTTTTTGAATGTCTGGTCGGCAAGCAGGGCTTGACGGCTAAAGAGCGCGGGATTATTGACCGCTGTCTGACTATTACTTATGCGGAATATATGCAGGACTTCGATACGGCAAAAATTCCAACGCTTATTGATTTTTATGAGGTCTTGAAGTCCCAGCCCGAAAAAGAAGCAAAGGGACTTGCACTTTCGTTTGAACTTTATATAAACGGCAATCTGAATGTTTTTGCACACAAGACAAATGTCAATACCACAGGACGTGTTGTCGCATATGACATAAAAGACCTTGGAAAGCAGTTAAAGTCAATTGGTATGCTGATAGTGCTCGATTATGTCTGGAACAGGATAACCGAAAACCGTGCAAAAGGTAAACGCACTTGGATATATATGGACGAAATTTATCTTCTCTTTGCCAATGAATATTCCGCAAACTTCCTGTTTGAATTGTACAAACGTGCGCGAAAATGGGGCGGTGTTCCGACAGGGATAACTCAGAATGTGGAGGATCTGCTGAAATCCGAAACGGCTCGTTCAATGCTTTCCAATACTGATTTTGTTATGATGTTGAATCAGGCAACAAGCGACAGGGTACAGCTTGCACGGCTGTTGAATATCTCTGACAATCTGCTTGCCTATGTTACAAACAGCGACAGCGGTCAGGGGCTTATCTGCTGCGGAGGATCAATTATTCCTTTCCGCGATAAATTCCCGCATAATGAACTCTATGACCTTATGACTACCAAAATTGACGAGGTGAAGAATGAGTGAGATAAAAACGCAAATTATCCGTTCGGATATGAAGATCTCCTCGCAGAATACGGCAGTAAAAAATTATTCGGAGCAATTAAACTCCTCGGTACTTTCCGATCGCGGGCGAAAAGAAATACTCAGAAAAATGCAGTCGGAATTAACGGCGCAGCAGTTTCAAAGACCTGAGATACGGTCGGCTGAAAATACCGTAAAAGTTCATACAGAAAGCGTTTTGCAGACGTCGGTGAACAACGATATTATACATACGCAGAGAAATTCGGAATACATTAAGTCCGCTAAGATCTCTTATTCGGAAGATGTGAAAACTGTCATTGCCGCTTCGGAAAATCTTGAGGAAAAAATACAAGCTGCCGACAAGCTCTTTCGCAAGAAAGCAATTCTGCGGAATATGCGGATAAAGCAAATGCGGCTTAAAAACAAGCGGTACACCATTGCAAAAAGCGATGATGATAATTTGCTTTCGGAAAGTGCAGAGTTTATGCGTTACTCTGCCGATACCGTTATTCAAGCGGGAGAAGCCGTAAAAAACACGGCGGCTGCTGCCGAAAATGGCATAAAGTCTGTCCGTTCTATGATTAAAAGCGGTGTAAAGGTCGGCACTAAAAAAGATTTTGGGAAAATTTTCACTGCTGTAGATAAAGGGGTTAAAAATGTTGTTTCCGAAAGCGGACAGCAGCTTCTTAAAACTAAGATCGACAAGTCCCAAATTACCGACACAGGCATGGAAACCATTAAGCAGGGCATAACAGAGATACGGTATATCGACAATGCTCGGAAAGCGGTTCTGAATACTGCAAGGACTACTTCCAAAGCTGCTGTTGCAGTAAAAAATATGCCGCGTAATACCCGTGTACAGGTCAAAAAAATCCAAAAAAATGCAAAGCGGACAAAGGACGCTGCGGTCAAGGTTTTTACGGCAGTCCGCAAGGTCCTGACTTCCAAGGCAGGAATTATTATTCTTCTTGCGTTGGCTTTGATCCTTATTCTTGTTCTGCTGATAAACGGTATTGTAACTATTGTTTCTGCTGCCGTAACAAGTCTTTTCAGTTGGCTTATTTCCGAGGACGAGGATAAAGATACGGATAAAATTCTTGATGATTATTCAACGTCGATAGTTGAATATATCGAAGAAAAGCAGTCGGAAATTGACGAAATTGTGGAGGGTTTTGTCTGTGGTAAGCGGCAGTATCCGCCTTATGATGAAATTACCGAGTTAGATCAGTACGGCAACAAGGATATTGCCGATATTGACAAAAATGCGGCGATCGCAATACTTGCAGTGCTGCGGTATCGGGAACTTGGAAACTCCGATGAAGTAAAGCTTGAATTTACAGATGATGAAATCGCGGAAGTAATTGAAAAATTTTATGATTTTGAGTACCACTATGAATACAGACATTGCAGCGGTCAGAACTGCAAGAAACGCATTGAGATCGTGGTTTACAATGAGGGAACGCCCAACGAATACACAGTTGAAAGGACGATATATTACTGTGACACCGATCATCAATGGCTGTACGGCGAAGTAACAAATCATTCTCTTGATGAAGTGCTTGACAGCTATGCTTTTACCGATGAGGAAAAGGATATTTACGAAATGTACCTTGTACAAATTGAAAGTATGGGAGTGAGCGGAAATACTTGATTTTTTTAAAAGGAAAAAGTCTGACGGCAGCTTGAAAGGCGA
The DNA here is from genome assembly GCA_947626755.1 of uncultured Clostridia bacterium. Lineage (GTDB taxonomy): Bacteria > Bacillota > Clostridia > Oscillospirales > Ruminococcaceae > RGIG8773. The sequence goes on from CANQTP010000061.1 coordinate 11,980, forward strand.
TAAGGCTTTCATAGTAATTGTTGTAATTTTCGGAATGACGGTACTTGCAAGCTTTATTTTAAAATATCTTGGGATTTCAAATGCTGTTTTTGACATTAATTTCGGTATCAGTGATGGTGTGATAACAGGAGCGATCCTTATAGGTTTTTTACTTTTGAAGTTCAACGAAAAGGAGAAAAAATGATAGACAGAGAGAAAAAATACAAGGAAGAACTTGATCTATGCAGGAAAAACATACAACGGACAAAAAGACTGATAGAGTATCACAAAAATATACTCAGATCTCTTGAATCAAAGGAAAAGGTTCTTTCAGACAAGCTGGAAAAGGAAAAGATCTCAATGTTTTACAAGCTCCTAAGCAAAAACGGATATGACATTGACGCTATCAAAACCGCTTTTGAAAATGGGGAACTTGATGAGATCTTTTCGGATAATTCCGAAGCTGCTGTTCCTGCGGCTGAAAAAAATATATGTAATGATCCCATAGCTATCCGACAAATACATACTCCATAAATAAAATGATAGCTATAATGAAACGGAGGAATATGTTTTATGAGTTATCGTCTGATAGTTTCAGAAAAACCAAGTGTAAGCACCTCGATAGCTTACTGTGTTGGTGCGGCGGAAAAGATACCGATAGAAAATTCATTTTATCGTCAGGGCAGCGGTTATATAGTTACCAACGCCTTGGGACATCTTTTCTGCATAGGTATGCCTGAAGATTACGGCTTTAAAAAATGGGATATTGATACCCTGCCGATTGTTCCGGAAAAATTCAAACTTTTCCCTTTGAAAAGATATGATGAGCAGATAAAAATTCTGGAAACACTTTTTAGCCGTGATGATGTTACGGAGATCATAAATGCCTGTGACGCAGGACGTGAGGGAGAATGTATTTTCAGATACATATATAATTATTTCGGCTGCAATAAACCTGTAAAACGGCTGTGGATCTCTTCCCTTACTGATGAAAGTATCAGGCAGGAATGGCAAATCTGCTTGACGGTTCGGAAAAGGACGCTCTTTTTTCTGCCGGTTTTGCAAGGGCAAAAGCCGATTGGATCTTCGGTATGTCGCTGTCCCGTTTATACAGCATTTTAAATAATGACCGTCACAAAGTCGGAAGAGTAAAAACTCCTGTTTTGAATATTATTGCAAAACGAGATGAAGCTATTGCGGCATTTACAAAAAGCCCGTTTTACAAGGTAATTCTTGAAAACGGTGCTGAATGTGAAAAAGTTTTTGATACTTACGGACAGGCGGAAATTATCAAGAAAAAATGTGAGGGTAAACCTGTTACCGTATTTTCTGTAAAATCAGAACGGAAAAAGGAAAGCCGACCTTTACTTCACAGTCTTACTTCCTTGCAGCGAGAAGCAAACGATATTTACGGAATGACAGCCGCCGACACTTTGAAAGCTGCTCAGTCCTTGTACGAAAAGAAGCTGATAACATATCCGAGGACGGACAGCAATTATATTTC
>CANQTP010000062.1 GCA_947626755.1 uncultured Clostridia bacterium
ATCCGTCAGCTTGCGGCGCAAGGCAAAATACCAACCATTCGTGCAGGTCAGGGAAGTCACGGCAAAATACTTATCAATAAGTTTGCACTTCTTGATTTTCTGCGGAATTCTACATAATATTTTCAAAAAAAGTCTTGACATTTACCGCTTTACCATATAAAATTATAGATGGAAAGCGGACATTTCAGGACTCTGCAAAGCGGAGGAATGTTAAATGGCATCTATCAGAAAGAAAAATAGCTCCTACGAGATTCGCGTCAGCTGCGGATATGATGTGAACGGAAAACAGAAATTTCAGCAAATGACGTGGCGACCGGAGGAGGGAATGACACCTAAACAAATCGAAAAGGAGGTAAACAGGCAGGCGGTCTTATTTGAAGAAAAGTGTAAAATGGGACAAATAACCGCAAACATCAAGTTTGAAACATTTGCGGAGCAGTGGTTTGAGGAATATGCAAGAACAGGTCTGCGTAGTACGTCATATGAACGAATGCGGCAGCTTACACACAGGGTTTATCCTGCGCTTGGGCATATGCGTATAGACAAGATAACGGGACGGCACGTTCAGAAATTTATCAACGATCTGCTTATCAACGGCAAAAATCAGCGGACGGGCAAGCCGTTATCGAGAAAGACGGTAGTACATCATTTGAGTTTTATAAGCGACGTTTTTCAATACGCGCTGAAAATGGACATGATCTCGGACAACCCCTGCCGAAAGGTAACGATACCGAAAGGGGAGAGGAAAGAGAAAAACATATACAATCTTGAAGAATTGCAGCAGCTTATGGAACTTCTTGAAACTGCGCCGCTGAAGTACAAATTGTTTTTCACAATGGTATTGTACACAGGTTATCGGCGAAGTGAAATGCTCGGACTTGAGTGGAAAGACATTGACTGGGATAATAGAATAATCAGTGTCAGACGAACATCCAACTACACAGCGGAGCGCGGAATTTACACAGACACCACAAAAACAAAACGCTCCCAAAGGAGCAACAGGTATCCGCAGTTTATCTTTGATCTGTTGAAAGAATACAAATCCGAACAGGACGAAGAACGGCGGAAAATGGCAAATTTGTGGCATGATAACGACCGCATTTTCGTAAAGTATGACGGACAGCCGATGAATCCCGAAACGCCTTACGGTTGGTTAAAGGATTTCTGCAAAAAGAATGATATGCGATTTTGTGACTTGCATAGTTTCCGGCACGCCCATGCTTCCATTTTAATCAATGCAGGAGTAGACATTGCAACTGTATCGGCAGATTTAGGACATTCAAATTCAACAACGACTTTGGGAATTTACACCCATGAATTTCAAGAAGCACAGGCGAGAACTTCGGACATAATCGCCGAAGCAATGAACATACCTAAACGACAGCATATTGAAACGGCATAATGATTTTAAAACTTATGAAACGATACGAAAAGATACAACAATGGGCAAACAATGGGCATTTTAAATAACAGCGGAAAATGCAAAACCCGCAAACCCAATATACAAAAGGATTTGCGGGAAATGTTACTGTGTTGTCACTACAAAAAAGATTTTGTCTCTTAAAAAGAACAAAGTTTGAAGAACGTACATTCATATAAAAACATACGTTTCCAAGCTTTGCTCTTTTTTTAAATTTCAATTTTTTAATAATTTCCTAACTAAAGATGTAACATTTTTACAGTTTAAGTTATTGATAAAACATTTTCATGCCTAATGATTTTGATATAATTTGTTAAATATTATTTGCTAATAGTTTAAAAAGACATTTGCTCATCATAATATTTTACATTAATCAATCGGAACAGGGATATAACAATTCTTAATTACCATAGCAGGTAATATATCCCTATTATTCCACTCATCTACTTCTTCATCAAAATCTATTAGTGAGTTCACGAAAATATGTTTACCATATTTACTACCATTATTATCATCACCTCCTTTTAAAATGGGAATAACATCTTCATTCAACATAAAATTCACATTTTGCTCGTTTTGAACATTTGTTCGTTTGCGAACACTCCTTTCTTTAATTATGGACAATATTTATTATACCACGTCTTTGAAAAAAAGTCAAGTGGTATTATTTAAAAATATGGATAAATTTGTAGATTTGTTACATTTGCCTTAAAAAATAAAGATTGTTAGTAATCAGTTTGGAAGCAATCACTTTTGAGTGGGTTCACGTAACTTTTAAACAACTTCTTTCAGTGTCAAATTACAGTTAGAACACAAATTATGACTGCGGATGACAAGAAAACTCTTTAATATGTCGTTTCGACTTTTTTTGTATCTTGCAAGCTGATTTTTGACGTTTGTAAGGTTTTACATTCAAATTTTTCTGTAAAACCTTTTTCTTGTCAATCCTATGCAGCCTCTAAACCTTGTCGCTACGGAGAGAAGTTGTAGCTTTAATGCGACAATAAGTTATATATACACCTTCCAAAGCTTTTTCAAATTTTAGGATCTTTAACCAGCAGTTGTGTTGTTCACTCCGTTCCATTACCAGTCTAAACTTTTCTGATTGGAAAAAGAAACGCGTTTATCAATTTCATAAGAAAATCATTGGAACTTTTGTGTACTGTGTTCATCGTACATTTATAATACTCTATTTGTTTTTCATATTTTCAAATATTTTTGATAGTTCTGGATAATACTTTCCAGAATTAATTCTAAATTGCTCCAATTCTTGCCGTATCAATGAGATTGATGCCTTGTATATTTCTATTGTGTATAAAAATGGACCATCTACTTGCTTTTTATTTATTAAATCAGTATAATTATTTTGAATAGTTTTTAAATCCATATAATGATAACGATCTTCCCCCGTTTTTTCTGATTGTGGCTTTGCATCAAGCGGATAAGCAACAAATGTACCACTCTGAGCCTTTACACGTTGATTTGTATGTTCAATGACAATGGGCATAGGGTAATCAAAACTACATGGGCTAGGAATATAATCATCAACATTGAATTTTTCTGTGTGATTAACTAAATAATCAAAAGACATATCAGAAACAAAAAAATCATTGCATTCTTTAACATTTTGATCGATATCAAATAGCACTGGAGACAATTTATATTTCCTGATTTTTTGGGGATTATTACTTCTTAATACATTGATTGCTTCACTATATCCAACTGGATTAAAAACATAAACTACTGGTTGCATATTGCCATTATCTAATTCCTTGCGATCATCTGCTTTATCTGGATTAACAGCAAAATACAATGCGACAAACTGGTCTAATGAAAAATCAAGTAAATTTGTAGGAACACCATAATGTTGCAAATATGCCATTTTTTGTTGTATAGGCTGCTCCCATATTTCGGTCGAGGATACGCTGTTAAAATATGCCTGTTTTATTATATTAGATTGATTAGCATAAAGTGATAAATTATCATCACAGTATCTGAAAAGACTTGGTAACATACTATACGTAATATTGCATATCCCTCTGTACCATAATGTATGATTCTCTAACCTTGATTCGTTTTGTCTATAAATTGCATTAATACATTCTACATAATCGGCTAAGCTTTTAATTATATAAGGAGCATTATTTTTGGTATAGCAATAGTCAAATTTTGCAGAAAGATATTTTTTATCAAATTCTTTTGTACATACGTTAATGATGTTGTTATTAGTATGATTGGAATCATTTTTGGGGTTGTAGTCATAGTATACAAGTTTGTTTAAAGACTCCTCGTTAATATCTTCAGAAAGATCTTTGGTATAAACTTCACTTATGGTTTTAACCTCAAACTTTTCAGTAAAGCATTCGTTAGAAAAATAATTGATCAAATTATAAAATGCCATATTATATAATTCATTGTTTAAAAAAGACACACGTAAATCATTCTTCTCAAAATTAGATAAAAGAGAACGAAAAATATTTTTTGTATTATTATCATCGATATTATTTAAAGCTTCTCTAAGCCATTTTCTAGGATTAAAAGAAGTATAATCATTTTCAACATAATCATAATATAGTAACAAATATACTCGCAATACAAAACTGTTTATTTTGATAGGGAAACCTGGAACATTATTCATTGAATTAATCACTACAGAATAAGGTTTAATGCTTAACATGTAATTAATGAGCCATATAATATAGTCCATCACATTTGTTTTGGTAATTTTTATCGCCCAAATGTCGCAAAAAGCTTCTTTAACTGCATTATTAATTGTAGAAATAGTTTTTATAATTTTATTATAAAATATATAATCAACATCTATATAATTTGCTAACGCATTTTCAAGTCTGAAATCATTAAATTCTTTTATTATATGATTTTTTACATCATTTTTATGTTTGTAGATAAATTTCTTAACCGTTGTTGAAGCCAGACGAGTTACTCTATCAAGAAGTTTATCATCGCAAAAAGTATTACTCCATTCTGGTGCAGATAAAGTGAAAAAGATGCTACAATTATTTTTGATTGCATCATAAAGTTCTTCCTTTATTTCATCATCATTTTTATATTCATTTATCATATAATTGATCCACGAACGTGCCTCATCTGAAATTATTTGACTCGCACCGTTAGAATATTCTTCAGAAACATTTTGTAAAAAATTGATGAGTATAAGTTTAAAAATAATATCTGCTATATTTTTACTTCTATGATTACGATCATAAGGAGCTGCATAATGAAATACTTCATGAGACAAAAATTTAATATTATTGGCATAATTCCAAAAGCTATTATATGGTATTGAAAAAACAATTATTCTATCATTTCCTTTATCACTTTCAGATTCTTTTATATACATAGTGCTTTGAATATTTGCAATAGGTTCAATGCATATTGCATAGGTAATTTTATGCTGAACAGTTGATTTGTTATGTGGTAAATCATATACTATTTTAAACAACATATTAATTATCCCATAATACGCCTTAAGAAGATCAGAAAATGATCCAGAATAATAATAATTATGGTAAGGTATATCAGAAACCGGACTACACGCTTGATTAATAAGATGTAATGATGCCTGCATATATTCTAATAAATGACACTCTGTTAGTCTGTCACATTCACATTTGTATTCTTTAACAAATTCAACTGCTGTACAGCGTTGCTCAATTAATATATCTTTCCATTGACAAAAACGGTCATCAGCTATTAGACGATCGTATTCGCCAATAACAAATTTAGCAACATCTGAAATATCATCAACTTTACTAAGCTTTTTATTTTTATTGCGTTCACTCCATCCATCGCCAATATCAATCGGTGTGCAATAATAATCAAGATTGAATTCTTCCTTAAAATACACTCTACTATTATAAAAATTTTTTTTATGAAAATCTGAGCTTTCATTAAAAATACCATCTTTATATTTAAACAAAACATCCGCCTTTACACATCCTGGTATTTCCAATTGCAATGTCCCTTTTCCACGGAAAATTTCTTTATATTCAACTTTTCCAGCAAGATCTTTACCTAATTTTATATTTATTTCATTTTTCAATGTATTTACATTGTGATGCTTTAAATGTAAGTTGACAATAATAGGAACACCAATTTCATCTGTACAATTGATATTATTAAGTCCTGTAAACATATATGTCGTTGAAAACAAATCAATTTCTTCGCCGTTATATTTTAATTTAATATTTCTTGAAATATTGACAATGTTCATTATATCTTTAATGGAATCTGACAAAAATATTATAACCATATCTTCTGCTCCGAGTGAGCGAAAAGGGGAATAAATAGTATCATTAGGTATATTTTTATCTATAATTTCCACAACTTCTTCTTTGATTTTTTTTATATGATCAAAATAATTCTCCTTATTTTTTATTTTATATATTTTAGGATCAAATCTCATAGATAAAATACAATAAAAATTATAATTTTTATTCTTAACATTAAAAACGTTTTCACCAGAGTTTCCATTAGTAAGCTCAAAAGATTTTTGGTTTAATCCAATAAGGTGTAGAGATTGTTTTACACCTTTCCATATAGGTGAGACATTTTGCTTTTTATCACGAATGTTTTTACCTTTGCATAATTCCTTAAATGAATTCACTGGCTTTACCTCTATACGTTCATATTGAGACCATGTGATACCTTGAAAATTATCAAAATTCCCATTTGCATCCATATATTTACTTGAATACATCAATACAACAAGATTCATAATATCATACTCCTAATATGTTAAAATTATAATACAAAATGTTATTGTGATAACATTGATTATTTGTATAAATATACGTCAGATATGACGATTTCAAAACTTTCATAGCCGTTAGCTAAGCTAAAATACGAACCATTGTATTTGATCTCAAACCAATCAACATCATTTACAGAGACATCAAATTCAATTGGCGAGATTGCTCTATCTGGAACATCATAATATTTTTCCTGTTCCCCATCTAAATTTATTTCAATATTTCCGGCTAATGGTCTGCCGACCGCGCTGTTTTCAGATACAGCCATATATCCTTTAACTTTGCTGTATTCTTTTCCCAAGTAAACTCTTATATAACCTGATTCATCATTGTCAGCATCTATAGTATAGACATTTTCACCGGAGTGCTTTTTCATTGTTGTGTCATAAACATAGCTATCAACATAATCAGATAAATTATTATAGTCACCGATTCCTATATCAGAAAGCTTTATTGGCTTTTTAGCCTCAGTTTCATTCAATAATTGTAAAAGCACTTTATTATCTGGAAGGGTTTTTAGAGAATTATTTATGTAGCTCAAAGCCATTTCAAAATCATCATTGGCAACATAAGCATCAACTGTATTTATACATTTCAATATGTACTTATCAGTATATTCATCTTTTAGCAATTCTGCCTTTGGGTCGCTGTGCGTAATTTCACTAAGCTGTTTTATCGCACTTTCGTAATCCTCATTTTCGGCATATTTTTGGGCGGTTTCAAATCTTACTACATCATATTCACTGTTAAAATCATTTAATTCAGATTGTAATTCTTCGTTTTCTTTATCTTTATCATTTATGATTAAATTTAATCTATTTATTTCAGCTTCGTTAGCTTTAATTTCGTTTTCAAATGCTTGTTTTGCTTCGTTTAAGGTCATATTTTCATTTATTAATTTGGATTCGCTTGCCCATAGTTTAACAATAGATTCGTCGTAGTTACTATATGATAAGGCAAATGTAATAAGACCGGTCGCCAAACCACTAAAAATTGATATAGTAAATTCTGCTATATATTTTTTTCTACGATTATTCATACATACAGCACACCCTTTTTGAATTATGATGCAATATATATATATATATATATATATATATACAATCATAATCTGTGTTTTCAAAATTTCTAATCACAATTTATTGGCAAGCAATTATAAACACCTTTCAAAATTTAAGCACTTTATTTATTAGATTAAGCAAAAGTCCGCCTGCCACTGTTGCAAATGTGCCGGAAGTAAATGCGATTTTATTGTCACTAATAAATTTTTTAAAGCTTTTGGGGTCATGCTTATTGGCATATTGTTTTTCTTTTGCTGCACACTTGCCTTCCTGCCTAATTTTAGAATCAATTGATACTTTTTCAAGTAGTTCAGAAGGCTTATCAAAATCAAAGTCATCATTTGAATATATATTATTTGGAACTGTAACATTTTTTGAATCAACATTATTGCCAAATTATATCACCAGTTATTCCTTTATTTAATACACTGTTATTTACTTCTACATTGCACATAATTCTATTCCTCCAAATATCAGTTAATGCGTATATCTCCTGTTTTTCCTTTGCCAGTATTAATCACACATTTATCAAAACTTACAGAGTAAGATTCCAAACCGGATTTAATACATTCAACCATTAAATTAATAACTTGATTAAGGAATTCCCTTTCTCTGCAGTGAAAATAAAGCGTATTTCCACTATTAAGACTAATTGTAAGGTATTCTCCACGATTATTGTTATGTATTACAACAGCAATGATCCATATTATTGCACCTATTAAAATTGTTATTCCTATGGCACGACCAATTAGCAAGCCTATGACAGCTACAACAATTGCAGCTATCCATGAATTATTTGCGGGAGTTGGTGATATAGAGATCATAGAAATATTATTTGTATTAATTACAGAATTGTAATAATAAATAACATTTCCATCCACCTGAAAACCTGATGCATAAACTTTTGTATCTTTGTTTGAATTTGCTGCTGCCATAATATATCACTCCATTTATAAAAGAATTCTACGCTAATAAGCTAAAAATATTGTTGATTGTTTTTTTAACTACATTGCAAATAATGTTTTGATGCAATAATTTTTTCATTCTTATGTCCGATAACATTTCATTTGCTATTTCATAAAAAAATTTCTGTTTTTTAGAGTAAGACGTTTTTGTTGCTTGTAAACTTCTGTTAATTTATCTTTTTATATTGATTTTTCATAGTTGGTCTATTTACAAAGCAACGGGGTTGGTATATTAGTTCTACTACCACAATATCAAATATTACAAGTGGTAGAACTAAATATACGTTGCTTGAATCAAAGCTTTCTGAGTTTTTTGATTTTTTCAGATTCCTCGGACTGACACTGGAATACAGCACACGCAGTATTTGCAATTTGCACAGACGAACCGATTGCATTTGTAACCATCATTCCAAGTAATACTCTTTTTAAATTACTTTTTACGTTCATATTCAATCTTGTATGATATAGTTAGACCTAAATCATACTCTCCTTTCTCCAAAATGTGATATAATAGAAATAGGTGCTGTGGACTTTTAATAATTTTCTGTAGCTCGACTACTTCAAGGAGTGTAAAGCCACAATTCTATTCCAAATGTTAATAGCTGGATAAGTCATAGAATTTTCATCTCGTGCAAGTTTACGAGGATAGAACAATGTGGCACGTCAGGACGACATCGCTGTTTTACACTCAACCAAACTAAGTAATCATCTCTCCAAAGCCTCTCATGGTCGTTTCGGAAAGCAGGACGCTAAGTCCCTCAAAAGTCTTGCGGCATCGTCCGTTGGCGTGAAGAACACTTACATATCTATTCAAATAACTCAAACGATCACTCAGATTGAGTTAATTGAAAGCCAGATAAGTGAGCTTGGGCAAATCATCTGCAAAGCTATGGACGAGCTTGATTCAGTTATCATGACCGTGCCGGGTATCGGCAAACTCAACGGTGCCATGATACTTGGCAAGATCGGTGATATCCATCGTTTTTCTCAGCTTTCAAAACTACTTGCGTATGCAGGTATTGATCCGGTCGTGAACCAATCCGGAAAGTTTAATACCAAACGTACCTGAATGTCAAAATGCGGCTCTAAAGTGCTTCGTTATGTCCTGATCAACGCTGCGTGGAATGTTTCTATTAACAACGATACTTTCAAGCGTTATTATGGTTCAAAGATTGCTCAGTGACATTCTCATTACGATGCCCGCAAGTATACCATATGTTTTATTGAATAATTATACATTTTTTTATGGTAAATGTCAATATATTTTTGATTAGCGGTCAAAGTTTGCCGATAAGCTGTAACATATTTTTGTAATTATTACCGATTATTTCTTTTTATGGATAAAATTACTTTTAGATTACTGTTATTTCCAGTTAATAAAGCTGTATGGTTATGTATTTTAACTTGATATTAATGTTAAATATTTAACAAATTTATCAAGTCAAAATTCTGGCTGCTAACAAATATTAGAATATTAAATTTGCACTGTCATTTCCGACTCTTATTTCCATTCATTATAACTATATATAAACAGAAACTCACAATGTCATTTTTTCATAGATATTAAGAACATCAAAAGTTTGGCATTTATACGAATTACAAATATTTTTGATATTTTCCTGTACACCGATTTATATGATCTCATATATACAATTTCATATCTTCCGAGCAATCGAGACAGTTACCAATGTTCCCATCGAATGTCAAATCCCAATCGTTATCGTTGTTCCAGAAGCTTACATATATTTTGTCATATCTTGATGTTCTTATCGGGTGCTGTTCATAGCTTTCACCCCAACCATCTGAAGCTTGTCCGGTAATGTAATCTTTGAGTTGTTGTAATTGAGTTTCAGTAATATCATTTGATACTTTGCATACAAAAACTCCCATAAGCTCATTGTTTTTGACTTCTGTGAAGGGGAACACACTGAACACGCTTAGATCCGTTTCTGCATCTCCGCTAAAATATTCCATAAGTCCTCTTTCACCAAAAAAGTCACGCTCTTTTGACAAATTTTCTTCAATGTCTTTTTTGCAGCGCAGTACGTCATCATCAGAAAGTTCAAATTGATCATCACCGTTATACAGACTGGAAAGTTCACCTTTAACAATAAGCGGACAATAAAGTTTTATCTCCTTTGTGTGTGAACGAATGAAATCGGTATAAAGCAATTTTGCATTTGATACATATTGTGCATATTTTGCGAAAGTGCTTCCCTCAGACTCAATCAGAAGTCCGTCTCCTTGTTCATAATCAAATAACAGCAAGCAGTGATAATTGTTATTGCTGTCACAATACATCTTGTCCATATATTGTGCTATCAACTTATTGTCCTTAATAGGATATTTCTTTAATTCCTCAAAATCACTATGAACTATAGGTATCGCCTTTTCAACAATACATTGCCTTACATTAAAATCCGATGTTGTTTTCTCAAGAGATGCGTTAATAATTAATTTTTCTTTCAATACCATATCCTCCATCTACATAGACATACCCATATACTCACTTTCGTCCTCGTCCATGTCCTCGCTATCATCGCTTTCAGAACTGTCCGAAACGGTGGTATTATCGGGTTCATTCATATTTTCTTCTGCTTCTTCGTGAATGTCCTCAGAATGGTTTTCTGAGGGTTCATTTTGCTGATCCTCTGCGAAACTTGTTTCTGATCTTTGCTGAAGATCGCGGTTAAGTTCGGTTTCAATGAGACCAAGCATAAACTCTTTTTGCGTCATGTTGTTTCTCTGCAAATACTCTTTGATCCTTTGGAACATTTCCTCCGGCACCTGAAATGCAAGAGTTCTCATATTTCCCATGGAATTTCCTTCTTTCATATTGATTTTAGGATGAAGTTCGTCCTGAAGTGCCTGTGTAACAAATTCAGCCATTGTCATCCCGTGGCTCTCAAGGTACTGTCTTACTTCTGCATGAAGTGATGCGTCGATTTTTACTGTTATGCCTTTCTTTTCATTATCCGGCAATGTTTTCATTCCTTTCCATATAATTTTTAAAAGCGAGTTCCACAATTTCTTCAACTGATAACCCTCTTTTAGCTGCTTCATCAAGTAGCAGCATATAAAGTGGTATAGGTATTTCGATTTCCAATATTATACTCCCTTCTTGAAAATTTCCATTTATTTCTCCTCAACTTAAATGGATAATATGAAAGGGCTATTACATATTCATGCAATAGCCCATATATCATTATAAATTATTGTTTAATTTATAGGGTAATAGTAAGTACCCACTTTCATTGTATTAACTTTTAACTTATCTTCTTTTAATGCATTTTCGATTATATCTTTTTTCATTGGGATATGTAAAGTCGCTACTGAATTCATATATTCTTTAAATGTTGGGACTTTGTCCCACATATTTTTTATGCTTTCCTTAATGTCATTCTTATCGGCAATATCTTCTTTTTTGGAATAATCCGGATAGATGACTATAACAGGTAATCCTTGCGAACTCATGCCATACTCTAACTCTTCTTTAAGAGCCTTACTTTCTACAGTAATTGAACTCAAAAAGAGTATTATGTTTTTGGATGCACGAAGACGTTCTCTTAAACGTGCTTTTAGAGTCTCCCAATCACTGTCATCTCTTACTTGATATGTTTTTCCGTGTGAATCAACGAAAGGAAAAGACGAATCCTTGCCTTTCCACATCCTAAGTTCATTGTAGTAGACAAAGTCATGTTCGATATTTGCACCTAAGTTTGATTCAGAAAACGGCTCCTTAACATAAAAAGCACTATAATTTCCTGTTCTATTCATGAGTGTACCTCCTTAAATTATAATATATGTAAGATTTACTTAACTGAATCAATAACACTTGATATAGGTATCTCGTCTTTTATGTCATCATACACCACAATGTGTATATCGCAATTAATAAGATTTTGATTAAACTTAAACGACTGAATCAAAAACTTTAAAATCTCTGCTGATGAATTATGTATTCTTGAAAATTTTCCACCAATAAGTGGTATAACAAAAGGATGCTCTTGAGATTTTGAATTACATAATTCGATTATGTTTTGGATTGCAATCATATAATCTAATTTGCTTATCGACGCACATAATGTATCATCAATGCAGCATAAAGCGAATAAATAATAATTTACCTTTTCGTCATAAGGAATTTTGACCGTAGTACCAACAGGATAACGCTTTAAGTTCCCTTTGGGTTTTTCTTTCCTTTCAAGCATAGTTGTATTACACTTTATCATGTTAAGCTGCTTACGAACATCTAAACTTAGTTTTTCTTCAGTATATTTCCCACTGTCAATCAACTTTTGTATAGCTTGTCCATGAAGAGATCTACTTGCAATTAGCTCATCATCAACATTAGTATCAAAACACCTGTTTACCGGGATGAGGATATTCCAATGTTTTTCAGAATCTGAAACAATGCTTTCGGAAAATATATCTCCAAATTGTAAATATAACTTATGCCCGTTTTTAACATTAATAAGTGTGAATTGCTTTTGTATACACAATTGTATGGCAAAAATAATAAATAATATAATGTATACTGTTATTAAAAGTAATATACTTATTGATATTCTTTGAAACAAAGTCAAATTTTCCGGAATAAATTTATCAATCGGCGCTAAAGTAGCTATAAATCCTAATACAGTATAAATAGTTGTAAGCGATAAACACGCCTTTTTAGCAATATATTTCTTGTTTATCCATATTTTTTTTATTATTTTCATATGTGCCTCTCAAAATATAACAGTCTTAATACAAGTAAGTAATAATTTTATGTCACTTAAATTATATATCAATTTAAATAATAAATCAATAGTATTACTATGAAATGATGATTAGCGGTCAAAAAAAGGCGATGAGCGGTAAATATCAAATATCTACACTTATCTCCACCCCGCCTTTAAAACATATTATGATCGTATTTTTATCGACCACTTTTATGTAATCTATCAGTTGACGG
>CANQTP010000063.1 GCA_947626755.1 uncultured Clostridia bacterium
AGTCGCTTTGCATAATTTTTCTCTTTATCTTTGTCTAACTTTTTGGGGTCAATTCAGAAAGGCTGGCGAACTTTTTCCTCAATTTTGCGCTTCGCGCAAAATTGAAATTATTTTTTCGGAAAACTGCATATTTCAAAAAGAATTGGCTTTTATTTGACATTTACCTTCGATTGTGGTATAATCTGATTGGAATTTTTATTGAAAGGAAGTTTCTTATGAGTGCAAAATTCGGTCCTGCCGGAACTGCCGAAAGCTTTAAGACAATGGGTTATAAAAGATCGGTGCAGCTTGGAGAATATCTTGAAAAGTTCGGTCTCGATCATTTTGAATATCAGTGCGGGCAAGGCGTCCGTGTCGGTCCTGAAGCCGCCGCGGAAATTGGCAAAGCCCTTGCGGAAAAAAATATAACCGTTTCGATCCATGCACCTTACTTCATTTCCCTTTCGGGAATAGAGGAGGAAAAGCGAAACGGTTCGGTAAACTACATTTTACAGTCCGCTGCCGCAGTTAAAGCCATGGGCGGCGACAGGATAGTGATACACAGCGGATCCTGCTCGAAAATTTCCCGCGAGGAAGCTCTTGAACTTGCCAAGGGAACGCTGAAAAAAGCAAGGGAAGCTCTTATTTCCGAAGGTCTGGAAAGCGTTCACTGCTGTCCAGAAACTATGGGAAAGATAAATCAGCTGGGAGATCTCCGCGAAGTCATGGAACTTTGCAAAGTTGACGACAGCTTTATCCCCTGCATTGATTTCGGACATCTTAACGCCCGCACTTTCGGAGAAATAAAGGGCAAAGCCGATTACAGGCAGATCCTTGATACTATTGAAAATGAGCTTGGTTCTGACAGGGCAAAGATCTTTCATTCGCATTTTTCAAAGATACAATACACCGACAAAGGCGGGGAAAAATGTCACCTGACATTTGCAGATGATGTTTACGGTCCTGATTTTGAGCCGCTTATGGAGCTTGTCTATGAGCGGGATCTTTCCCCCGTGTTCATATGCGAAAGCGCGGGAACCCAGACCGAAGATGCACAGACAATGAAAAAATATTACGAGTCCTTAAAGTAAAATAAAAAGTAATTGCAATTTTGCGCGAAGCGCAAAATTGAAAAAAAGTTCGCCAGCCTTTCAAGGCTGCGGGGTCGAGGGGCGGAGCCCCCGCCGCCGTCCGCAGACGGCGGAACTTCCCTTTTAAGAGCTCCGCAGGGGGTGAATTGCTGTCGCAGACAGCAAGAGGGGGAAGCCCTGCGATAGAGGGCTTCCCCCTTGAATAGGCAAATTTGCTTATTTTTAATCTTTTGAAACAGTCCGGTGGACTGTTTCAAAACAAATTCAAAATATGTTTTTTATTATTTTTGTATCTCAATTTTAGCTGTAAATTCCTGCGCGCTGGGTCGCACCGTTCTGGACGCAAGTCCGTAAAGATTCGTGGCTCGGTTTGAAATATCCGCAAATCTGTGTATGGGCTGGGTGTTCATCTCGATAATATCTTTCAGTGACGTATTGAATGGTATCGCGTACCTGTTGCCGTCCTCTTTCGTTTTTACGGCTTTCAGGATCTCCGCGCCCCGCTCATTCAGCGCAAGGACTCTTCCGTAAGGCGGCATTATCATAAGATCGGCAGATTTTACGCCTATGAACAGATTCAGGAGTATGCGGCGCATTTTTGCGGCAGTGTTGCCCTTGTTCACCGTTCTTTCAAGGAATTCGTCTATTGAATTTGAATCCAGTCCCGCGCGGAAAATGAGGTTTGCAAGCCCCTGATCCACATCGGGACACTCCGCAAGCTGCGGCGGGATAAATGAACGGAGCAGGAACAGCATTTCTCTTTCCAGATTGTCAAAATATGCAAGCTGCTGCTTTTCTTCGTATTCCTTGACAACATTTGCCATTCCTTCGGGAACATATTCGCTTATGTCCTCGCCGTCCTCGATCATCTCGCGGATAAGCGTTCCGCTGGCGATTCCGTCGGACGCTTCTTCACTGTCATGAGCCGCGCCTTTCCGCTTTACGGTGAATATCTCAAAATCAAGGTCAAGCATTTTCATTGCCTTTAAATATTCAACGCCGAGGGTGTTGTTGGGAGTATCGAAAACCGAAGCGATCATAGGACCGTGTTCAAGAGCAACAGCCTGCTGGAGCGCGGCGGGGAAGGACATTCCCTGCATGAGCAGCGGCTTTACCTTTGCTTCCATATTTTCCTTTGTGGAAAGGTTCAGCGAAGCCATTGCGGCGTTTTTCAGAAGTTCCACGTCTCCGCATTCGCTGCCGAAAGATATTCCGTCAACGCAGCCCAGCGCGCCGAGCATCATAACTCCCGCTCTGGCAAAATATCCCGCGCTTGCAACAGAATATACCACAGGCATTTCGATAACAAGATCCACGCCGTTTTCCACGGCAACTTTTGCCCTTGCGAATTTGTCGACCATGGCAACATCTCCGCGCTGGACGTAGTTTCCGCTCATTATGGCGACAATATGTGTAGCACCGTTTTTGCGTGTCTCTTCTATCTGGTGGATATGTCCGTTATGGAACGGATTGTATTCACAGATTATACCGTAAGTTTTCATATTTATGTCCTTTCTTTTTTACATATTGCAATACTCTACTTTATTATAGTATATTATTTTCGGCAATTAAATATGGAAATAATATTACTAATTACTGAAAATATTGTAAAGCCATAAAATATTGACAGGAAAAGTATTGATTTTTCGGGCAATTAGTAATAATATAAAATTATAATTGAATTTTTCTGAAAGGATCGTTTTTACTATGATAATTCTTGTTGTAAACGCAGGCAGTTCTTCCCTTAAATACCAGCTCCTCAATATGGACGGTGAAAAGGTGATCGCCAAAGGAAATTGTGACCGCATCGGAATCGGCGGACATATCAAGCATACCACTTTTGACGGCAGAACAGTGGATCAGGACTGCGACTTCCCCACACATACCGAAGCTTTTGCAAAGCTTGTTGAAGTCCTCACCACAGGCGATGCAGCCGTTATCAAGTCCATGGACGAGATCTCCGCTGTAGGTCACCGCATAGTACAGGGCGCGGAAATATTTGACAAGACAACTCTTGTTACCGATGAAGTTATCGACCAGATCGACGGGCTCAGCGAACTTGCCCCCGTACATAACCACCCCCATGCACTTGCTCTGAGAGCCTGCAAGAAAGTTCTCCCCGCAAATGTTCCGCAGGTAGTGGTATTTGATACAGCATTCCACCAGACAATGCCCGAAAAAGCTTATATGTACGGACTTCCCTATGAGGATTACGAGAAATATCATGTAAGAAAATACGGTTTCCACGGCACATCTCACAGATTTGTAACAGCTGCTCTTGCAGAAGCAATGGGCAAGGATATAAAGGATCTGAAAATTGTTTCCTGCCACCTTGGAAACGGTTCGTCCATAACAGCTGTTGACGGCGGAAAGTCAGTGGACACTTCCATGGGATTCACACCTCTTGACGGCGTTCTCATGGGAACGAGAACAGGCGCAGTTGATCCGTCCGCAGTTACATTTGTAGCTTCAAAGCACCACTTCAACACTTCGGAAATGAGCGACTACATGAATAAGAAGTCGGGATTCCTCGGCGTTTCGGGAATTTCCAGCGATAACAGAGACATCGGCGCAGCTGCTGCAAAGGGCGACAAGAGAGCGCAGCTTGCCACCGAAATGCTCCAGTACGACATCAAGAAGTACATCGGCTCATATGCGGCAGTAATGAACGGTCTTGACGCGGTTATCTTCACAGGCGGAATTGGTGAGAATGCCTCCGAAGTCCGCGAAGGCGTCTGCGAGAATATGGATTTCCTCGGCATAAAGATCGACAAAGAGATCAACAAGTCGGTACACGGCGAACTCAAGAAGATCTCCACACCCGATTCGAGAGCGGAAGTATGGGTCGTTCCCACAAACGAGGAACTGCTTATTGCAAGAGACACACTTGCACTTATTTCAAAGTAAAAATGCTTCATTTCTCAGAGACTGTCGTTTCCTGAACGGCAGTCTCTTCTTTTGTTACGGTGAAATTTGTAAATTCTCCCTCTATCTCGCCGTAAGGTATTTCGATGTGGGTAAGAGCCGCAGTTTTCGGGTCAAAGGTCAGCATATATGTGCCGCCCGAAAAATCTCCGCTGTAAACCTTTCCGTCCTCGGTGTCGGCACAGGAAAGCTGTCCCGCCGCCGCTGCGCAGTCCATAGCCTTGAACATCAGCGCAAAAACTGCGCCGTCACGGATATTCTCCGTGGGGATCTCTGTTTCCAGACCGTCAAGAACGGCTTTCACACCGCTGCTGTCATCGTAGGAAACGCAAAGCCCCGACAGCGTTTCGGGAGCCGTAACGTCCATTTCCCACACGCCTGTGGCAAAACGTTTGATATTTCCTTCAAATTCCAGTTCCCCTGCCTGAATTTTCATTTCCGACTCAAAGGGAACGTTTATATCCGGCGTTTTTTCAAGAATACTGCTTCCTGCATTATTACAACCTGTAAATATCATAGCGGATATTACAGCGAGTGTGGCAAAATGCCTTGTTTTTCCCATAAAAAAGCCCTCCGTTTTCCGAACAGAGGGCAGTTTGTTTTTGATGGGATACTATATGCCCTCGCTGTTCAGGTTTTTGAACACAAAAGACAAGTTATCCGCAACATCGGAAGGCAGCATGGCAACTTCGGAATATTTCTTTGCCGCTTCATCGGCAGCCGCACCGTGAATGTAAACTCCCGCGGCAGCAGCTTTAATGGGTTCAACGCCCTGCGCACAAAGTGCCGCTATCACGCCTGTGAGAACATCTCCGCTTCCGCCCTTGCTGAGTCCGGGGTTTCCTGCAGGAACGGCATATACTTTTCCGTCACCTACAACGAATGTGGGAACTCCCTTTGCAACTATTATAATGTTGTATTCCCGCGCAAGATTTACCGCAAGGGTAAGACGGTCGGCAGCGGCGGCTTCGGTGGTGTTTCCCAGAAGCCTTGCCAGTTCTCCCGTGTGGGGAGTTATGATAAGCTTGTTTTTTGCGTCTCTGATTATATCTATGTTGTCCGCAATACAGTTTATTCCATCAGCGTCCAAAATAATAGGACAATCCGCTTCTTTTATGATTTTTTTAACAAGTGCCTTTGTTGACGCAGTTACCGCAAGTCCGCAGCCAACGGAAACAGCGGTCTTTCCCGCAAGGTTTTTAATAATAGTATCTCCGCCCGCTTCGGAAATGCAGCCGCTTCTGTCGGCAGCAACAGGCAGATATGTAGCTTCGGGAATACCGATAGCAACGCTTCCGATAACGGATTCGGGGGAAGCAAGGGTAACAAGTCCTGTTCCGCAGCGCAGGGCGGCTTTTGTGGAAAGCATTGCCGCGCCTCTCATTCGCGAACAGCCTGCAACGTTCAGAAGCTTTCCGAAATCGCCTTTATAGGAATCCCTGCGGCGTTTCGGGAGAACGGAAAGCAGATCCTTTCCGTCAAAAAGGGTGGGAAGATAGTCGATCCTTCTTATGCAAGAGTCGGTGAAACCTATATCCGCAGTGATTATTTCGCCGCAGTAGTCCGCAAGGGGGTACATAAGCATTCCGACTTTTTTATATCCGAAAGTCACGGTGTAGGAGCATTTCATAGTGCCTTCCGCAACCGTTCCCCTGAGACAGTCGCCGCCCGATGGGACGTCCGCCGCGATCTTTATCCCGCTGCATCGGTCGGCATAGTCGAAGCAATCCTTGATATTCTGCGGAAGAAATCCGTGGTAGCCTGTTCCGAAAACAGCGTCAACGATGACCGCCGCCGAAGAAAGACGTTTGAAGATCATTTCTATGTTGTCGTTTATGTCGATGACCTGAACGCCTTTAGCACCGCTGAGTTCCATATATTCAAGAGCGGCAAGTTCGGTGGAAGGATCGCCGCAGGCAAGGGCGACCGTAACGGGAATGCCTTCTTCTGCAAGCAGACGAGCCGTGACGAAACCATCACCGCCGTTGTTGCCGCTGCCGCAAAGGATCACAGCTCCCGAGGACAGGTCAAAATCCTCTCCGATCTGATTTATGAGCAGAGTGAGCATTTCGCCCGCATTTTCCATAAGTGCGCGGTAGGAAATGCCGCTGCCGTCGGAATTCTCCTCAATGGTTTTCATCTGCCGTGGCGTAGGAAATAACATACGGATCCCTCCTTAAATTTCGTTATTCGTAGAATACGACCGTTGCAAGCGCCGTGTATCTGGAATGTGAACAGCTTACCGCCGTTCTCAGCCTTTTAGCCGCAAACGCTTTTTTGGAATTGCCTATAAGGCTTATATAATAGTTTCCGCCGTAGTCGGTGAGAACGGAGATCTCATTTGGCTTGTAGTCTCTTGCGTGAACGCCCATAGCGTTCAGGAACGCAAGCTTTGTGGCGAACATCTCCGCAATGGTGGTAACGGGGAAATGCTTTTCCATAAGGAATTTCATTTCGGGAGGAGAAAAATACCTTGCGATGAATTTCGGTTTTACCGCAATTTTCTTGATACGAGGGATCTCAATAAGGTATGATCCGATAGTCATTTTACATCGTTCCTTTCACTGTATAAACCAATTTTTGCTAAATCTACTGTTTCTTGGATAAGTTTATCTTCAGCTGCCGTGAGAAATAGGGTTTAAGAGCGTCAATAACACGCTGTTCGGGGCAGAATATCAATCGGACGTTTCCCGCCGAAGGGTGTTTCAGGTCGGCATAATAGGTCTTTAGCGGAGTGATCTCTCCCGCTTCGTTTTCCGTTTCGCCGACTCCCACCGCGCTTACTATGGTAACTCCGCTTTCCGCTTCGGGAGCGTTTTCGTATTCTCCGAAATCCTCAAAGGCGGAAGCTTTTACTGTCATAAGGCGGATACGCTTTCTTTTTGCAATTATCTTGTCAATGTCCATTTCGCCGTTGGTGACGATGTATTCATACTCGCAGTCGGTGTTTGTGATAAGGTACCAGCCGCCCCAGATAACTCCGAAGAACAGCAAAAGTCCAAGCAGCGGGAACACAAACAGGAAAAGGAACAGCGACACCGCAAGAAGTATGCAGACTCCGATAATTATTGCTATGCGGACAGCCCGATCCTTGCCGGTGGTCTCTTTCTTTACGATCTGCTCCACAAATATGTCCATTTTATCAGAATTCCTTTCATTGGCAAATACAGCCGAATGGCATAAAATGGGAAATCGCCTGTTTTTGCCGAAATAAATTTGTACAAAATATATTATACCATAAAATTTTTTGTGATTCAATAAATTTTTGCTTGCAATTTGTGACGTTATTGTATATAATATAGTTATGGAATTATCCCGAAACATTATGACCGGGCAAAGTAACCTTGTCGGGAACGGCGTTTTCAGAGAGAAAGGCATTTGCTGGAAGTCTTTCACGCCATGACATGGTGAAATTTCACCCGCGAGTGGTCAGGCTGAATTTTCAAGTAGGCTTGAACGTGCGCCGCGTTAAGGCAAAGAACTCGCTGCGGAACGTCTGCGGCGGCTTTAGTCCGGGGTGGTGTAAAAAGCAAGGTTCGCCTTGTCCCTGATAGGTTATGGGATAAGGCTTTTGTTTTATAAATTTTTCTGAAAGGATAGGTACACAATGAAGGAACAGCTTGAAAAGATCAGACAGCTTGCCGAAAAGGAACTTGCCGAGTGCGGCGCGGCTGACGTTCTGGAAAATCTCCGCGTCAAGTATCTGGGCAAGAAGGGAGAGCTTACTGCGATCCTGAAACAGATGGGCGGACTTTCCGCAGAGGAAAGACCGATCATCGGTCAGCTTGCAAACGAAGTCCGCAAAACCATTGAGGACGGCATAAGCGAACGCGCCGACGCCCTGAAATCCGAGCTTGCGGCAAAGAAACTCAAAGAGGAGACCATTGACGTCACCCTTCCCGGAAAAACACAGACAGTGGGTAAACTTCACCCGCTGACGGTGACACTGAACGACATAAAGGAAATTTTCCTCGGCATGGGCTTTGAAGTTGTGGAGGGTCCCGAAGTTGAGACCGATCACTACTGCTTTGAAGCGCTTAATATGCCCAAGCATCACCCTGCAAGAGATACGCAGGATACATTCTACATTAACGATAACGTAGTTCTGAGGACTCAGACTTCTTCCGTTCAGATAAGGACTATGGAGAAGAAAAAGCCGCCTATCAGGATAATCTCTCCGGGACGTGTTTACCGTTCCGATGCGGTGGACGCTACACATTCCCCCATATTCCACCAGATAGAGGGACTTGTTATCGACAAGGGCATTACCATGGCTGATCTTAACGGAACGCTTGAACTGCTTATGAAACGTCTTTACGGCGAGGACTGCAAGATCCGTCTCCGCCCCCACCATTTCCCCTATACGGAACCCTCCGCGGAAGTTGATATGATGTGCTTTAACTGCCACGGCGAGGGCTGTCCCATGTGCAAGAACGAGGGATATATCGAGATCCTCGGCGCGGGCATGGTCCACCCGAAAGTCCTTGAGGGCTGCGGCATTGATCCCGAAGTTTACAGCGGATTTGCATTCGGTATCGGTCTGGAACGTATCACAATGGGACGTTACGAAATAAACGATCTCCGTTTGCTTTACGAAAACGATATGAGATTCCTCGGTCAGTTCTGATATACAGGATAAATTCAACAAAATAACGAAAGGATAGATTTAAATGGATCTTTCAATGAGATGGCTGAACGACTACATTGATGTGTCGGATATGCCTATAAAAGAATTCTGCTCGGGACTGACTCTTTCAGGCTCGAAAGTGGAACGCCGGGAAACGGAGGGTTCGGAGATAAGCAAAGTCGTTGTGGGAAAACTTCTTTCTGTAGTTCCCCACGAAAATTCCGATCACCTTGTTGTATGTCAGGTAGATGTCGGTCACGCAGGAAACGGCGAGCCGATCCAGATAGTAACAGGCGCGTCCAACGTCAATGCAGGCGACATCGTTCCGGTGGCAATGGACGGTTCAACGCTGCCCAATGGCGTTAAAATAAAGAAAGGCAAGCTCCGCGGCGTTGAATCCAACGGTATGCTCTGTTCCCTGGGCGAACTTGGTCTTACAACGCACGATTTCCCATACGCTATTGCGGACGGAATTTTCATTATGCAGGAGGAAGCGGGCTGCCCGCCTTTTGAACTTGGTCAGGATATCCGCGAAGCTATCGGTCTGAACGACACCTGCGTGGAATTTGAGATAACTTCCAACCGTCCCGACTGTATGTCCGTGATCGGTCTTGCAAGGGAGACTCACGCAACTTTTGACCGTCCTTACACGGTGAAAACTCCCACATTTAAAGGCATTGAGGGAGATATAAACTCAATGCTGAAAGTTACTATCCACAATCAGAAGCTTTGCCCAAGATATATTGCAGGCGTGGTAAAGAATGTTAAGATTGCTCCGTCCCCCAGATGGTTAAGAGAACGCCTGAGAGCAAGCGGAGTACGTCCCATAAACAATTTTGTAGACATTACAAACTATGTAATGCTTGAATACGGACACCCCATGCACGCGTTTGATATTCGCTATATAAGCGGTTCGGAAATAAATATCCGCAACGCCAAGAACGGCGAGACCATCACCACTCTTGACGGAACGGAAAGGACTCTCAGCGAGAATATGCTTGTTATCGCAGACGCAGAAAAGCCCGTTGCCGTTGCAGGCGTAATGGGCGGCGAATACAGCGGTATCATGGACGATACGGTAGACGTTGTTTTTGAATCCGCTTGCTTTGACGGCGCTTCCGTCCGCACTACTGCAAAGGCTTTAGGCATGAGAACGGACGCTTCCGCGCGTTTTGAAAAGGGTCTTGACCCGCAGAACGCTTATCCTGCGCTTATGAGAGCATTTGAACTTGTTGAAATGCTCGGCTGCGGCGAAGTTGTAAAAACTATCATCGACGCGGACTATTCTGACAAGACTCCCAAGGGCGTGGAGTTCAACGCCGAATGGATAAATAATTTCCTCGGCACGGATATTCCCGAAGCGGACATGATAAAATATCTTGAAAAGCTTGATTTCAAAGTTGAGAACGGCAAGGCTTATGCTCCATCGGTGAGAATTGACATTGAATGCAAAGCCGATATTGCTGAGGAAGTTGCAAGGCTTTACGGCTATAACAACATTCCGAAAACCATTATCCGCGGAGTTGCCGAAGCGCAGCTTTCCGAAAAGCAGAAGTTTGAGCGGAAAGTTTCAACCGCCATGGTTTCCATGGGCGCATATGAAATTACAACCTACTCTTTTATAAGCCCCAAATATTTCGATAAGATAAGACTTCCCGCGGACAGTCCTTTGAGAAACACTGTTGTTATCACAAATCCTCTGGGCGAAGATACTTCCGTTATGAGAACGTCGGTTCTTCCGTCCATGTGCGAAGTTCTGGCGCGGAATTTCAACAGCAGGAATCCCGAAGTATGTCTTTTTGAAATAGGCAGCGAATATATCCCGAACGGCGGGGAACTTCCCGACGAGCCTGTACGCCTTTCAGTGGGAATGTACGGCGGCAAGAAGGATTTCTACGACATCAAGGGAATGATAGATACCATGCTTGATCTTGTGGGCGTGGAAGATGTTGAGTACACCGCCTGCACCGACACCGCCGTATTTGCGGAAGCAAGCACGTTCCACCCGGGACGCTGCGCGGTGATTTCCAAAAACGGAAAGAATTTCGGCATTGTGGGAGAACTTCACCCCGAAGTGCTTGAAAATTACGGCATTGGCACAAAGGCATACGCTGCAAAGATAAACCTTACCGAACTTATGGAAGAAGCCACCGCGGTGAAAGTTTTCAAGCCGCTGCCTAAGTTCCCTGCGGCAACAAGGGATCTTGCCATTGTCTGCGATGAAGCGCTTCCCGTTGCGGAACTTCGCAAGGCTATCAAGAAAGCGGTAGGAAACATTCTTGAATCGGTAACGCTGTTTGACGTTTACAAGGGCAAGCAGATAGCCGAGGGCAAGAAGTCCGTGGCATACTCCATTTCCATGCGTTCACATGACGGAACTCTCACCGACGAACAGGCGGACGCGGCTGTTAAACGCGTTCTCAAAGAGCTTGACAAATTAGGCGCGGAACTCAGAGCGTGATATATTTTAGAATGTGATATATTAAAAATATTTCAAGAAAGGTAGTATTATTATGAGCAAAACATTAGTAGCATACTTCTCACCAAGCGGAACAACGGCACAGCTGGCAAAGAAAATTGCCTTTGCGGCGGACGCCGACATTTACGAGATCAGACCCGAAAAGCCATACACACACGCTGACCTTAACTGGACAAACAATCAATCCCGCTGTTCGGTGGAAATGAACGATCTTTCCGCCCGTCCTGCGCTTGCGGACAAAAATGCGGAAATATCCTCGTATGACAAGATACTTATCGGCTTCCCAATATGGTGGTATGTTGCTCCGAGAATAATAAATACTTTTCTTGAAAGCTATGATTTCGGCGGCAAGGACGTTATCCTGTTTGCAACTTCCGGCGGAAGCGGTTTCGGAAAGACTGTGGAACTGCTTTCCCCGAGCTGCCCGGGAGCAAATCTCCGCGAGGGAAAGATCCTGAACGGATCCTTCTCCGCGGGTGCGCTGAAAGCGTGGGTAGATTCACTCTAAGCAGACTGAGTCTGCACGCATTCAGGCTTTACTTTGTGATTTCTTGCCTAAGTATAATGTGCGGCAAGGCAAAGCACAATCTGAATTAAAGTTTTGAGAGTTGAAAGTTGAGAGTTGAGAGCAGGCGGGAACGCCCATATCTTGGCTCTCAACTTTTTGCAGTAGGTTTCTATTGCATTTTCCCAAAAACCGTGATATAATATAATTGAAAAAGTATTCAAGAGGTGATTCAGATGGCAAAGGACGAGACAATGTTATCTCCAAAGCTTGATATAGTTTTCAAAATGCTGTTTGGCAACGAAAATAACAAGGACATTTTAAAGGCTTTTCTTTCGGATATGCTCGACATTCCCGAAAGTGAACTTCATAACATACGCATAAAGAATCCCGAAATTGAGCCGACAAGTATCAATGAAAAATTCTACAGACTTGACCTGAATCTCGATATAGGCGATCAGCTTGTGAATATCGAAATGCAGGTGCGTGCGGAAAAATATTACCCTGACAGGACGCTTCTCTATTGGTCGAAACTCTATTCTTCGCAGCTTGAAGAGGGAGAACCGTATAGCAAGCTGTGTCCCTGCATATCAATAAATATATTGGATTTCGTACTTTTCGGGGAACATGAAGATGTTCACTCCGAATTTTCCGTGTGGGACGTTGAACACAATAAAAAACTTTCCGACAAAATGCAGATACACTTTTTTGAACTTAAAAAGGTAAAAGATGGAATAGATAAGAACGACAGAAAAAACTTGTGGTTACAATTTATCAGATCCACCAAGAAGGAGGAGTTTGAGATGTTGAGAACAGCCGAAATGTCAGCGTTAGACAGAGCTATAGATGATCTTTATAATATGAATAATAATGAAAAATTAAAAGAGCTTGCCCGAATGCGTGAAAAAGCCATGCACGACAAAGCTTCCGAACTGGAAGAAGCTATTCAAACCGGCAGAGCAGAGGGCAGAGCAGAGGGCAGAGCAGAAGGCATAGCCAAAGGCAGAGCAGAAGGCATAGCCAAAGGCAGAGCAGACTTACTTGCAAAAATGAAAGCTTTCGGTATATCAGAAAGTGACATAAATAAAATACTCAGTATTAACTCTTGATAAATGAGGAATTCGATCGTATTAATTCGTAATTCGTAATGCGTAATGCGTAATTGTAGAGTTGAGAGTTGAGATATTGCAGTAACGTTTATATCTTGGCTCTCAACTTTTTGCAGATTTAATCTTACTTTATCTCATGGCAGGCAATAATTTGAAAATTTCAAAACTATGCCTGAAAGCGTGCAGGCTCAGCCTGCCCCCGCCTTCGGCGGGGATTTTTGCAGCAGGTTTCTATTGCATTTTCCCAAAAACCGTGTTATAATATAATTGAAAGAATATAAAGGAGCGTTGAACCATGCCCGATCAGGAATATTTTATGATGTCGCCGAAAGTAGATTTTGCTTTCAAAGAGATAATGCACAATGACAAAGTCCGGAAAGGCTTTTTAAGTGCGGTTTTAAATATCCCTGTGGACGACATAAAGAAAACT
>CANQTP010000064.1 GCA_947626755.1 uncultured Clostridia bacterium
GGAAAAATTTTCTTCGGAACTATTTTAGCACATTTTTCTGCCGCTGACAACGTTATGGAATGATTGGCGCTTACCAAAAATATATTTCAAAAGAAGATTTTGATAAATATAAAATCAAGCCACAATATAATGATGTCTTAATGACTCGTATCGGCCCAATAGGAGTGTGTACTGTTCTTGAATCAAATGAACCTTTAGCTTATTATGTATCACTTGCATTACTTAGACCAAATACTGAAGTATTAAACAGTAGATTTTTGAAGTATGCAATTGAAAGTTTGAACGGCAGAAAGGAATTAAGAAAAAGAACACTTGTTAATGCTGTCCCTATCAAAATAAACGTAGGGGATATTGGAAAAATAAAAATCCCCGTCCCACCCATAGAAATCCAGCGTGAAATTGTCAAAATACTTGACAATTTCACAGAGCTTACAGCAGAGCTTACAGCTCGCAAAAAGCAGTATGAATACTATCGGGATATGTTGCTTGACTTTGGCGTCCACGAGGGGGGGGGGACAGTTGAGTGCAAATGGCGGACAATCAAAGAAATATTTGATGTCCGTAATGGATATACACCCTCAAAATCAAATAAAGAATATTGGGAAAATGGGACAATTCCGTGGTTTCGTATGGACGATATTAGGGAAAATGGTAGAATTCTTTCAGATTCTATTCAGCATATTTCAAATGAGGGAGTAAAAAAATCGGGAACTTTTCTTGCTAATTCTCTTATAATTTCTACAACCGCAACCATTGGAGAACACGCACTTATAAAAACGGATTTTGTTTGTAATCAACAGATTACTTGTTTTTCACTCAAAGATGAGTTTAATTCTAATGTTGACATCAAATATCTATTTTATATCTTTTTCAAATTTGGGGAATGGTGTAGAAACAATGTGAATAAAAGTGGCGGACTTCCAATTATCAATTCAGCCAAATTGATGATATATAAAATTCCAATTCCACCAATATCCGAACAAGAACGCATTGTCGCCATTCTTGACCGCTTTGACAAACTCTGCAATGATATTTCCGAGGGCTTGCCTGCCGAAATAGAGGCAAGGCGGAAACAGTATGAATATTATCGGGACAGGCTTTTGTCCTTTGAGGAGCTGAGAAAATGAGTTTCTTTAACATCGTCGCTGAAACTACGGAAAATACAGTTGTCACCGAATATGTCCCTGAACCACGCACAGCAGATGGCTATCAGAGTGAGGCACAACTGGAGCAGGAATTTCTCCGCCGTTTGTGTGAACTCGGCTATGAATATTTAACAATTCACAAAGAAGATGAACTGATCAAAAATCTCCGTGTGCAGCTTGAACGGCTCAATAACTACACATTCACCGACAGCGAGTGGAAACGATTTTTTGCCGAATATATCGCCAATTCTAACGATGGTATCGTTGAAAAAACAAAAACGATTCAGGAAGACAGCGTGAAAAATCTGAAACGTGACGATGGCACAACAAAAAATATCACGCTGATCGACAAAAAGAATATCCACAACAATCATCTGCAAGTGATCAATCAATACGAGGTCGATACCGGAAAGCGGCAGAACCGCTATGATGTGACGATTCTGGTCAATGGTTTTCCGCTTGTGCATATCGAGCTGAAAAGGCGTGGCGTGCCGATCCGTGAAGCATTCAATCAGATCGACCGCTATCAGCGTGACAGTTTCTGGGCAGGCTCGGGATTATTTGAGTATGTGCAGATCTTTGTGATCTCCAACGGCACGAATACCAAATATTATTCCAACACTACCCGTTACAATGCCGTCAAAGAAGCCGGGAAATCCCGAAAAAAGACAAAAACAAGCAACAGTTTTGAATTTACATCGTTTTGGGCTGATGCGAAAAATAAAGTCATTCCTGACCTTGTTGACTTCGCTAAGACTTTTTTCGCAAAGCATACTATTTTGAATATTTTGACGAAATATTGCATTTTCACATCTGAAAATCTTTTGCTTGTCATGCGTCCGTATCAGATCGTTGCGACGGAGCGTATTCTCAACCGCATTGAAATCGCCAATAATTACAAGAAATACGGCTCTATTGCAGGCGGTGGGTATATCTGGCACACGACAGGTTCGGGAAAAACTCTGACTTCATTCAAATCTGCCCGTCTTGCCTCTAAATTGGACTATATTGACAAAGTTCTCTTTGTGGTTGACCGGAAAGACCTTGACTATCAGACGATGCGTGAATATGACCGATTTGAAAAGGGTGCTGCCAACAGCAATACCTCGACTACGGTACTGAAACGGCAGCTTGAAAATTCCGACAGCCGCATCATCATCACTACCATTCAGAAACTTGCTACATTCATCAAGAAAAATCCTGCACATGAAGTCTATGACAAACGTGTGGTTATCATTTTTGATGAGTGCCACAGAAGTCAGTTCGGTGATATGCACGCTTCTATCACTAAGGAATTCAAGAAATATCATTTGTTCGGCTTCACGGGAACGCCCATATTTTCAACAAATTCAGGTACAAGCAAAAATCCTAACTTACGCACTACAGAACAGGCTTTCGGAGATCAGCTTCACTCCTACACCATTGTCGATGCTATCAATGACAAGAATGTTCTTCCGTTCCGTGTGGATTATATCAAGACAATGGACAAGGAAGAAGATATTGAGGATGTGAAAGTCTGGGATATTGACCGTGAAAAGGCATATATGTCCCCGAAACGTATCACCCTTGTTACCGAATATATCTTAGACCACTTTAATCAGAAAACATACCGCAACGAGCGTACATACAGCTATAATGTTCTGACAAATGTTTCAGAACTTGCCGAAACAAAAAGGCGTGGACAAGTTGAAGAACGCAAGCAGAAACAGCGTGTCAGCGGATTCAATTCTATTTTTGCGGTATCTTCCGTACAGGCGGCAAAGCTTTACTATGAAGAATTTATGCGGCAGATGAATGAACACCCCGAAAAAGCCTTGAAAATCGCTTTAATTTACAGCTATGGAGCAAATGAAGAAGACCCCGACGGAATCCTTGATGAGGAAAATCCCGAAAATACGTCTGCTCTTGATTCCACTTCAAGGGATTTTCTTGAAAAAGCGATCAGCGACTATAACAGGCAGTTTAACACTAACTATGATACTTCAAGCGACAAATTCCAGAGCTACTATAAAGATATTTCACTCCGTATGAAAAACAAGGAAATTGACCTGCTGATCGTTGTCAATATGTTCCTGACCGGTTTTGATGCCACTACACTAAACACGCTATGGGTTGACAAAAATCTCAAAATGCATGGTTTGATTCAGGCTTACAGCCGTACAAACCGCATACTTAACTCAATCAAGACTTTCGGGAATATTGTTTGTTTTCGTGCATTGCAGAAGCGGACAGATGCGGCTATTTCGCTCTTTGGCGACAGAGAAGCAGGCGGTGTTGTTACACTGCGTAGTTTCAATGACTATTACAATGGCTATGATGACAGCAAGGGTAAACACATTGACGACTATGTCGATATGATAGACAAGCTAATGAAAGATTTTCCGCTTGACGAACCGCAGATCATAGGAGAAGAACGTCAGAAGGAGTTTATAGCTCTGCTCGGTGCTATCCTGCGTATGCGTAATCTGCTTGTGAGCTTTGACGAGTTTGAGGGCAGAGAAATTATTTCGGAAAGAGATTTTCAGGACTACCTCGGACGGTATCAGGATTTGCGTGACGAATGGGCTGAACGTCGTAAAAAAGGCGAGCTGACTGATATTGACGATGATATAGTTTTTGAAATTGAGCTTATCAGGCAGATAGAGGTCAATATCGACTATATTCTCATGCTTGTAACTAAATATCATGACAGTCATTGTATGGATAAGGAAGTGCTGATTTCCATTCAGAAAGCCGTTGACTCCAGCCCTGAGCTGAGAAGCAAGAAAGACCTGATCGAGAATTTCATCAGTGGCATTAACGATGTAGACGATGTAATGAACGAGTGGCACAGCTATGTCGCAGAGGAGCGTGAAAAGGCTCTTGTGGCTCTGATAACCGAGGAAAAGCTAAAAGAGGAGGAAACAAGGGCATTTGTTGCAAGTGCTTTCCGTGACGGTGACATCAAAACGACGGGAACAGGGATTGATAAGATACTGCCTGCTGTTTCACGCTTCGGAGGTGGAAAACGTAAGGCGAAGAAAGAAACCGTCGTTGAGAAGCTCAAGGCTTTCTTTGAGAGGTTCTGGAATATAGGCTGATCGTAGTCAAATAGCCCAAGATTTTTTGAAATACTAATTCTCCGCATTTATCAAAAAATAGATGGGATATTCCCTAAATAATTGTTGACGTTCTTCAGGCAGGCTATTCAACAATTTCTTTGCTTCATCTGCTTCACCAAGCAATATATATGCACCGATTTGAATTTCAATATTATCCTTCGCATCAGATATGATTTTATAAAGCTCTGCTTTTTCATCAACATTGAGAATTCGTTCTCTCTTTATGATTTGAAGTTCATTTAATCGAACTGTATGTTTATCTATGTGCATATCATTTTGCTTTATAAGCTGAACTATGCTGTGAGCTATTTCAAGAAGACAACTTTTCTTTGACATATCGTAAGCCTTTAACAACTCCAACAGCCACAATGTAATGCTTTCCGATGTTATAGGATTATACTGAACCTCTGCAAATTCCCTGATGATTTTTTCTTTACTGAAATTACTGCAATTAACCATATCCTCCTTTCTCAGTCCAAGTGGCAATGGAACAATATGCATTTTCTCATGTTCGTCTTTAATAAACAAACGAAACATCGACTCATAAAAATTGAATATTTGAAAAAGTCCTGTTTCTTCGTTCTTTTTAGCGCTGATTAGGATTTTTAGATTTCCAACATTTATAAAACCAAAAGGTTGTCCTATATCAGCTAAACGTACTTCATTCCCATTATACGCATCAACCAACAGACTAAGCATTCTGGAATCAGTGTCAGATAGATTATCCATATTCAATTCTTCATGAACATCATGAAACTGCAATACTTGCTGTGCTTCTTTGTAGATTTTTATTTTTTTGCAAAAATCATCTCTTTTGAAATTATCGCTGTCTGTCGGCACAAATGGTAAAAAGATACCGTTTGCCAACAAACCTCGTTTATCCATTAAATCGAGGAAAAATTCTCCGTCTAAAATGCGCTCTGACAAAGAACCTCTGAACTTAAAATTGAAACTCATTTTGTTCTCATTATTATAACTTGTTATAGTTGTGCTCTTACCAATCAGGAAACGAATACAGTCTTTTTCATATTGAATTTTACAATTATTGTAGTATACTTTATCACCTATTGAAATTGACATGTTTCGTGTTTCTTGAGCGGCTAATAATTTTTTAAGATGCCCTATTGGTATATTGAATCCGGCTGGAGTTATGGCATACAAATAAGTTTCATGAGTAAACATAAACAATATCGGATTGCCAATTGGTTGATGTGAAGTCAAGGTAAAATTTATTTTAGACACCTTTTCTTTTTTTGTTAATTTTTCAAGAGAAATAAGTTGATCTTTACTTCTTATCGCAGCTTGTTTTTCTTTGTGAATCGCAAAAAAATTCAGTATATTTGTAATTTCCATAGGATCATCAGGAAATGGCTTGAATTCTACTGAGCAGCTTTTGCACTTCGGGTCTCTGTCAAGTAATGTTATCAAATCGTATGGTAAAAAAAGTTTATAGTAAATCTTCTCTTCAGTTCCGTTTTTATTGAAATATACAACAAAAAAGATAGCACCGCCGTCTTTTAAGAAATTGCTTAAATCACTTCTTTCTACGGAATACTTGATTGACGTTCTATTAATTTTACTTTTTTTACAACCCTTTATTTGTACAGGAACACGGCATATTAAATCTGCTTTATTATGTTTATCTCCCGGTTTGCTGTATAAATAGATACTTCCATCCCAAGTAGGCTCTTTTTCTTTATCATTGATATAAGACTCAGCATAATCCGTTTTAGCGATTACATTTTTAACCGCAG
This sequence comes from uncultured Clostridia bacterium, assembly GCA_947626755.1. GTDB lineage: Bacteria > Bacillota > Clostridia > Oscillospirales > Ruminococcaceae > RGIG8773. The sequence continues at coordinate 6,001 of CANQTP010000064.1, forward strand.
TTGTTCCAATAATCTCTGTATCCATAAAATCACCCCTATATAATGGTTATATTTCCTTATATTCCGGCATTGAATCAATCAAATCAAGTGCTTTCAGGCTCATGCTAATGATTGAAATCAGTAGATTGAAGATATATGCTGATTTGTTCCTGTTTCTCCTTATCACCAAGTGCAATGAAACCAGCATACAATTGATTTCTCTGATTTATCCAGTCATTGTTTTCATTTGGAGTGATAAAACTCCATTTGACAGCACTAATATCACCGAATTCAGCGATAATTGCAAGTTTCTGCTCTCTTGAAAGAGAACCGCCAATATCATGATAATGAATAAATCGGTATTTTTTGACACCTTTACGTTTTACAAGAACAGTGATAGCAACAGGAGTGCGTGGACCTAAACCGAATATTTTTCCGTCCTCTTTACGAGAAGTTTCACCGAGTGTTCTCTGGTCACCTCTCAGATTGAATACATAGATATGGTTAAATTCCTCAAGCAAGCACCCTCTGAAACCGTCAAGTGCCACACTGTCAAGATAAGAACCGTTGCTTACAAAGCCGATTATGCCATTATCGTCCAATCTGTCAGTCGTCCAACGAAAAACCTTGATATAGCTGTCATAGGAATTTCTTGTAAGTGTTGAGTGGAACAGAATACATAAGTACTTGCAATAGCCTGATCAAGATGTTTGTATGTGGAGTTCTGATTGTTGTCATTGTCTGATTTTTGTCTGACAGAATAAGGAGGATCTCCGATAATAACGATAATGGGGGATTGCAACTGCTTTTCGGCTCTCGCTGAATTCTCCTCAAACATTGAAATAAGCCGTTCGTCCTCTGTTGCCTTTGCCTTCTGCTTTTCGGTCATTGCAAAAGTATCCGTCAGGACAATGCCCTCAAATTGCGTATATTTCTCCGCACCAATCAAATCGTGGAAAGTTTCCTAAATGTTGATTGCTGCGATATAGTACGCTAACAGCACTATTTCATTAGCGTGAATCTCATTGGTGTACTTGTAAAGCAGATTATCAATATCAATCAGACCACTTCGGAGCAGGCGTACAATGAATTCAGCATAAGTTCATTCTGAATTTTCTCAAACATAGCCACGAATTTTTTTGAAATCTTGATACTGCTGTTAAATGTAACAGTTCTCCGTATAGGCGCAGGATCATTGGCAAAATAGTTTTCCTCACTATCAAACAGCGTTCTCTTAGAAAGACCGTCCAGACAGCCGAGTATCTTAACACTATCGTCAAGTGTCAATTCACTGCTTTTATCAGTAAGAAGATTTTGCAGTCGCTTGCTTACATAGCTTTCATCAACAGCAAGAACATAGAAATCCTTGCCATAAATACTCTCATCGTCCATAGAGCAAAGTAAAGCACTGCCCTCATTTGCTTTTTTCTTGCTTTCATCACCATAGATACGAGGTGTAGCGGTCATATACAGATGCATATCAGCCTTGATAAAATCATTGGAGTGTACCTTAACGAAGTTGCTCTCGTCCTCACCAGCAAGTGTTACGCCCGTTGTACGGTATGCTTCATCGCAGATGATGATATTGAAGTTGATACCGCTTTTCTTCTGAAATGCAGATACGACCTCAATGGATTGATATGTAGAAAAGAAGAGATTGAGCGTATTATCGGAATTCTCGCCAATATACCGAGCAATCAGCTTGTTTACATCTGTTGTCGCAGGAATAACCAAGTCTGTAATGCTGTCGATATTATCAGAGGTCTTGCTCGCTTTCGGATCTGAACAGATAGCATACACTCTGTATTTATATTTTGTTTGTGATGTCCACTCCACTAAGGTCTGATTAAGCAGGGAGATAGACGGTACTAAAAACAGCACATTTCTTGTTCCATTGGTGACAGCTTCGGCTATTTTCAAGGCAGTAAATGTCTTACCAGTACCGCAAGCCATTATCATCTTACCACGTTCAGACTCCTTGAAACCGTTAATTACGGCATCAATTGCTTCAACTTGATACGGACGCTCCTTTTTCTTTGAGCAGACTTTCATATCATCAATCTTATCAAGGGTGAAGCTATCCAAATCAATTCCGGAGTCTTTCAGGTCATGCAGTCTGATACGATTTACAGGCGGTAACTGCCCATTGATCGTTTCTTCTGCATTAGATGACCACTTATCCGTAGTAGATACGATGATACGACATGAATATCTATGCTCTACACCGTCGATATAGAATGCCTTACCCGAAGCGGAGATAAACGTATCTACATCGTCTTTGGAGACAGAATTATTCACATCATAAAATTTACAATGAATAGCGTAAAATTCATCCTTGTCACGAACCTTTGCAACAAGGTCAATGCCAATGTCGTGAGTATTGGTATATGGAAATTCGCTCCACAGCCATACTTCTTCAAATATCTCTGAATAGAGAGGACTTGTTAGAAAATATTTCTTCATAAGTCGCTCAAATTTAGGACCTTGATCACTTTTCACTTTGAGAAACACTTCTTAAATCCAACATAAGTTGCTCAAAACTAGTGTCTATATGCATCTATAGCACATCTCATGATAAAAAACTAAATCAGCCAATATGCTGAAGTTTGTAATATCTTCCTTATATTAACATTATACACTACCTTATTGAAAATGTCAATAGCTTTCTGAAAGAAAAAAAGCATTCCCAAAAAGAGAAGTGCTTTCTGCATCAGTCTTTCGTTTTTCTTGAAACTTCTCTATGCCTATTGTCCTATGGCACAAGTGCTATCTCAGAACTATTAGTCATGAATTTCCTGCATCATACTCACATCGTTCTTGAAGCCGACGGGAGTGTCCAAACAAGGATATTACAAAAAATCGACGAGACCAAGAGGAAACTCACGATTTGGAAAATGAAGTCTGAAATTGAAAGCAGCTAAATGGAAACGATTGTAAGCATAAGCAAAAAGTTCAAGGACAGCTCTGAGCGTTTCAAGAGAGCGAGGAAAGCATCTGCTTCTTCTGGCAAGAATAGGAATGTAATGTCTCAGATCGGCGTTGACACCTTCGACAGTGAACGTATCACTTTTGTCCCGAGTGTTACGAATATGCACACCGGGATAAACTACATCGAGATAACCAACGTAGCCATCTGAACAGTAAAACTTCGCATCGGGCGCATGATCCACGATGCCTTGGATATACTTTGCTGACTTTTCCATTGACACATCAAATCCGACCAGCTGGCGTGGTTCACGGCTGACCATTGTAAAAACATACGCATTTTCGCGGGTTTCCGTATTTGGCTTTTTGCTGATAAACCAATATAGTTCATCTAATTCAAATACGTCAGGCGAGTTTTCCACAACGTTATTTGTTTTTTTGATCCAGTTGTAGACATTCGCTTTATTCATGTGGAACAGATGCCCCACACCTCGTCCGCTTACGCCGGAATAATACGCTTTAATGGCTGCTTCCTTAATTTCCTCTAAATAAGCGTGGCTTTTGGGTTCAATCGTATACCGAATACCACATATTTTGCAGCGGCATCTTTGCGTTCCTGATGCGTTAAATCCAGCTTTCACTTGCTGCTCGATCCTTCCGCATTTCGGACATCTTTTCTTTTCATCTATTGTTGCTTTACGCATTTTATTTTCCCCCTCTGCTTCTTTCCTTTTATTATACCACAATCTCCTTGATTTGTCCAGTCCCGTGATTTTAATGCGTGCAAAAGCAAGAGAAAGACCGTATAATTCTCCAAAATTGAAAAGCTATGTACCGTCACAGTTTATGCTGCCTGATTCTCATTATCATTTACAAAAAGCTGACCGCGCGACCCGCTGCGGGAACAACACCGGCGCAGCATTTATGACAGCAGGGAGAAACTGGTCTATGATAATCAATGTTCAGATAACCGCAATAGTTTCCGGTATATTTTGCTTTTTATCAGTTCAATTTCGTCGATAATTTCCAATTCACTGTTTGTAGAATTTAAAATTATTAATTTGCCACTGTAGATAAAGGCAAAATAGATATCAAATTCTGGCTGTTTCAGTTTCCTATATTTAACGAGGTTTATCATATCTTTCGTAATCGCTGAAACAATAATTGACAACCCATCTCCGTAGCATATTTCATCTTTGAAATAAAACTCATACGGTAACATAAATAATATATTTTTAGGTTTTCGCAAATCTTTCAATATTAAGCTAATATCCCTTTCGCAGCCATGACGTTTTTGCAGCTTTTCTCCCATAGAACATAATTCATCAAAACCAGTAGTACGAAAGGCTACGTGAAGGTATGTTGCGTCAATTTCTTTATAGTTTGGTGATATAGTTGTAATATTTGGTTCTCCATAAAATGTTATTCCCGGACAAACCTGTGTAATAGACGGAGAAAACTCACGTTTTCCTTGTCCCATAGTTTCGGATAGTAATAATTTAAAATCTAATTGATAATCTTTGCTTTCACAATCACATTGTCCTTTTTCTTCTGAATGTGGAGGGATATACTGCTTGTTATGAGATTTTGTTAAAAAGAAAGAGGATGCATTTATAAATTCTCTCAAATATAATTCATAGTTACAATAATCGCACCCGTCAACAAAATCTTTAACGATCATCTGAGTTGGAAGTATGCGAAAGTATGGATCTATATTTGGCATAAACCCCCTCCTTTAAGTTTATGAAAAATCATGCTTTTCTAGGTAACCATGATGATTTATTTGGCATTATTATATCATAAGTCTATGGAAAAGTCAACCGAAAAGAACTGATGTACATGGGTGTTTTCAGCGGATTGTTTCGGTCACGAGACAAGCCGAAGATAAGGAACTTGCGATCGATCATCCGCTGTATCAAATTCTGTACCGACAGCCAAATCCGGAAATGACTTCACTTTCTTTCTGGGAATCGCTGATGTGCCATTTGCTTTTGTGGGGCAATGCCTAGCCCAAATTTTGCGTGACGGGAAAAATGTATTTTAGGATTGTATCCACTGCTGCCGGAAAATATGGAAATTGACCGTGCAAATAGATCGCGAAATGATATGTAGAGGGATAGTATGATCGAATTCTGAAAAGAAAACATAGAATACGGCAAGTTTCTGCCATGTTTGATCTTTTGTCAGGAGATCATTGATGAAAATACAGCTAATAATACTCTGGAAATAATGGTTGCACTTGATTCGGGCAGTATCCACAAAATTATATTTCAGCACCTGATACATCTTGTAAGAAATGAATCATATACTTTGAAAATTGTGGAGCATTTTTCGCTCCACAGTTTTTGCTTGTCCAAACCCAAATGAACTGGAATATTTTAATCATAAAAAATTTTGTAAAAATTGATTTCAGGTATTGACAAAACAAATGTGATGTGTTATAATATAACTACTGTTATATAACATTGATTATAGAAAGGAGATACATCATGCCGCCAAAGCCGAAGATCACAAAAGAGATGATTATTGACACTGCGTTTGAAATTGCTCGCAAAACAGGTGCAGAGTACATTAGTGCACGCACAGTTTCAAAGGAATTGCACTGTTCCACGCAACCGGTCATGTACCATTTTGCGACGATTGAGAAATTAAAAAAAGCCGCCTATACAAAGGCGGATGCATATCATACAAATTTTTTAATGCAACTGGATCACCCGCAGGGTGTCATGCTCGGGATCGGATATAATTATATCCGGTTTGCGGCCGAAGAACCGCATTTGTTTCGTTTCTTGTTCCAATCAGATTATTTTACCGGAAAAACACTGCTCGAAATGAGAGATGCCGAAGAGCTCGCACCCATTCTTTTTGCAATGCAGGAGGCGGTCGGAGGGACTGTAAAACAGGTAAAAGATATTTTTATAACGATTTTTTTATTTGCGCATGGATATGCAAGCATCATCGCCAACAATTCAATAAAATACGATGAAGCGCTCATCAAGGCGCATCTGGAGCGGGCATACAGGGGCGCAGTATTGGCTGCACAGGGGGAAAAGATATGACAGATAAAAAAAGCACCGTCATCACGATCGCAGGCGTGATTGTCATGATGGCACTGACGCTCACAAAGATCATACCATCTTCGACGGTCGCTGGGTATTCTGTGTTTGTGGGAATAGCATTTTTCTTCATCACAGAAGCCGTTGCCAAGACACAGCGTTCCGATTCGGGTCTGCGGTTTGATACGATCCCGGCAGATCTGAAAAAGCCGGGTGTTATCCCATGGGCATTGCTGCCGAGCGTCAGCGGTGTGGTGTGCCTTTTTGTAGGCGATCTCATTTTCAGTGGGGGATTCTCTGCCCATATCATGGGGAGGACAGGCACGGTCGGACTGACATTTAGCAATATCTTGCTTATGTTCGGACAGATCATCATTGCAGCATTCGGCGAGGAGATCGCATACAGGGGCTTTTTCTTCGGAAAAACGGCAAAACGATTTCCGGTCTGGCTGTGTGCGGTCGTATCCTCGGCGGTATTTGCAGCGGGGCATATCGCTGTGGGGAGCCTGCCGCTCGTTGCGTATGATGTCGCTACCGTGTTCCTGGACAGCCTGCTCTTTACGATGGTATATCATAAAACTGGTAATTGCGTCATCAGCACGTTTTCGCACATCCTTGCGAATTCTGTTTCGATCGCTGTGGCATTGGTGCTTTTTTGAGGGTGTGGTGTTGCAGCGTGACGCTGCACCCCCGCGCGTTCTATAGTGTCAAGCTTTTGTAATGGTCAAAGCACGCGCTGAACTTCGTATAATGCTCGCCACCCAATGCACTGCGTGCAAAGGGTGGTGGGCTTTTGGTGACCCCTCCCCCAACCCCCTCCCCTGAAAGGGGA
>CANQTP010000065.1 GCA_947626755.1 uncultured Clostridia bacterium
TGCGGTTTGATAGTTCTCTCCGTAAATATTTCAGCTTTCCCAACAAATTGCCCGTCAGATATTTTTTCAAGCGACTGCAAAAGCGGAAGTCTTACGTCATTTTTGAAAGCATTACTGTTTGCGGCTTTTCGTGAAACACTGCTTGCGTTTTTACTGTTCGGGACTTCAATAGGATTGATCTGCCCGAATTTTTTGGTAAAGCGGTCATATTTTTCCGTCATTTCATCTTGCAATTTTTTTATTTCGCTGTCCGGTCTGTTCTCTACCTGTGCTTGCAGAAGCTCCCTTACAGTGCTTGCAAGGTCAGCCATACCCTTACGTCTTTCAGCTATATTGCCTGTTTGCTCCGATTCTTTCAGCGGAATCAGATTATCGTCCACACGGAAATACAGCTTGTCATTAACTACAGTGTATGTAAGATTTTCAACGTCCGGAGTAGCCGGAAGATAATCTGACACAGCTTTTTCGTCAAGCTCCGACTGAAATGGCATAGATTCATACTCTCCGTGAATATTCTGTATTGCTTCGTGAAGTCTTTCTTTCAGATCGCTGCCTTTTTCCGCTTTACAGGTAACTGTATCAAAATTTCCTTTGGCAAGCGTGCCGAGAACCATTTCAGGATTATCTGCAAAATAATTGTTTACTTTGAATCCGTCCTCATTCTGCTTTGTATATACCCAATCACAATTTTCATCATTCTGCATTTCGGATAGTTTCAAATCTTCATCACGGCGTTTCAGGAAAATAATGTCCGTTGCCGTTGATGTACCTTTGAAAGCATTATCGGGAAGCCTTACCGCACCGAGAAATTCAGCTTTCTGTGCGAGCATTTTTCTCACTTTGGTATCTTCCTTGTCAAGTGTTCCGGTAGATGTGACAAATGCTACTATTCCGCCACGGCGAACGCTGTCAAGTGATTTAGCAAAGAAATAATCGTGAATCAGAAGTCCTTTGTAATCTTTGCTTTTGTCATTTATCGTCTGACTTCCAAACGGAACATTACCTACAGCCAAATCAAAAGTACCTTTCTGATATTTCATCTTCTCAAAGCCGTTAATAGCAATGTTAGCTTCCGGATAGAGCTGTCTTGCAATTCTGCCTGTAATATCGTCAATTTCCACACCTGTCAGATTACTTTTTTCACGCATTTCTTCAGGCATTGTACCAAAAAAGTTTCCGATACCCATTGACGGCTCAAGCACTTCACCGCCCTTAAATCCCATATTTTCAAGTGCTTCATAAATTGCTTGCGAAACAATAGGGGAAGTATAAAATGCGTCATTGACCGTTGACATTGCTGCTTCGTATTCTTCCTCTGTCAGCAGATGTTTCAGTTCATAATACTCTCTGTTCCATTCCGGAATACGACTGTCAAAGGCTTCTTGTATACCGCCCCAACCAACATATTTTGAAAGTTTTTCCTGTTCCTCCGGAGTTGCATGACGTTCTTCCTCCTCAATTTTTTTAAGCGTTTTTATTGCTTCAATATTATTGAGGAATCGTTCCTTTTTACCGCCATTTCCGAGATTATCGTCTGATATGCTGAATTTGTACGGTTTGGTTTCTTCTGTCATATCGGGATTTTCAGAAAATTCAGGCTGCTGTTTTGTTTCGGTTATTCTGTCAGTTGATTTATCCATGTCATTTGTCTGAATTTCCGATGAAATATCTGAACGGTTATATGATATACCATTATCGAATGAAAATCCTATAGTTTGCATGACGTTTATTGCTTCGGGAACACTGATTTGCGAATTTTGGATTTCACGGATCAGAATATCTGCTCTTATCTGATAGGAAATCTGATTGCCGTTTCCGAAAAAGTCAAGTGTTTTGTCGATTGGAATATCTTCAAAGTTTTTATGAAGTGCATTAAGCAAATCATTAGCAACAGGTTGTTCAATATCGCTTATTTTTGGAATGTTATGAACACTTTCAGGTTGCTCAGCCGATACTTCCGTTCCGGACAGTCTGCTGTTAATTTTCTTAATGACTTCTCCTAAATTCCCATTAAACATTTTATCCATTTGTATATATCCACCATAAGATGCTTTTACAGCCGGAGATTGCAGGATTTTTGGAGTTATTGTGTTACTATTATCGCTTTTCATCATCTTTTCTATGCGGTCAAGGAATGCTCCGGCTCTTTCCGACAAATCGGGATATTCTTTCTTTACGGATTCAAATGCTTCGTGAATTTTGTCCGGATTATCTGAATTTGCGGAGGGTTCTGTTATGGTTTGAGAAACCTGAATATCAGCTTTTGAAAAGTCATTTGCAATACGGTCAGTTATTCCATTTTCAGCTGCATATTCTGCAATTCTTTGTGCTGCTTGTGAAGTAACCATATCAATTACTTCCTGTTCTTCAGCAGAAAGGACAGATGTATTTGCAGGGGTAAATTCTCCGTGCTGAAAGTAAAATCTTAACTCTGTTCCGTCCGGTGTGCCGTCTGTATTAAGGAAAATGTCATAATTGTATTTTGCGTAATGCAAATAAACATTTTCCGACAGTCTGTCGGCGAGCATACTATTTGTTTCAATCGGAATAGAGGCGTGTATTTTATTATCGCCCATAGACAGGCTAAATTCCATTTTATCAACCTTAAACTTATCTCTTGAAAGAATTTCATGAGGGCTTAATTCTGCAATGGACTTTGATTTAGAATTGTCATCGGAGGTGAGTGAAGTATTTTCCGGTACTTTTTCAGCATTACTTGAATTTGTTACTTCATGAGTTTTACTGTGATCCTGCATTTCTTTCTTTTCGGAAAGATATTTTTCTGCATTTTCAAGATACATTTCAAGCGTTCCTGTTTCTTCCGGTCTGATAGGATTTATGTCTACTTCTATTCCGTCAATTTCAAATTTGTCCTCATTGAGAAGATTAAAAAGAGAATCCTCTTTCAAATCGGAATTTACTATTTCCACAACTATGTCTATATCGGAATTATCTGTTTCAAGTCCTCTTGATCGTGAACCATAAACGGCAAGGTCTTTGATTTCGGCTGAAACCTCATTTTCCGAAAAAATATTACTGATGTGTTCCTTAACCATTATTTCAATATCTTCCGGAGAATAACCGTTAATGTTGTTAAACATCTCATTTGTTCTTGCTTTGAAGTCTGCTGTTTTTGCTGCTGTCGGCTCAGAACTTTCAAACAAATTAAGTTGTCCTTTATCCGGTTCACTTATACTTTTCGCTTTTTTCCCTGAAACATTCTCAATATGTTCCGATTCTTCATGTCCGTGATATTCAAATCCGTTTTTTTCAAATTTGTCTTTCCAATTGATTATTCCTCTGATTGTTTCGCCAAGTATAGGATCAGCAGCTGTTTTGACAGTCAACATAACATCATCTGCTTTTGTTATTGTACCTTTTATATCGCCATAGCTGATAATGTCACCAACAACAAGTGTATCAACGGTTTTAGACGGTGCTTTTTGCTCATCTTCAATTTTAGTCAATCCAAGCATATCTGCAATTTCGTCTAATTCATTTTTGTGATTTTCATAGGTGTATATAGCAATTGAAGTCTTATCTTCAGATATATTACAAGACGAACCAAGTGAAAATGCTCTGTCTGCAATTATCTCAATGCTTCCGATATTTCCCTTGTATTCAAGTGTAACTTCCGAAACATCATCATAAGCAGGAATATCTTTCATATCAGAAGAATCGCTCATAAGGTCAATTCTCTGTTCTTTCTTATCGGCTTTTGAGAGAATCTCATAACCGCTGTTTTCTAAAACTTTCTGCCAATCATTATACGGCTTTCCAATCACTGTTACAGAACTAAGCAAAACACCGCCGTAATCAGGTGAATCAAGGTCTTTCAAGGCAATTTCTTCTTTGCTGACACGTTCAATTTCATAACGCTTATTCTCATAACGAATAACGTCACCGACTTCCAAATCCAATGTAGCTGACTTGTCTGTTTCTGATTGTAAAATTTGTTTGTCATTTTCGGCTTGTTCGGGCTGTGTATTCTCTATTTCGGGAGCAATACCGTGAAGAATTTCATCCACTTCCTCCGACAGAGCTTTTGTACGTTCATATTTGTCGTCAATCAATCTGAACGATATTACAACCTCATCTTCATTTTTATTCGCATTATTCAAGCCGTTGGTTTTTGTAATCAATCCATTATTGAAATGCCAACTTCCTGACTTGCCAAAATCAAGATGTGACTTTAATCCGTTACCTTTTCCTGTTTCATCAAGTATTTCACTCGTTATATCAACAGTATTCTTGCCGTTGATACGTCTGTGCTGTCCTATGCATTCTTTTCTGACATGGTCAACGATTTCAAATTCCATTCCCTCTTGCAGATTCTTTTTAAGCTGACTAAGATTCTTTATTTCGGGAAATTCCGGTTTCGGATCGTTTTCAAGTTCTGATTTCAGTCTATCCGATATGCTCTCCAATTCATACTCCGAAATATAGTATTTTGTCTGTACACGTTCTTCCGGATCATCAGGAACAGGCACAACTTTTTCCCTGACGGAATAATCATCATCAAAATAACTTTCTATAATTCCTGCGATTTTGCCGTCAACTTCTATCATATTTTGCTGTTTGTCAGCAATTTCACGCATAGTCTGAATTGTTGTTTCGTCCGGATTTTCAAACATATTGTAGTCAATATCTCTGCCATATTTAACAAATGATATATTGTTATCGTCCATAAAGTCCTGTGAAAGCAGACAAGCTCCTGCGGCAATGACATAATTATCAGCGTTTTCCTTTATCTGTGACAATGTATCATGCGTAAGTTTTGATGATTCGCCGTCCATATAGTAAAACATAGTATCATCATCTTTGAAAAGCTGTATAAGGTACGAATCATTTTCCGGAACAGTTTCGCTTGTTTTCTCTTTTTCCTCTGTCGTAACAGGTTCAATTATGTTTTCATCAGCTACATCAAATGAAAGCTGTTCGTCAAAATCAACAGGCGATTCATCAGAACGGAGAGAGCTGTAAACATACTCAATATATTCGTCAAAACTTTTATCTTTTATGCCGGAATCGTTATTTAGCATACTGTTTATTATATCTGCTTTTTTGCCGTTGGAATCATTAAGCATATCGATCAGAATATCGTCAATCTTTTCGTTATATGCAAACTCAAAATCCTCTATGCCGTTGTTTTCTGCTGCACTTTGCAGACTTTCATTTATCATGAGTTTCTCCATAACAGAATCTACAATGCCGTTGATGATTTCCTCATCGGGAACATCGGAGTATGTCAGATCAATACCGTGTTTCTGCTTGTAATCCTCTACAGCACCGCTGTTTCCGACAACTGCCGACACTTCATCGTCCTTGTAATCAATGTAAATATCATGTGTTTCATTTTCAAATTCATAGTAAGCAATAGCTCTTGTAATTGTCAGATCGTAATCATTCAAATTACGAAGCCAATCATTCATAAATCGTGTCAGGTCACGCTGTCCTTTTGAACCGTCCTCATATTCCTGATACATTCCAAGTCCGGAATTTTCGTAAGAAACAGGCTTTGCCGTCTGATTCACAAAGTCAATATCAAGAACAATGTCCGGATCACGCATTAAATCTCCGTATTGTACATATGTCTGCATTACAGACAGCTTATTTCCACCGAGCCATTCTAAAGAAAGCGGCTCAACAGCAGAAGATTCAGGATTTTCGTAATGCTCAAAATTATGATCTTTACCCATGATTTCGGGAAACATCTTTTCAAGATTTGCAAATATTCTGTGTTCGAGTGTATTAGCAGGCTTTTTTGTTTCTTCCGTAATTTCCGGCTTTTCTGCCGATTCAACAGACTGCTCCGGTTCTGTTATAGCAGTAAGACTATCGAGGATATTGTCAAGCTGTTCACGATCCGGACGGCTTACAGTGAAAGTGACAGTATTGCTTGTTTCTTTGAATACACTTGAAAACTTTATACCCTCATCATCAAGTTTTTGTGCCAGTTTTTCAGCAATAGTCCTGTCAACCTTTGCATATGATTTATCAGGGATATATCTGAACGTAGTGTTGCCGACTATCAGATCGCCATTTTTTGAAGTTTTGGCTCTATCCATAATATCGTTGTGCGGTTTTTCGGGATTATCTTTAACAGGTTCGCTGTCTGATGAAGTTATCAATAAATCTTCCGTTATTTCTTGTTTCTCCTCACGGAATTTAACTGCTGTCTGAAATATTTCCTCAGCTGTTTTATCAGCAATTCCGTCCACGTTTCCATTGAAATTATTATAATCGTTAGCGTAAATTTCTGTATTTTCGGTGAGAGTTTGAACAGAATAATTTTGTAACCTTGTTTTTACCTCTAAGCGCAGCGAATCATCGTCTGAATTAAGTGCAGCATTACGGATTGAATCATCATTCAAAACCAATTCTTTTATCCTGTCAACAAAATCTGTGGGAGTTATTTCCGGCTGTTCTGCCTTTAATTCAGAGATACTTTTATTGATTTCCGCAACAAAATCGTCCCTGATACCGCCTATGTTTTTATCAAAGCTGTTATAGTCATTAGCATATTTCAGAACATCAGAAAGAAGAATTTTAACGGCATATTCATGAAGTATTTCGTCCGTTTCAATATTCGTACCGTCCTGAATACGGCTGTCAGAAAGTGTTGATTCTTTTAATTTTTCCATGAAATCAGAAACGGCAGAAACCTGTTCAGGCTCTGCCGTTTCACTATTCATACTGCGTAAACCGTTACCGGAAGTATCTGTTCCTCCGCTTCTCTCCGGTATTGTTCGAGAAGATTCAATTTCTCCAGAAATTTCCCTTGTGCTGCTTTCATTTCCGGAGATTGTGACTTCATCTCTATTATCCTCTCTATCTGTTCCTGCACTTCCGTGTTCATCATTTCGCAATGTTTCTGTATCTTCTCCTCGTTCCACTCCATTATGTCCATCAGGAACGGTGTCTGCCACAGGAATTTCAACCTCATTATCCCGTATTTGCCCATGTTCGCCGTTGCTTTCGGCTTGTCTATCAGTGTCGGTTCGTATGTCCAGTTCTTCGGATTCAGTTCGTACCACCCCAGCGTTTCGCCCCATGTGTACTTCCTGTAATGGATTTCCTCCTCCTCGCACCATATCCACTCCGTCAATTCGCTGTCCGTGTAATCCTGTCCTTTCATTTCGGGATTGAATGTTTTCACTTCTTCCGCTGATTTCATCTGAATTTCTTCTGCTTTCATCTGACAAACTCCTCTCACTTACTGTATTTCTTTCGGCATAATTAGAAAATGCAATACTTAACTTGTTAAGTTCGATCCCCATTTTAGCAATATCCATTGCAGAAAGTTTTTCAATACCCTTGAATCTATCGGGATTTTCGGGAACATCAATACCATACTGCTTGCACAGCTTGTATTCTGCTGTTTCGGCAAAAAGCCTTTGCATTTCACCACTGTATGGGGAACGTTCAATCATACCGTGAAGTAAACGTATCGCTGTATTTGCCTTTTCAGGCGGTATTACCATACGTTCAGGTTCTTTGTTAAGTACAGTTTGGCTTGAATCAAACAAATATGCCATTTCCGTACTTCCGTTTGCACTTCTTGTAAGCACAGGAACACCTTTTTCACCTCTGTTTACATGATTTCCGTCATTGTCACCGAGCCATTCATCAAAGGTACGACAGTTTTTTGCATTTGGATTGACGGCATGAATACTCAGCTTTGTAGCAAATTCATAGTCGCTTTGATTTTTTGATACACTTGTTTTTGCCGCAAAGTCAAGGAAATCCTGCCACATTTCAGCAGACTGCTTTACTTTTTCAATCTCATGCAAATAGATCATCTGTGCTTTTTTCAATTTTTCCTGTTTGGATTGATATTGCATTTTTCTACCTCCATTTTTATTATACCACATTAAAGCGTTAAAGTCAAGTAAAATTTTTAATTTTTTAACGCTTTTGTTATATTTTTTAGAGACTTACACCCTTGTTTCTGTTCTTTTCCTTGTCACGCTGAATATCTTCCTGTGATTTTGAAGAAATAGGTCTGTACTTTTCCTCACTCATGATTTTTTCACGAGAAAAAAGCGGTTTATCCTTGCTGTCTGTTTCGGCTTTTAATTTCTCATCGTGTTTTATCGGTTCGTCTGAGGAAAGCTCTTTTTCGTTTTTTCTTGTATTTTCTTTTTCAGGCGGCAAATTATTAAGTAAGCCGTCATTGGTGTAATTTGGATTTTCTTCCATTATTTCCTCAATATGATGTAATGGATTTTCTTTTTCCTCTTTTTTGTCCTGTTCAGGAATTGTTTCCGGCTGTTTGATATTTTCAGGCAACTTAATATCAGCAATTTCACATATTCTTTCTGTCAGCTTTTCAGAAGAAATATTACCGCTGTTTTCCTGAAATTCAGTGATAATATCTGCCTTAATTTCATCAGGCAATCTGTTCATTTCCGATATATCAATACCTGTTGCAACTGCAATCGCATTAAGTATCTGTTGTTCTTTTGCTTCAGTAACAGACATTCGCTCATTGGGAACACGTTCATGTGTAATTTCAGGATTAACTCTATCTAAAGACTTATCCTGTGTCACTTCGTTTATAGCTTCTGTTCCTGCTTCTACAGAATGTTCTACAATTGTATTTATTAAGCCTTTTTCATTTGATTCCATTTTTTCAATGCGATCATTCAGTTTTGCAATTGTCTTTTCGAGCGAGCTGTCGATCTGACTATCATTCATATTTTTTAGTTTTTCGCTTACACCTTTGTATTGTTCAAACTTGTTTTCCATATTCTTGAATTTAGCGGACAAATCGTTATATTTCTGCTTGATTTCATAGCGTTCACGATGTGATTTGTCAGGCTGATTGTATTCTGCATTAAGTTTTTCCATTTTCGCTGATGTTTTTTCCATTTTGCTCACAAGATTTTCGGCACGGACTTCTGTAAGGTTTTCCATTCCTGTGATAAATCCTTTGTGACGAATATCTCTGTCCTTGCTTGTAATGGAAGATAAGAAATTCTGCACCTTATCTATTTTGTCAATTTTACGTTCCACTTTTGCAAGTTTTATTTGTGCTTTAGCAAGTTTGTCTTTCTGATGTGCAATTTTATCCTTATGTTTAGGAATTTTTACATCATTGATCATTTGCAATTTTCTCTCTTTATTTTCAGCCATGAAGTTTGCGAGTTTACCGAGTAGTACTGAATCGGGCTTTACAACAGCAGTAAACGCATTGAATGATTTAATAGTTGATTCTAAATTTTTTACTTTATTATTCAGCTTATCAATGCGATCGGTTCTTGTCTGAATCTTCAAATTGATTTTTTCAATCTTATCTTGCAAATCACTTCTTCGCTTTTCGTGATGTTCTCTTAGTGAAGAAAGTAGGGAGTTTGCACGTTCACAAGGCTGTTTATCCTCTAATGTTTCTGCTGTAAGTTCCGGTGTATCCTGCTTTACAGCAGTCGGTTCGGAAGATTGTGTTATTTGAGCTGACTGCGTTTTTGGATTTTCAGACAGTGAAGATTTAGGCTCTATCGGCTGAACAGGTATTTCCGGTTCTTCCTTTTTTCGTAAGGCTTCCTGTTCCTGCTTGATTATATCGCTCACCCTATCTTTATCTTTATTACTTACAGCAAAAACAAGTTCATTTTTATCCATTCTGCCGGAATAACTGATGTTTTCTTCCTGTAATCTGTTTGCAAGATTCAGTGTAAGTGAATGATCTACCCTCATATGAACCTTGTCCGGAATGGACTTATATGGTGTATTTCCTACAACTGTTGCTGACCTTTGGTTCTGTGATGATTGTTCCTGCTGATTATTCTGTTTTGGTGTTGCCTGATCCTGTTTTTCCACAGGTTTCTGTTTAGGTGACATTGAATTAGGCATTGTTACATCATTCCTTTCATTATTATTTTGCGTTGGTGCTTCGGTAATAGGCTGGGTATTATTTGATACAGGATTACCAAATACTTCTGCCATTTCCTCAGGTGTTGGTTCGTAATGTTCATTTGATGACATCATTGGAGGAATGCTATCATCGTACTGCATTATATAATCATTTCTTTCTGATTCAGGAGATTGAGTATTCTCCATAATTGACTGTTCGTAATTGCTGTTTTGTATTACATCTTCATTTCTTTCAGCCTGATTGCCTTTCTGTTTCTGCTGTTCCTGCAAATTTTCTGTTTCAATATCGTAATAATTATTCTGCACCGGTTCTCCCCATAATTCAGCCATTTCTTCAAATGACGGTTCATAATATTCATATTCTTCCGGTACTTGTTCGTGAATATCTTGTTGAGTTACTTGTTCTTTGATATGTTCTGTTTGCTTTTGTGCAGATAAAGTGTCTGTATACGTTGATTCATCTGCTGTAGGTGAATCAAAATTCTGCATTGCAATATCATTCCTTTCATTGATTTCTTTTTTCGGCATACTTACCGTTACAGGCGGTTCGGGATAAAAGTCGGGATTATTGTTTGAAGCAATAAGCTCATCGTTATAGTCGTGAGCAAGAGAAGCTCTCATGTCGTTTACTTCATATCCGAGTGAACGGAATTTATCCATTATTTTCTCCATACCGTTCTTTCCGGCTTCGTCATTATCGAAACAAATGTTGATAGTTTTTACATCATGTGTTTTGCAGAATTGCTCAATAGCCTTGTCCATTCCTGCACCACCTGTAGATATGTATGTTTTGTTCTTAAAAGCACCAAGACCATTAAATTTATCTTCCAGTGAGGCAAGGCTCATAGCGTCTATTGCTGCTTCTGTAACATAAATAGTATCCGTGTTATTGCCGACCATTTTGAAAGCAAATTTTTTGTCACTTCCTGCCACATCTCTTTTGAAAGGCTCAACGCCCTCAATGGTAAGAGTACCACGCCTTGCTGCATATTTCATGTTTCCGTCATCATCAAATCCTGCAAACACAGCATTGTTTCTTTGATCCTGAAATACAATACCCTTGTTTATGCAGTCATTTACGATATGTGACGAAATACCTCTTGATTTTGTCAGATAGGCGTATAAACGACTTATTGTTGGTGATTTTTCCGGAATATGAAATTCCTTTTTTTCTTCTTCATTCTTTACAGGACGATGTGGTTCAAATTTAGGTGCTGCAACACGTTCGCCTTGAGGATTTTCACCGAGTACAAGCCGCATAGCAGATTGAAAATCCATTTTATTAACTATGGTACACCAATCAACAGCCGACAAAGGTCTATTTCCTGTAACACTGTTGTAAAATATACGGTTCATACGAGTATCTATAGCCAAAGATGACGGTTGCCCTGTATGTTCAGGATTTTCACATTTCAAATATCGTCCGCTTTGCTTGAAAGTATACCCCTCTGTTTGTTCCAAAAAAGTACGCACATCAATGTCTTTAGCCTTTTGTATCTGTTCTTCTGTATATTTGGGCATAATATCACCCCTTTTTCAAATCAAATTTTTAATGGTCTGTCATATTTTTCAAGCTGCCGAAGTTCAAGTTTTGTTGGAAGTAAATTTCTGCAAAGTGTGTAAACTTCATCTCCATTACTTGACCTGTCGGCAGTCAAATATCCTTTATTTATCGCCATTTTGTCATATCACCCATTGTTTGATAAATCGATGAGTTGCGTGTAAAATTCATCATTCTTCGTTGTTTTTGCTGCGTGTAAGTTTCCATTCTTTGCCATGTTAACGCACTCTCTATGTATTCTCATCAAATAACGAAAGTTGTCCGCTTGTTTTCGTGCATTGCATCCACCATTGATAAACTTCTTCTGCATTACGGAAATATGTTGCTTTACCGTCTTTTGCCCGTTCTACAAGCATTTTTTCAAACGCTTTCATGTACATATCTTTGTACTTCGGATAAAGCTGAAACTCTTTATATCTCTTTTTCCCCGCCATAGGACAGCCAATGCAGCCTATTCGCTTATGTCCACATTGATAAAGCGGATTACTTTCACAACCGTAATAGTGAAGAAATTCCCACACTTCCGTTTCCGTCCAATCAATTATAGGATTAACCATTGTTGACGTAGTCCTGTAACACTGTTCCACAAACCGTCTTGTTTCGCTGTTATCATAATTCAAAACAAGTCCGCCCATTTTTGTAACACCATAATCTATATCTGTTTTTTCAACCATTTTTTGCATTGTTTTTGGCTTTCCGATAATTTTTACAAGACCTGCATTTTCAGCTCTTTTTTTGCTCTCATCGGCTCTAACTCCGATGATTTTCATTCTGCCTTTGCCACCCTGTTCTTTTAATTCAGTACAGCAATATCGCATAATTCTTGTTGGCGGCATACGCTTTTTGACTATCAAGTTCCACATCGTCTTGTGTGTGCCGTCCGGATAGCGTGCTTTGTCAATTATCACTCCCGAAATTGACTTTATGTACTGAATAGTTTCAGGTGCGTCCACCGTTGTCAAATTGTGGTGTATCTCGAATTTTACGCCGGCAAGTTCCGCAAGAATCCTTATACAATCGCTGTCTTTTCCACCTGAATAGCACAAATAATAAGGCTCTGTTTCCGGTTCAAATGCTCTTAACCGTTCAATAGCAATTGATTCTTTTTCTTGTAAAGTCATATCAATCGTCCTTTCACTTATATT
>CANQTP010000066.1 GCA_947626755.1 uncultured Clostridia bacterium
TATCAGCTTGCACTTTTGAAAATAAAAAAATTCCCACGGTGGGAATTTTTTTATTCTTTTTGAGTTTTCCATACATAGCTTGTTTTGCCGTTATAATTGTTTTCAACCAGTTCAGACAAAACAATTGTTTTACGACCATTTGAAGTGTAGGAGATCTGTTTACCTGATAAGAGCGATTTTATCTGTTTTTCAGAAAGTTCATATCCAAAAACTTTGCCAAGAAATGCACCACATTTCTTTTCACAGTAAAATCCATATTTTCCGCTTAAAACATTGCCGCCACATTTAGGACATTTGCCAAGTGCCTGTTTTTCAGTTTGTGCAAATTCAAGATTGATGTATTGTCCCGTGTCCACAATCTTGAAATCAGCGGAATAACTTTTACCGTCTTTGCTTACTGCATTAAGTGTTGCCGTGCCGTCCTTTATAAGAAGTTTTTTTGCCGATGGAGTATCTACCGTGATTTTCAGCCCTTTTTGCTCTTTCCAAAGAGTAAAACCGCAGCCGTCTTTTCCTGATTCACAGTAAAAGCTCAGTTTTCCCTCATAAATGTTTTTGCCACAGCGTGGACAGATTCCAATGACTTCTTTTTCTTTCATGAATGGTGAATCCGCAGCTCTTTCAGAATAGGATTTTACCAACTCAGTAACAAAGTTTACTATGCTGTTCATAAAATCGTTTGCGGAATATTTACCTTTTTCAATATTTTGCAGATCAGTTTCCCAATCCACAGTAAGTTTTGCCGACTTCACTGAATCCGGAAGAACAGAGATAAGTTTTATCGCTTTTTCCGTTGCAAATATTTTCTTTTTATCACGAACAATGTATTTGTGGTCAACAAGATATTCTATAATTCCTGCTCTTGTTGCAGGAGTGCCAAGTCCTTTTTTCTCCACGTCCGAATCATCATAGTCGGCATTTCCGGCTGTTTCCATTACTTTAAGCAATGTATCTTCCGTGTATGATTTCGGAGGACTTGTCCAGTGTTCAGATGTGTTTGCAGGAACATTTTCAAAAATTTGTTCCTCCGAAATTTCAGGCAATCTGTTTTCTGTATCGGTTTCTTTTTCACTGTCAGCATTTTTCAGCTTGTCTTTTATTTTACTCTCAATAGCCTTAAAACCGTCATCAATAATGGTTTTTCCATTTGCGGAAAAATTATGATTTTCACAGTTTACCGTTACTTTTACCGATTCATATTTATGCGGTTCTGCTGCCGCTGTCAAAAGTTTTCCTGCTATGAGGAGAAGAATGTTTTTGTCTGTTTGCGGAAGTCCGTTCAAATCGGCATTTTCAATTTCAGCAGTGGGTATAATGGCTGTGTGATCTGCAACCTTTTTGTTGTTCATCAATCTTTTAACGTCCGGATTCGCAATTGATATTCCTCCAAATTCCGGAATGTAATTGATAACAACATCAATCATATTCAAAGCCGTCTGTTCCATATCTTCGGTAAGATATTGACTATCGGTACGAGGATAAGTTACAAGTTTTGATTCGTAAAGTGATTGAGTGTATTCAAGAGTTTGCTTTGCGGTATATCCAAATTGCCTGTTCGCTTCACGCTGTAAAGTTGTCAGATCGTAAAGTTTAGGAGGATTTATTGTTTTTATTTCTTTCTTAACCTCTTTAACCACAGCATTTTTACCGTTGCATTCAGCAGTAATGCTTTTTGCAGTGTTTTCATCATCAATGCGTTCCGATGAAACTTTGAAATTTCCGCAGTCAAGCTCAACAGTAAAATATTTTTGCTTTACAAAATGCTCAACATCATAATCACGCTGTACAATCATTGCAAGTACAGGTGTCTGAACACGTCCGATATTCAAAGTATCACCATATCTGTTGGAGAATAGGCGAGAACCGTTTATACCCACGAGCCAATCAGCTTTTGCTCTGGAAAATCCTGCGGCATACAGATTATCAAAATCTGATGAGGGTTTAAGGTTTGCCATTCCCTGACGGATAGCCGAATCTTCCATTGACGAGATCCAAAGTCTTTTGAACGGCTTTTTGCAGCCAATGAAGTTATATATGTACCTAAAAATACATTCTCCCTCACGTCCTGCGTCCGTTGCACATACAAGTTCATCAACTCTATTGTCATTCATCAACTTTTTCAGTACATCTAACTGGTCTTTTTTCTTCTCATCTGCTATAATAAATTTCCAATCTTCCGGCAGTATAGGGAGATTGTCAAACGTCCAGTAGTTTTGATATTTCTCACCATACTGTTCATCGTTCGGCAAAGCCAAAGCCATTATATGTCCTACACACCAAGAAACAATGATGTTATTGCCCTCAATGTATCCGTTTTTCTTGTTTGTTACACCAAGTACACGAGCGATATTTTCGCCTACGCTATGTTTTTCCGCTATAATAAGCTGCATATTTATTATTCCTTTCCTATTGATTTTTCAAGTAAGTCGATTGAATCTTCATTATTTTCGTTCAGCAGAAGAATATGAAAATGTACATAGTGATTCTGCTGATCCATATGTGTAACCGCACATAATATCTTAATACCGTCAATATCGGATAATTCAGTCATTATTTCTTTAATATCCGTAAGCATTTTTAAGTCAAAGCGGAATATCTTATCATTCAGATAATCTCCACGAAGCATACGAAGATTTTGAAAAGTTTCCGTATTGTCGTAAATGCCTTGTTCTTTGCACAATGCTCTTATCTGATCGGCAATTGCACACCTTTGGTCAAATGCAGAACCGAAAGACTGATATTCTTTTTTTTCGTCCCATATGACAGCACAGTTTTGTGCTGTCAACTCATTTGTCCATTTCTGCGCTGTATCTGTTCTGCAAAGATAATTTATGTGATTTTCAAGGTGTCCGGTATCGCTGAATGAAAAATCACCGCCGAAAGTTATAGTGTATTCATTCATGAAAAGTTACTCCTCATCATCATCGTTTTTGTATTCTTCTTTTACCAAAGTATCATTATCGGATTCATTTTCATCAGCTGATTCATATTCATCTTCATCATCGTCATCAGATTTTTTACCAGATACTTTTATCTTTATAATACCTATCAAGACAACTAAGACTATAACCGGAACAATAAGCCATAAAGAATTAAATCCCTTTTTAGGCTTTTCAACCTGTTGCGGTTGTTCAGTTTCTTCTACCGTTTCGGTATCAACTGTTTTAGGTACATAGTCATCTTCGTTTACAACAACAGTGGCAGTGCCTGTGCCTGTTGATTCAGGATCAAGAAGTCTTTGTAAATCAGCGGTATCAACGGTATTCAGAAAATATACACCTTGATTTTCTCCCTCATAGTCGATAACAAGATAAAAAACGTGTCCGTCACGAGTGGAAACAGTTATGAAATCACGTTCTTCCGAGCTTTTTTCTGCTTTTGCAACGAGCTGTGCATTTGGAGATGTATCAGCGGCAACAGTAGTTGTAGTTTCGGCTGTTGTAACCGTAGAAACTGTTTTGACAGTCGGAGCTGTCCTGACTGCCTGATTTCCTGAATTTGCATTTCCGCTTGGACTGTTCATGTTGTTGGTGTTTGCTTGCTGTATTGCCGATAGCATAGAATAAATATCATCAAGCGACATTTGCAGACCGTTAATTTCATTGTTAAGACCGTCTACATTTTCCGTTATTCCGTTAATGTCATAGTCATTTTCCTCAAACAGTGCAAGGAGATTTTCAATTTTTTGCTTAACTTCTTCAAATTCCTCTGCCGACACAGGCTCATCAGCAAATATTTCTTCATTAAGCTCATCGTCAGATGTTGTTACGGCAGTGGTTACTGTAACTTCCGTGGTTGCAGTTTCTGAATTTTCAAAAATTTCCTCTGTACCCTCGGCTGAAACAGTGTAAGGAATCATACTGCATATTGTGAATATTGCAGCAACAAATGATAAAATTTTATTTGTCATTACCCGATAATGCTCCTTTCGGTTTATCAGAATCTGTCAACGGCAGTTTTTCTGCTGTTTCGGCAGATACTTTTTCGGAATATGATGTGATTATTTCCGCTATATCAGTCAAGGATAAGCCGGAATTTCGCACCATGCTGATTATTTCGAGGTTTTCTTCTTTCTTCTTTCTTTCATTCAGCTCCTTTAATTTCTGCTGTAATTCAGCTATTTTGTTTTCTGTTGATTCAATATCGGAAGCAAGTTTTTCCGATTTCTTGAAAAGTTCCATACATTTCCTCCTAATCAAATAAGAATATTGGATTTTGTGAATTTCCGTCTTTATCAATAAATGTTATCCTCAGTCTGTCGCCGGTACATACAGATACAACCTCACCTCTTTCAGCATAATTATTTTCCGGAATTGTGCAGTTTTCGTAATATATAGAACCGATTTTTTTGCTTGTTACCGCAAATCCGTTACCGCCCTCAATAGGTATTATTTTTCCCTCCATACCACACTTGATCTCATCTCCAATATTTGATGACATTTCGATGTAAGGTATGAAAGAAGTATCTTTTCCGATCGTAGTACCATATCCATAGTTTGTAACAATAGTACCGTTTTCAAAAGGATAATCAAATTGTTGATGTCCCATGAAAAACTCTGAATAATTGTCAAAGTATTCTTTCTCTGTGTCGTTAAGATTTTCTATAAGTGAATCCATAAGCGTATCAAAATTTTCTTTTTGTGTTATTCCGTATTGAAGTATATAGTAGTCATACTCCTCATACTCCTGATCGTCATATCGTAAAAGCCATTTTTCATAATACGCTTCGTTTTCATCACTCCACTCAAAGATAAGATATAGTTTATAGTGATTACTGAATGTTATCGGTTGTGCTTCGTCAAGTTCTATAGTATTTCCGTTATAATCGTCATATTTGCCTACATTTTCAATAGTCTTATCTATATATCCCTCCCACACAACTACATCGCTGTAAGTATATTCTGTAGACATATAGCCTGTATAATCAGCTGAATCAAATACCAAACCGTTGATTGTATATTGACTGCCGCCTAAATTGTAATAGCTGCTTTCTTCCTCAATATCCTTTACAGTCCATACTCTGTTACGCTTTTCTATTATTTCTTCTGCATTAAATTCATACACAGAATTAAAAACTTCTTCTATATATGGTCTTGCAGTTTCCATAACATCAATATCTTCAATATCAGAATCGGTATTGCCTGATATTTTTGCTCCTATGTACGGTATAAATTTTAACGGATTATGATAAAGTTCGCCTATTTCAGTTATGCACCTATAATCGTCATAATCGCCATAATATTCTTCTATATTATCGTTCTTATCAATTGCATTTTTGGCAAGCTCAGTAAAATATACGTCCATATTTGTAAGATCGCCGTCCGAAAATGGTGCTACAAAATCTGATATTGAAGCCGATGTTCCACTTCCGCAAGACATTAGTAAGAAAATGGGAAGAAGAACGATCGCTGCAATAAGGACAACTATTCCTCCAATATTCCGCATTCCGGATCTTGCAAAATCCTCTAATACTACTGCGGCTTTTCCGCCTGATATTCCTGCCTGTCTAAGTCTTAATTGTGCATACTTTTTAAGTTCTTGAAAACGTTGGTTATTTCTTCTTTGAGAACGCCTGTTATTTGTTCTCCTTTGCGAATTTTGGTTACTTGCTGTTCTTGTATTGTTGACTGATGACCGTTCATGTAAAGGACTATGATTTTGTGCCTGTTCCAGACTTTGACGATTTTTCAATCTCTGTAATTTGGATTCAAGATGTTTTTCCGAATATTGCCGTAATTTTTCACTTGTAGAATTTACAAATTTGTTTGCTTGCTGTAATGCCGTTATTCCGGAGTTAGCAGCTTCAACGGCTGAATTATCACTGCCGTCACGCATAGCTTTTCTTCTCATACTTGTTACAGCGGTTTTTGCACTGTAACCGACAAGATTCTTTCCGGTATTGAGCAAAGTTGCAGGTTTTTCAAAAGTAATTTCTTCACGGGCAACAGTTAATGTCAATGGAATTGGTTTTCTTAATCCAACATCATTGTACCTTTTAACCTTAAATTTCAATGTGTATTTATGTTTTCTTGAAAGATGAAGTTTACGTTTTGTCCGTTCAATTCTTCTGTCAAGTGAAAAAAATCCGGATTCAGTCGCTGTATTTTCAGGTGCAGACGTAATTCCTATAGATGACATTCCTATTTGTTGACGGTAGCTGTTAAGCATTTCTTCGGCAGAATTTAAGCTGTCTCGTGCTTCGGAAACGGCAAGTTTAGCAGCATTTTTTTCATCGTTCATTCGGTCTTGTCTGTTCTGAAATCGCTTTTCCTTTTTATATGCAAGATATTTTGAAACATTAACATCGCTTATATCTTTTCCTGCCTTGTCTCTAAGCACCGCATGAAGATATTTTTCATGCTGATTTAGAATTTTCAGTACTTCCGATGTATGCATACCAATAATGTATGCTGCTTCTGTTCCGTCATTTTCGCTTATTGCCTGATTTACCTGTACATACAACTGTTCTTTGGCAATTTCAAATGTAAACTGTCCTGCATTTTTTCCGGTTTCAATAACCAGTGTTTCTCCGGTGAGAGATACAGCGGCAGCAACATTTAATACTTTTTGAGCGGCATTTGGAATTTTGCCCTCAAATCTGACTTTATTTCCGAGATCAACTACAGAATGAATAACACCGCCTTTTTCTACAATGTCTTTTACCACCCTGTACGGAATAACTACAGGTGATGAAACAAGAGCGGCTGTTTTCTTTACTCCTTTACCTACAGAAGTTTCCGAAACATACTCAACACCATTTCTGACAGCTTCTGCAACTTTTACAGCCGCTTGAACAGGCAAAACTATAGGTGCGCCTATTACTTTAAGAAAAGGATTAGCTTCAGCAGATAATTCAAGTTTTCTATATCCGAAAAAATGATATGCAATATACCTTTTCCTGTTTGTAGGCTTTTTAAGTTCTTTAGCACTGTTTACCGTGGTATCAGATGAACCGTTTTCAACCTGAACAGTAAAATTCCGGCGGAGTGTTAATGTTCTTCGCTGTCTTTTTTCTTTTTTCGTGGCTTCTCTTGTAAATTCGTATGTAACTCTGCCGTTATCGTCAACAACACGGCTTATGTTTGCTCCGGTCTGCTGCTTGTATTGTGCGGAAATTTCGGATAATTGCTCTTTGAAATCATTTTCGGAATTTTTTATGCGTGATTCAATGTCCGATAATGACGTTTCCGCACTCCTAAGACGTGAACGTGCTTCATTTACAGCTCTCTCAAGCGATTCAAGCCGTTCATCATGATATTCGTCAGCCACTGCTTTCACCTCCGCTAAATCATTGATTCTGACGGTTTGGTTGTCATAAGTTT
Organism: uncultured Clostridia bacterium; assembly: GCA_947626755.1. Lineage (GTDB taxonomy): Bacteria > Bacillota > Clostridia > Oscillospirales > Ruminococcaceae > RGIG8773. The sequence continues at coordinate 7,323 of CANQTP010000066.1, forward strand.
ATATAACTTTGTATTATCAGGAAAATTATCCTCAAATGGCAGAATGCTTGCACCATATTTTATTAAGCCATGTCCCTGTGGAACGTTGTCAACATATTTTTGCTGTGCAGGAGATAGTTTTAATAAATTTGCCCATATTTCACTATCGCTTGTTGCCTGATTAAGCATAATAACGAAGTCAGAGTTTGAAATAATGTTTTCTACTTCCTTTGACATAAGAAAGTCAGTTACATTTTGTGTAATTCCTGTCGGTATACCTTGCCATTTTCTGAAACGTTTCCACATTTCAACAGAATATTTAGCTGTTTGTTCATCACGCAAAAGCAGATGAAATTCGTCCATGTAGTACCATGTTGACTTATTTCCTCTATTCGCCGACACTTTATTCCAAACAGTGTCCTGAACAATAAGCATACCGATTTTTTTAAGGCTTGCGCCTAACCGCTTTGTATTAAAACAGATTATTCTGTTATTCAAATCAACATTGGTTTTGTTGTTGAACGTATTCAGTGAACCGTGAACATAAATCTCTAAAGAATTAGCTACACGTTTTGCGCTTTCCATTTGCGTATCTAAAAGTGCTTTCTGCAAATCTGCTAAAGTCGGCATATTTTCGGCAAAATATTCGTCACTTTTACCCTCTGTTTCTGCAAAAAGATTAGTGTACAGTTTTTTTACACATCGGTCTATAATAGATACTTCTTCACTGTCAAGACCGCTTTTTCCTGTAACTATCAATTCGCATAGAGAAAGAATAAATTCTGATTTAACACCTATCGGATCTTCATCTCGTGAGTATCGCTCAATATCCATAGGATTGATGTGTGCCTTACTTGAAGCAGAAATCTCAATAACCTGACCGCCAAATTCCTGAACAAGAGGAAAATATTCATCTTCCGGATCGCAAATCATAATATCATCGTCTGTAAAAAGGAAATTATCAGATATTTCACGCTTTGTTGTGAATGATTTTCCCGAACCCGGTGTACCTGATATAACGCCGTTCGGGTTCTTCAGTTCTTTTCGGCTGCACCGTATCATATTGCCGGATATGGGATTGATACCGTAATATGCTGCTTCACCGTCCATAAAAAGCTCTTTTGTGGAAAACGGAAGAAATACCGCTGCACTGCTTGTTGTCAGTCTGCGTTCAATTTCAATTTTGTTTTCACATAACGGCAAGGCAGAAGCCAAAGCCAGATCCTGCATATTATCAAGAGGAATAATTTTTGAATTTGCTTGCAGTACAAGTCGGTTAAGTCTGTCATTATAAGATTCTAACTTTTTCTTGCTATCGCTGAAATTGGTAATAAGAAATGTTACAAGAAACATTCTTTCGTTTTTTGTTTCCAAATCCTCAAGCAAGGCTTCTAATTCTTTTGCATAAGTTTTCAGATCGGGCGGCAGAATATCCATGTCATACCCTTGCTGTGCAGCTTTTTTCTGCTCGTCAACTTTCATTTTTTCAACATTTGTCAATTTCAATTTGACAAATTTTTTTGCTTGAAGATTATCAAGTGCCGTAAAGTGCATATTAAATGCAACCGGATTGTCAGTATCCATAAGATTAACTAAAAATCTATCGGAAATTTCCGATGACAAGAGATTTATTGAAAAAGTTGTTCCATAGGTATTACCACAGGCAAACATATCCTTTTTACTGAAATTGAAAGATGACGGAGCAATATAATCCTTTGGCATATTTCCGCTTTCAGCCATTTTATCAAAATCACATATGAACGGTTCGCTTGAATACTGGTGAAGCATTTTGAAAAGCATAAACAGCCTTTCTTCTCCATTCAGTGTAACAGCCGGAACATCAAAAGACTTGAAACAGCTTATAATATCCTTTTCAATGCCCTTTAATTTCTGCCTTGCTTTTTTCAGACTGTTTTCTTTTATTGAAAAAGTTATGTAATTCACTCTGATAAAGCCGTTATTTCCCTTTGTAAGCTGATTTTTCAGCATTTCAACATATTCACGGCGCACGTCATTGAATCTATCATCACGTTCCGGAATCTGTATTATATCGTCAAAATCATCATCATTGGTAAGATTTACAACTGAAATCTGAAATTTTACGCTGCTGTCAAAACTGTTAAGCAAACCGCAATATTTAGCAAAAATTGACTGTTGCTTTGAAAAGTCTGCTATCGCATAATCTGTATCATAAAACTGGACTGTTTTACTGTACCGTGTCTGAGTTGGTTTTTGCTTGCCAAGTATATACCCTAAAATAGAAAACTGTTCGGGATCACTTGAAATCGCTATACCATCTCTTGTCATATAATTAAACGGAATAGACTGCTGTGCCGATTTAGGTACTTTCCTTGCTTGTTCCTTTTGTTTCTTTGCAACCGTCTTTTTCAATGCCTTTTTTTCGGCTTCTGTCAGAGGAACTTTTTTACTGTTATTCTTTTTGCTTACAGCCTGTTTCAAGCATTTTCACTTCCTTATCTAATTGAATTTTGTCGGCTATCTGCCGATACATATTTTCCGTTTTGTATGGACGAATTTTAGGACATATATTTGTACGGATAATATGATACAGAATTTTTTCAAGTGTAAAACCGTTTCTTTCGTACATTCCTGTAAAGAAAAACGGACTTGCACATACAAAAAGCAGAATTGCAGCTGTTTCCGCACCGACTGTCTTGTATGTCAGCCAATACACCAAAAATCCTAATGCAAGACCTATTCCAAAAAATATTACTTGCCTTTTCGTGAGATTCAATATCATTTTTTCCTTGATGTTATCAATGTCCTTTGGAATTTTAACATAAAGTGCCATATAATCACCGCCTGTTTTAATGCGCTCCGCATATTGATTTTGATATACTTCCGCATTTGAGAAGTGTAAAGCAACATACTATGCTATAAGCGATCCACTCTAATGATGATTTCACCATTGAACCTGACCCTCCGCTTTCTATTTCCTTGACTGCGTTTGATAGCCCTTCCACTACATTTACGTTAAACAGAAAAACATATATTGAGATTACCACTATAATCAAGAATGCTTGCAAAGCAAAAGCAAGAAGCTGTTTGATAAAATTTGTACCGAGTGAACTCCATTCTTTGTTCGTTAGTGTTGCCACAGGGATAGGAGCAGCACAGAAATACACCAGCATTTCTATCATTCGTCCTATGCAAACAACATAAACGATCGCAATTGTTGCTATAACGACTAAAATTGCCAATATTCCAAGCAATATCAGAGTAAGTAGGCTGCCTATATCAAGTTCCTTTAATCCCGCAAGAAATACCGGAGATTTGAACGGTGGCGTGCCGCTGAATGATGAAGCTGATATAATATTATCTTCTGATGTAGCATAGGACAGGGCAGAGCCGTCCAATAATGTATTTATGCCACTTGTTGCCATATTTCCGCCTATTTTGAAAAAAGATTCGCAGAAATATACTGTATGATTCAAAAGATATATTGCCGCCCATGCTTTGACAACAAATCGAAAAAATATTGATGTGTCAAATTCTTTGAAATTGTTTTTGTCAACACAAACCTGAATAAGATCATAGCATATGATTATTGCCATAATTCCGGTGGCAATCGGTACTACCGCAGTATCTGAAAGATTTTTGAGGGCATTGAAAACTGTTCCGTTCCATTCTGACGGAGTTTTACCAACAGTATCCCTTGCTACGCCTAACATAGTTTCCATTAAGTCATAGGCAGCACCTAATATTGCCTGTACACCTTTGGCAAGTATTTCAGTAATTTTTTCTTCTATCTTCAAATGCTCACCTCCAAAAATTTAACCGCTGTGAACGGGTGTGTAAAATTCACAGCGGTCTTATATGATTTTTATATTACGTTATTATACTGTAAAGTTAATATTATGTCGATGAAATAGGCTGTTTATAAGAGATCAACCGCCATTTTGCGAATTTTGCATAAGAGTATTGAGGCTCGGAATAAGCAATTGAGCAAGAAGAATGATACCACCGCCTGACATAAGCTGTTTCATACCCTGTGACTTTCCGGCTGCGTTATCTGAACCGTATGCTTCGAGGAGATTGACGATTCCCCAACCGCCTACACCTGCGCCTATAAGAGTAAGAACTGTTTTAAGTACATTTACACTTTCTGAGAAAAAACTCATTTTTAATTACCTCCGTAAATTTTTATTTGATGATTAGTTGTTCATTCCGGCTATGACTTCTATTTCATCATCGTTTTTAATATTTGCGTCTTGTCTGATATATCCGGTTATGTCAAATTCATTTTTTTTGTTATAGTCGGAAAGCTGTTTGTAATTTTCGTGTTTTGTTATGTCATACTTGTCTGAAAAAAATGCCCTTGTACCACGAATCTGTAAAATACATTTGCCGCCGTCCATAACCGCTATTTCGTCCTGTGTCATCAACTCCCTCCCTGTTTTATTGAAGTTTTGTCCCGATGACTGTGACTGTCCACGAGTTTCAGAAGTGGTGTAAAGATCAATTGTTTCCTTTCCGAGAAGTTCTGACATCTCTTTAAGTGTTGTTTTCTCCTTACCACCGAGAAACAGTGTTGTGTCACAGTTGCCGACAATAGTATCGGCATTATCTTTATAAATCGCTTTTAACTGCGATTGGGACTGCAAAATGATAGAAGCTGAAATTTCACGGCTTCGTATCGTTGCTATCAGCTTATCAAAATTTGGTATTTGCCCTATGTTGGCAAACTCATCAAGCAGACATCTGACGTGTACAGGAAGTCTACCTCCGTATTTGTCATCTGCAACAGTACAAAGAAGATTGAAAAGCTGTGTATACATTATAGCAACTATAAAGTTGTATGTATCTGTTGTGTCCGATACGATAACAAAAAGTGCCGTTTTCTGTTCACCAATGGTGTCAAGTTCCATATCGTCTTTTTCCATCATTTTTCTGACCTTTTCTATGTCAAATGGGGCAAGTCTTGCGCCGCATGAGATAAGGATAGATTTGGCAGTTTTTCC
>CANQTP010000067.1 GCA_947626755.1 uncultured Clostridia bacterium
ATTGCCTTCCTGCTACTTCTTTTGCTTTTCTCATATCTCTATTATATCATATTATACTCTATTTGTCCACACCCTAAACTGTCATTTTATACAAAAAATCGTCCCCGCATTGAAGCGAGGGCAATTCTTATTATTTTATTTCAGATATTCGGGAACAGGTATCTGCTCACCGTCTTTACAGGTCAGATATTTCGGGTTTTCGCAGCCATCGAATATATGATCTGCTGTATTACAGCGCTCTAACCACTCGCGGGAAGGTATATTTACTGTAGTAAGATTTCCGCAGCCTGAAAAAGCATGTTTGCCTATTTCTGTAACACTGCCCGGAATGGTTATGCTTTTAAGGTTAAGGCAGCCTGCAAAAGCATTGGCACCTATTTTCATTACACTGTCCGGAATTGTTATTGTTATAAGCCACCAACAGCCGGAAAAAGTAATATCTCCTATTTCCTTTAAACTGTTCGGGATCGTTATGTCTGTAAGAGCAACACAGAAGTGAAAAGCACCATTGCCTATTTCTGCAACACTGTCAGGAATTGTTATGCTTTTAAGTTTATAGCAGTTATCAAAGGCATCAGCGCCTATTTTCATTACACTGTCCGGAATTGTTATGCTTGTAAACAGCTCACAGCCGGAAAAAGCTCCATTGCCTATTTCTGTAACACTTTCAGGGATAGTTATGCCTGTAAGGCTCCGGCAGCCGGCAAAAGCACTACCTCCTATTTTTGTAACGCTGTCAGGGATCGTTATGCTTGTAAGGCTCAGACAGCCGGCAAAGGCACTATCACCTATTTTTTCAACACTGTACGGGATCGTTATGTTTGTAAGGGCAGAACAGCCGGAAAAAGTATGATCGCCTATTTTTGTAACGCTGTCAGGGATAGTTATGCTTGTAAACAGCTCACAGCCGGAAAAAGCTCCATTGCCTATTTCTGTAACACTTTCAGGGATAGTTATGCCTGTAAGGCTCCGGCAGCCGGCAAAAGCACTACCTCCTATTTTTGTAACGCTGTCAGGGATCGTTATGCTTGTAAGGCTCAGACAGCCGGCAAAGGCACTATCTCCTATTTTTTTCACACTGTACGGGATCTCTATGTTATTAAGAGCAGAACAGCCGGCAAAAACATTATTGCCTATTTCTTCAACACCGTCAGGAATAGCTGTGATCGAAAGGCTGCAGCAGCCGTCAAAAGCACCGTCTCCTATTTTTCTGACACCGTATCTGACACCGTATCTGACACCGTATCTGACATCGTAAATAACACTTTTAAGGCACGTACAATTTGAAAAAGCGCTTTTGCCGATTATTTCAACACTATACGGGATCACTATATCATCAATAAGGGCAGAACAGCCGTCAAAAGCATGATCGCCTATTCTTGTAACACCGAACGGGATCGTTATGCCTGTAAGAGCAGAGCAGCCTGCAAAAGTACGATCTCCTATTTTTCTGATAGAGCACGGCAGAATTATGTCTATAAGAGCAGAACAGCCGGCAAAAGCACGATCTCCTATTTTTTTTACACTGCCCGGAATGGTTATGCTTGTAAGATTTGTGCAGTTTTCAAAAGCTCCGTAACCAATTTCTGTAACGCCGTCTGCAATAACGACATCAACAAGATTATTGCTGCCTTTATATTCTTTTTTGCCCGCACTGTTAAGTAATACTGCCATGATCCTTTCCTCTCTTTCACATTATTATTTCAGATCTTCGGGAACAGGTATCTGCTCACCGTCTTTACAGGTCAGATATTCCAAGTTTTCACAGTCATTGAATATAGGAGCTGCTATATTACATTTCTCTAACCACTCGCGGGAAGGTATATTTACTTCAGTTAGATCTTTGCAGTTCCAAAAAGCTTTCTCGCCTATTTCTGTAACACTGTACGGGATTGTTATGCTTGTAAGAGCAGAACAGTTGGAAAAAGCACCATGTCTTATTTCTGTAACACCGTCAGGAATGGTTATGCTTGTAAGAGCATAACAGTGAGAAAAAGCACTTTCACCTATTTTTGTAACGCTGTCAGGAAGAGTTACGCTTATAAGACCCATACATTTTTCTGTTGATGCAGGAGGAAGGAGCCCACATAATGAAAAAGCCTCCTTGCCTATTTCTGTTACGCTATCCGGTATAGTTATGCTTGTAAGACCTTTGCAGTCTTTAAAAGTACCTTCTTTTATTTTCGTCACACCATTGGGAATATTTATGCTTGTAAGATTTGTGCAGCCTTCAAAAGCACTATCCCCTATTTTAGTAACACCGTCAGGAATGGTTATGCTTGTAAGAGCTTTACAGCCGGAAAAAGCACTATATCCTATTTTCTCTACACCGTCAGGAATGGTTATGCTTTTAAGGTTCGTACAGCCGGCAAAGGCACTATCTCTTATTTCTGTAACACTGTCCGGGATCGTTATGCTTGTAAGAGCAGAACAGTGAGAAAAAGCTCTATCTCCTATTTCTGTAACACTGCCCGGAATGATTATGCTTGTAAGGTTCCAACAGCCGGCAAAAGCACTATTTCCTATTTTGGTAACACCGTCAAGAATGGTTATGCTTGTAAGTCCACGACAGCCGTCAAAAGCATGATTGCCTATTTTGGTAACACCGAACGGGATCATTATGCTTGTAAGTCCACGACAGCCGGAAAAAGCACAAACTCCTATTTTTTTAACACTGCCCGGAATGATTATGCTTGTAAGGTTCCAACAGCCGGCAAAAGCACTATTTCCTATTTTGGTAACACCGTCAAGAATGGTTATGCTTGTAAGTCCACGACAGCCGTCAAAAGCATGATTGCCTATTTTGGTAACACCGAACGGGATCATTATGCTTGTAAGTCCACGACAGCCGGAAAAAGCACAAACTCCTATTTTTTTAACACTGCCCGGAATTGTTATGCTTGTAAGAGCAGAACAGCCGGCAAAAGCACTAACTCCTATTTCTGTAACACTTTCAGGAATGGTTATGCTTGTAAGGGCATAACAGTCGGAAAAAGCACTATCTCTTATTTCTGTAACACTTTCAGGTATAGTTATGTTTTTAAGTCTCAGGCAGCAGAAAAAAGCTCTATCTCCTATTTCTGTAACACCGTCAGGAATGGTTATGCTTGTAAGTCTGCGACAGTCGTCAAAAGCACTATCTCCTATTTCTGTAACACTGTCCGGGATCGTTATGCTTGTAAGGGCATAACATTTGGAAAAAGCACTATCTCCTATTTTTCTTACAGAGTTCGGCAGAATTATGTCTATAAGAGCAAAACAGCCTGAAAAAGCACTATCTCCTATTTTGGTAACACCGTCAAGAATGGTTATGCTTGTAAGTCCACGACAGCCGTCAAAAGCATGATTGCCTATTTTGGTAACATCGAACGGGATCATTATGCTTGTAAGTCCACGACAGCCGGAAAAAGCACTATTGCCTATTTCTGTAACACCGACCGGGATCGTTATGCTTGTAAGGCTCTGACAGCCGGCAAAAGCACCGCTGCCTATTATTTCAGCATGATCCGGAATTTTTATATTTACAAGGCTTATGCAATTGCGAAAAGTATCTTTTTCTATCATAGTAACTTTGTAGGGAATATTTATATTTGTAAGGTTCGTACATTTTGAAAAAGCACCTTTGCATATTCTGAAAACACTGTCGGGAATGCTTACATTTGCAAGACTTGTACAGCCTTCAAAAGCATAACTTCCTATTTCTGTCACGTTGCCCGTAATTGTTATGTTTTGGAGATCTGTGCAGTTTTTAAAAGCATAACTTCTTATTTCTGTCACGCTGCCCGGAATTGTTATGCTTGTAAAACTTTTACAGTTTTCAAAAGCATAACTTCTTATTTCTGTCACGCTGCCCGGAATTGTTATGCTTTTGAGATTTTTGCAGTTTTTAAAGGCATGATCTCCTATTCTTGTCACACTGACCGGAATTGTTATGCTTTCAAGATTTACGCAGTCCGAAAAAGCTCCGTCACCAATTTCTGTAACACCGTTTTCAACAACAAAATCAACAATGAATCCATTATATCCTGCAACATCTGCGCTTGTAAGTATCACACTTCCTGATCCGTTCATAATATTTTCCTCCGTTTTTAAATTATTGTTATTCTAAAACAGACCCATAACAAGCCCTATCACAAGAAATACCGCCGCCGCAATGCAAAGTATCGCTCCTAAAACGCAAAGGGCGTATTTTAATGCACATCGGAACGCTTTTAACGCAAAGGGATTGTCAAACATCACGCACATGGAATCGTTGTCCTCGCGGTAAAAAAGCTGCACTTCCGCGCCGCGGCGGTAGCGTTTATGGGAAAACATATACTTATGCACAAGAGTCCTGTGATTTTTTTCATCGCGGAACTGTATCACTATTGCTTTTCCGCTGCCTTTTACCCGCCCGAGAACAGTGCCTTTATATTCCTTGCTCATGGCAATAAAATCATAAATGCCGTTCATGTATTTCTGCCGCAGTTCTTCAAGCTTTCCCGCGGTATGTATCAGCACGGGTACGGCGGATACAAGTATTATTATTAAAATTATTATCAGAATTTTCACCGTACCCCTCCTTTTTACATCATTTCCGCAGAAAAATCTTCCGCAAGTCTCCACACCTGATATGCGCTTCCCGAAGAAACGCTGTCGGTGCTTATCACTGCCGTGAGTATCCCCGCGCTTTCCGCGGCGGAGATCTCTCCGTTAAGCGGCTTGTCAAACAGCGGCGTATAAAGCAATATCCCGCTGCCGCCGCTTTCCGAAATTACGGAAAGCGGTATCCGTTCTCCGACGAAAACGCCGCCGTTTTCAAAGCGGTAATCCGCCATTCTCGTCTGCAATGCGGTAACGTCCGCAGGCTCGGTGATCCCGAAAGTTTCAAGCGTTCCCTTGAAATAACAGTAAACCGTGGATTCAAATCCGCATTTCAGAAGTCCCAGCGCAGCCGCAAGCATTCCTTCCACCGCACGCTCGTTTTCGTAAACGTCAAATCCGCCGCAGGGGTCAAGGACGATCTTCTGCTGAACTGTCTCCACTTCATCGTCCAGACGGACCATATATTTGTCCCGCTTCGAGGAAAGTTTCCAGTTTATGCGGCGAACCGGATCGCCTTCAATGTATTCGCGGTGAGTATATCCGGGCATTCCGCCGAACTGTATGCTTCCGTCATTTTCCTTGGTGTCCTCGCTCTCATCGTAGAATTTCGCACGTTCCGCGGCGGCTCGGAGAAGCGGAGAATCTCCGGGAATGTCGGGGATATTGGGGAAAATTTTTGCTTCATGCGCCGCATTCACGCAGGGAACGGAAAATTTTACAAATCCCATATAATCGTACATGACTGCGGATTCCGCTCCTATCTGACAGCTTCCCCAGACCTTTGCCCTGTAGGAAAGTTTCAGTTCCGCTTTTGAGCGGGGCGGTATGCTTAACACGCAGCTTGCGGAATTCTCGGGGCAGTCAAGATTTTTCGGCAGGAAAAGCTTGACTTTAACCGCAGGAACGGGATAAATGCTTTTGTTCTGCGCCGTGATCCGCAGAGTGACAGTTTCGCCCTTATAAAGCATACTTCTGTCAATATCCGCATAGACCGTAACTTTGTGAGTGAGTTTGAAAAAGACAGTCACGCCTATTGAAAACAGCGGCGAAAACACCAGCATATAAATGAATACCCAGCCCACTCCCGCAGACATATACAGCGCGAAAAACAAGCAGAAGCCTATTGCCGCCAGATAGAGTATTATTCTGAAAACCAATCTTCACACCTCATTCGGTAGGCACTTTTACCCTGTTCATAACGCTTTCAACGGCTTTTTCCTGTGTTTCGTAAATTGACTTGCCTTTGGGCGAAAGCATGAGACGGTGCGCAAGGGTGCATACGCAGCAATCCTTTACGTCCTGCGGAGTAATGTAGTCCTGTCCGTTTATGAACGCCCAAGCCTTAGCCGTTTTGTAAAGGGCAATACTTCCGCGGGGACTGACTCCAAGCTTTATTCCCTCGTCATTTCGGGTGGCGTTTACAATATCAATTATGTAATTTTTCACATTTTCGGCGGCGGCAACGTTCTTGACCTGTTCCTGAAGATCTGCAATATCTTCCGTGGAAAGCACCGCCGAAATTTTATTTATGGGATTTTCAAATTCATTTCTTCCAAGTATGGAAATTTCCTCCTGCGCCGTGGGATAACCCATGCTTATCTTCATTACAAACCTGTCCATCTGCGCTTCGGGAAGATGATAAGTTCCGTATGTTTCCACGGGATTCTGCGTTGCAAGAACCATGAACGGCTTGGGCAGGACGTAAGTTTCGCCGTCAATGCTTATCTGATGTTCTTCCATTATTTCCAGAAGTGCCGACTGGGATTTGGGGGAAGCTCGGTTTATCTCGTCCGCAAGCAGGAAATTGCAGAACGCCGCGCCCTTTTTGTACTCAAAACCGCCCGTTTCCCTGTTCAACATGGAAAATCCCGTAATGTCGGACGGCATAATGTCGGGAGTCATCTGCACCCGACTGAAAGAGCCGTCCACCGATTTTGCCAGAGCCGCCGCAAGCTGAGTTTTTCCCACGCCGGGAACGTCCTCAACAAGAACGTGTCCTTCTGTAAGCAGAGCGGCAACAGCCTGTGTTATGGCTTCCCGCTTGCCGATTATAACTTTTTCGATGTTGTCCACAAGAGCGTTTATTTTGTCATTCATTAAAATTTCCTCCTACAATATAAGTCCCGGATTTTTTATAATATCCCGCACCTCATCGCGGGTAAGGAGCTGCGTTCCCTGCGTTCCTTCAAGGAAAATTTCCTGCGACGCTTCAACAAGGTCAAAGGACTGTTCTAAAACGCCCATAATTTCGGGAACGAGAACATCGTCCACCGCCGTGGTAAGAAGTCCCAGAGCAAGCAGCGGATTTGTTGCTTCATTGTATTTTTTAACCGTTCCTTCAATGTTTTCCAGAGCCGAAATAAGGCGGTCGAAATATTTCAGGCTGCTTTCGTAAAGCACGCCGAAATCCTCGCCGTAAGAAACTGCGTCCGCGTATTTTTTCTCAAAATCCGCTTTTATCTCCGCTACCTGCTGTTTCATGCCGCCGTAATCCGCGGAAAGCATTGTTGAAATGTCGTTTACGTTTATCGCCCCGAAGATCATATTCACCGTATCTATAACGCTGTTCTCCATTTCGGCGGCAAGGCGTTTCTTTTCTTTTAGTCCGGGACGTGTCTCGTCCTGACTGTATTTGTAGCCGTCAAGAAAATAGTGTTCTATAAGGTAGCTTGTAAGCTTTTCCCGTTCGCTTTCGTTAAGCGTGAAAAGCGATCTTATCGGAACTCCCGTTCTGTCCTCGGGGAGAAGTCCGCCGCGGGTAAATTCTGTAATTATCTCCTCAGAAACGGCAGTTTCCGTCGTTTCTGAGGCTGTTTCCGACGTTTCGGGAACGGTGGTTGTAGTTTCCGAAGTCGTTGTAGTTTCGGGCAGAGTTGTGACAGGCGGCTTTGTTTCCATAACTTCCGTAACCAGTTCCCTGCCCTGCTCTTCAAGTTCTTGCTTTGCCTTTTCCTCGGCGCGTTTCAGTTCCGCTTCAAGGCGGCTCTGCATTACCGCTTCCGCAAGGGTCTGTTCCTTGAACGCGGCTTCCGCGGCGTATTTTTCCGCAAAATGGGAAGCCGCCATCATACAGACCGCACCAAAGGCAAGTATAAAAATTATCTTTAAAATTTTCTGCATCTTTTCTCCTATCCAAGATTTGCAAAATTTACCCCGATCTGCGTGTCAGATCACGTTTATCCACTGCCGCAAGGCAAAGCGCGTAAACGAACATTGCCGCCGCGGCAAGGACTGCGCATCTTATAAGCTGACTTTCAAGGTCGTTTGAATATATCAGACTGTTTGCCGCTCCGAGAGCAATTCCCGCCAGAAGCGACAGGAACAGCGCGGCGGATTCCCGTCCGAAAACAATTGACGCCAGCATATTAATTATTCCGCAAAAAAAGTAAAATAACAGCGCGGAAGCCGCCGCTCCCGCAATTGTGGGAACAGGCGAGCCCGCAAAGTCGGAAGCGGGATTTCCCATCATAACGCGGAAACCCACGAACCCGCTGCTCCATGCATTGCTGAAATAGAACGCCCGCGAGCAGACCGCAAAATTTATCCCGAACACTGCCCCGAAAAATATCAGCGTATTTACCGCATAGGTGATGAGTTTTCCCGCAAGCCAGCAGGGACGGCTGTGGCAGCGGAGTATCTCTATCCCGCCGAAGCCGCTGCTGAACATTATCCCGCAGACCGTGAACAGATAGGCGGGCAGGTATATGAAAACTATATTTATGGGGTCGGTCATTATCATGAACAGCGTTTCAAATGAGGAAAATGCCGCCGTGTCCGCAAGGTCGATATATTTGTAAACGCTTACCACCGCCGAAAATCCTATCACTGCCAGTGCAAGACACCATCTTGCGGCGGGGATATGTTCCGAAAGGCTGAACGCCGTTCCCCGAAGTCTTTTCATAAAGCGCTCCCCTTTCTTACCGCTCCGAAAGCCGTCAGAATAATTCCCGCAAAGGTCAGAGCCGCGGGAATGACAAACCTGTCCGCGGAAATTCCGCCGCCGTATATTGACGGGGAAATATCCAGCGGCGGGTAAAATCTTTCCAGTTTCACATACGGGAACGCATACACGCAGAACAGGTAAAGTATCTGCGGAATTGCCACGGGTATATATCTTTCGCGGTTCAGGAACGTCAGTCCGTAGGAGAACACCGCATATCCGAACCCGAAACTCAATGTCAATGTCAGTTCGCGGACGGCTTCCGCGGCGTCCGAAACCTGTCCCGTTACCATGCAGAACGCAAACAGCAGTATCTGCGGGATAAACAGTGCCGCCGCTCCCGAGATCCCGCAGACAGCAAACCGCGGAAGTTCATATCTGAAACCGCAGAGTTTTATGTCCATCATGATCCTGTAATGCGTTTCCCGCTCGTGCATTATCATGGCGGAATAGGGCATTGCCGCTAAAAGCGGTGCCGCAAATGGCATTATCAGCGACTGTGCTGAAAAGTAGACGTCCGTTCCGCCGTTCAATATCAGATACGCCGCCGCGCCGAAAAGCGATACTATCCCAAGGATCAGGCTAATAAAGAAATTAGGCTCGGTAAACGCACGTTTTATATCTGTTCCGAAAAATCTCATCATTCGCACTCCCTGACAGTCTTATTGTCTATAAGGAATTTCCTTGTGCAGAGGGACTCTATATCCTCCGCGATATGGCTTGCCATAACAATTGTTGCGCCCTCTTTGTTTATCTCGGAAAACAGCTTTCTCACCTCGTCCGCGGCTGTAGTGTCCAGACTGTTCATAGGCTCGTCAAGAATGATAAGTTCGGGCTTGTTCATGACAGCCTGAATAATTCCCAATTTTTGTCTCATTCCCAGTGAATATGTACGCACGGGACGGTGGTTCTTGGGATCAAGCCCAAGTCTTGTCATAAAACCGCAAATATCCTCGGTCTTAACGGGGTTTGCGCTGAGAGAATTGAGTATTTTCAGATTTTTCATGCCGTTATAGTGGGGAATGAAACCGGGGGTCTCGATCATGACTCCCATTGAGTCTATGAACCGCCGTTTTCGGGTAAGGTTTTCGCCATTGTAAAGGATAGTTCCCGAATCGGGCAGGATAAGTCCCGACATCAGCTTGAAAACAACGGTCTTGCCGCTGCCGTTCCTGCCGATAAATCCGTATATCCCGCCTTTTTCAAGGGAAAAATTAACATAGTTAAGGACGGGTTCTCCGCCGAAGCTTTTCTTCACGTCCTTGAAAGTGATAAAACTCATACTAACGACCGCCTGTATTTTTCTATATGCAATATGATTATACCACAGCATTAAAAGTTTTGCAAGCATAAAAAACAAAAAGGGCGCTGCTCACACAACGCTCTTTCTGTATTCAATAAAATCGGGTAATATTATTCTCAGAAAACTCTCTTTTTAAGAATTACCGCGGAAACTGCCAGTGCTGCAAATGTTACAACTACTGCAGCGGGAGCGGAAGTTTCGCTTTCTTCTTCATAAACGCCTGCGCCGGAGGAAACGTCCTCGCCGTAAGCTTCATCGTCAAATACGATCACATAGTCGGAAGCGTGCTTCATTGTGAAGTCTGCAATTCCGCCTTCAACTTTGGAGCTTCCCACAAAGTCGAACTTGCCATTGTTGAACCAGTAAAGATTTGCATATTTTCCGTTATACTTGGTTTCAACGGGGATATTTACTACTGCGGAGAATCCGAAATCGCCGCTGAAGTTAAGCGAGAACTGAAATGTATCGTTGTCCTTTGCAACTTCTTTAAGCTGAGCAGCTGTTGCTGTCTTGGTATCAAGAGTGATGCCCAGATCCATGCCTTCGGTCTTTGCGGCGTCAGCGCCTGCAATTTCCCAGGAAGCGCCGTTTGCAAGCTTGAACTCTACGCTTTCCTTGCCTGAAACGGAATCAATAACGTCCTTGGAAACTGTTGTGGAATCGCCGAGAGTAACGGAAGTGCTTCCGCTTGCTGCTGCTTCGCCTGCGCTCGCTGCAGGTGCGGATTTCTGATTGATGATAACGGGAGTCATGCCCATGCCCTGATGTTTGTTGCCGCCTACAGCGGGAGTAGGAGCAGGAACTGTTTCATTTTCATCATCTTTTGGAGTTTCCTCTGCGGGCTTTTCCTCGGCGGGAGCTTTGTTTATAATAACCGGCGTATTATCGTCCATGCTGTCTATATCATAATAATTACCGTTGATAAATACCTCATAACCGATCTCAATTATAACAGCATCATCGTTCGGAACAGGTGATGTTTCTCCTGTTTCCGCATTTTCGCAATTGAATATATCTGTATTCGACAGCTGACCGCCTATTGTCTTTTCGCTCATACTATTAAATGCTTTGAAGAATATCTGTGTTTTGTCCTTATTTTCAAATTTAATAAAGAGACATACCTGAATATCTTCTGCCTTTACATCTGCGCCTAATGAGCAATCCTTATATTCAATGCCGGTAATGTAAAATTTAGCATTCTTTACTGATTCGTATGTTGTCTCATTAAGTGTTATACCTTCAGCACTTGCATCCTTCCAGATCTCAGCATACTTGCTGAATTTCACTGCTTCATTCTTACCCCAATCTGCGGGCTGTACTGTCAGTTTGAGTTCATCTGTTGAGAAAGGAATATTATAGGTTTTTATGGTTTTATCTTCGTTGATAATTACGGGGGTGCTTTTATCAGTTATATGATCACTATCAATAACCACTTCATAAGCAATTTCTTTTAATATATAATCATCATCAGGTTTTCCGTCATCTCCGGTCATAGCAGCAAATGTACAGCTTATTTCACTTGAACTCATATTTCCGTCCCAATAGCCTATGTCTATCTCTTTGTCTTCGTCAGGCGAATTATATATAGTATGAATAAATACTTTGACATCAGAATCCTTTATATTGCTTAAAGAGCAATTTTCAAACTTTACACCCTGCAAAGTAAATAATGAATTTTTAATCTTGTCGAATGTGGTATCTCCGAAATCTATGCCTTCAACGTCTAAATTTCCGAACCATGCCGTATATACATCGCCTGCATTGACAAGTTCTATTTCTCCTGATTTAAACTGAGCATAATATTTGTCCATTTCAGATGCTGAATCCGGATCAAATGTTATTTTAAATGTAATATTCAATGTTTTTCCAATATCTTCTGCTTTAAGATCAAGAGAAAATGTTGTCAATACATCGGTTGTATCCGCTTCATCAGTAAAATAATTTGTCTGAGGTGGTATGTTCAATGTTTTGGTATCTTCACTATCGCCTGTAATTGTACCTGTAGCTTCAAATGTCACAGGCATATTAACATACTTTTTATCCGATATTTTAAGCATAATTCCTTCATTACTGATCTCTTCAGCGGAAAAAAGCTGTGTTTCGCCGGCATCATCAGTATATTCACCTATTTTCCATGTTTTCGTCACTTCAACTGAATGAGAAGAGCTGTCAATAGGATCTACATTTACCCACTCAAATGGTCCGTCGCCCTCTTTATCTTGCATAAAAATCAGTGCATTTACTTGAATGCTATTTTCCTCCGCACTTGCCGTAAGGCTTGAAAACGCCATTGCAGAAACTGCAAGAGCCGCCGCGGTTATCCCCGCAAGCAGTTTTTTAAGTTTCATATATTTATCCTTCTT
>CANQTP010000068.1 GCA_947626755.1 uncultured Clostridia bacterium
CACTTGCTTTTTCTTTTGTTTTTACCTGACTGCTTCATTTTTTCTGACTTTGAGTTCGGTGTTTTGCTATACTCTAACTTTCTTATAATATATATCGGCAAAAATTTCAAAAACTTTAGGGAAATTGCAATATTTTGTAAATTTGTACAAATTTATATGCTCAATTTGTGCAAATTGTGCTATGCTGCAAGTTTTTTGCTAAATTTCTTAGTTTGTTCTTCTTTTTCACAAGGAAATTCGATAAAACAAGAGCAGATAACATTAAAAAGACCATTTTTGTTGTAAAAAGCAAAATACAATTATGTGCATAAATTTATGCCTTAGTTTCTATAAATAATTTCATCAAACCGAATTTACGAAAGCATCTATAAGCTTCCTGCTGTTTTCATCAACAACATAGGAAAATTCGGGATGCCATTGAACACCCATTATAAACTTGTGAGACGGCATATATATTCCTTCGATCAAATCATCTTCTGAAAATGCCGTTTCTTGAAAAACTGACGCAAGATCTTTAATTGCTTGGTGGTGATAACTGTTTACGCCCATTTGTTCCTTACCCAAAATATTATAAAGCGGCGTGTCCTTTTTTATTGTAACTTGATGTACCGCTCGGTTATATGGTGACTTCATATGATGGTCTATGCAGCTATTATGCTCTGTTTTCAGATCTTGGTACAATGTGCCGCCGTAGCAGGCATTCATAAACTGGATCCCGCGGCATATGTCCAGAACGGATCTATCCATATTTACAGCACTCTTTAAAATATATTTCTCCATTTCATCCCGCAATTCACAGCATGAACCGCACCATAGTTTTCTTTCCGCATGATAAACGGACGGAGACACATCATGCCCGCCGGTCAAAAGAAATCCGCCGCATACCTCAAGAAAATAATCTAATTCTTTCGTTTCAGATGTAAGAGGAAGCATTAACGGTATCGCATTTTCTGCTTCGAGCATTTTCATATATCCCGGCAGCATCCAGTAACTTTCTTTTTCATCGTCGTAAAGCGGCATGATCCCAATTATTTTTCTCATAATATCTCATCTCACGATCCTGATCTATCGGATAATACCCGATACTATAATTATATAACAAAAATACGAACTTGTCAAATTTTGCTATAAATTATATATTCCTGCAAAACAGTAAGCCACAATTCTCACTGCAATTTCGTTTTTTTTATTACACTGTTTATATATTTGATTTGGGCGAATAATACTAATAACAGCACTGACGTTTCCTGTATGGAATGTCAGTGCTGTTTTGTTCTGCTATATGTGTATATTTTCACCGCTGATTTACAGCATCTGCCGATCCGGCTGCGATCTCAGCCTCCGCAAGTTCCATAGCCGATCGGTATTCTTCATCGGAAATACGTTCAAACCATTCTACACTGCCGCCCATATCAGGATTGGTGTTTATTGCAATATGAGCAAATTCAGTGTCCGAACTTCCTCCATGCCAATGCTTTACGCCGGGCGGACAATATGCAATATCGCCGGGACGCATGATCTCTATATCGCCGCCCTCGATCTGATGAAAACCAATGCCGTCCGTAGCAATGAGTATCTGACCGCCTTCGTGAGTGTGCCAATTATTTATGACGCCTTTATCAAACACAACATAATGCATATCCGGCGCACCTGCGGCATTATCTTTATCCACAAGCGAGGAAACATATGCCGCACCGCTGAATGTATCGGAATCCATTGCAGCGGCGGCTTTCGGAAACATTGTTCCCGCAGCATTTTCTGTCCGTCCTTCATATTCTGCCGCTTCAAGAGAGTTATATTCCTCATCGGTAACAGGTTCTTCAGGGCTGCCGAAAGATGAATAAGAAGTATCGTAAATTACCATTTGTGAAAACCAACTGTCCGGAAGTGCGCCGTGCCAGTGTCTGACACCTTCGGGACACTGTATCACATCGCCTTTTCGTATTATCTGCGCAGGTTTTCCCTCTTCCTGATAATATCCGGCGCCGCCTGTTACAAGTATTATCATTCCACCGTGCGTGTGCCAACCGCTTCTTGCGCCGGGTTCAAAAGTAACATTATTTGTCTGTGGGAAATTGTATGTGTCATCATTTGCTATCATTGGGGCAATGTATGCCGTGCCGGTGAAAGAGCCGCCGTTAATTGCCTGTCCGATCGGGAACGTCAGATCATCTTTTCCTGCGGCATCGGAGATATTGACATCGCTTGAAATTTCCGTAATTTCCGTATTTTCCGAAACATCATTTATGACCGTGTCAGCTGACGTTGCCGACGTTACGGAAACATTTGCATTTGTATTGTCCGAACAGCCTGCAAGAGAGAATGTCATAGCTAATGCAATAACAGCGGAACTTTTAAAAAATTTCTTTTTCATATTCGTTTACCTCGGAAATTTTTATGCAGATAAGAATATCCCCATATTTTTCAGTTTGCCTTTCACCGCCGTAAATCCCTCTTTCGGATCGGAAATATTTTTAACCGTTTCTTCCATGGGACATATGCCGTCGCCGTTTCTGTTGATGATGTTCTGCGTAAGGTCATCACATTCATAAGAAATATTGTAATTTGTGAAAACTTCCGCAGTCGTTTCACTCATAACAGGAGAATAGACTGCTTTCACACCTAGGATAACATAAAGCATTGCCGCAGCTTTTCCCACGATTTTATCAGCCGCACTGAAACCTTTCATATCGGTATGACTTTCGATAAATTCAATTAGCGGTTTTATGCCCCGTTCCGTACTTGTAAAAACAATATCTCCACGGCACAGAACGCAGGTATCACCGTAAGTTTCCATAATTTCTTTTGCTTTTTGAAGATCACTTTTCATGCTTTTTCAGATCCTCAACACGGTAAACTATCAGCGGAAGAAGTGCCCATTGAAGTGCTATTCCGAAAAGTCCTGCTGTAATACTTGTCCAAATGGAAGCTACGCGGATACTTTCATTTCCTAAAAGATAAACAGCCGCAAGAATTGCAATTGCACGGACTGCACGTCCCGAAATCTGCGATATGATAACTTTTCCGAAAGTCGGAATTTTTGCATTTCGGAGAAGTCCTGCGGAAAGTCCGTAACCGCAAAGCTCTGTCATCATAAAGGGCAGCATTGCCGCGCCGGGCATTCCCGAAAGTGCAAAACTTGCAAGCGGTCCTAAAAGTCCTGCGATCGCTCCTGCATAAGGTCCTGCAAGAAGTCCAACAAGAATTATCGGCAGGTGCATGGGCAGGAACGCTTCACCGAGGGACGTTCCAAGCCCCGACGCTGCGCCTAAAACGTGAAATACCTGCGGAACTGCAACTGCTCCGATAATTGCCGCAAGTGTGGCAAAAGTTTGTACCTTTACCGAAAGACGGGGTTTTTCAATTGTATTAATTGCTGTTGACATAATTTTCGCTCCTTTTATTTAATTTTATGTTTCATCAATGCTTATCATTTCGTATGTACGGCTGCCAAGTCCGATCTCCTCAGCGTGTTCAAGGGTGTGTATGCCTTGCTGCTGTTCAACACGTCTCTGCAAAGACTCGCTGCCCTCCGCTGCAAAACAAAGGTCTATTGCCGCCTGATCTATTGCCACGGGATCCGTTGATGCAAGTATGCCTATATCGTGAATATCCGGCTCGGCAGGATTTCCGTCACAGTCGCAGTCTATTGAAATATTGTTTAAAACGCTGATGTAAACAATTTTATTGCCGTTGTCAAGGTAATCGGAAACCGCTTTTCCTGCTTCCGCCATTGACTCGGTAAATGCAATCTGATCGCCGCCCCATGGACTTGTGTGGCTCTGACCGCCTGTATGTATAAGACATTTGCCCTCTTGCGAACCAAGTCCTATGGAGATATTCTTTATCGCTCCGCCGAAGCCCGCCATTGCGTGTCCTTTGAAGTGAGAAAGCACAATGTATGAATCGTAATTTGTAAAATGCGAGCCTACATAGTCCGTTTCAAGGTGACTTCCGCCATCTACTTCAAGCTGCACAGAGCCTTCTTCGTCAAGAATATCCACATCGGCAATATCGGTAAAACCGTGGTCTTTTGCCACCTGTTTGTGCATTTCCGTTTCGGAACGTGAGCCGCCGTATGCGGTGTTACATTCAACGATAGTTCCGTCAACGGATTGAACAAGGTCTTTTATCAATTCCGGGCGAAGATAATTGCTTGCGGGCGGTTCTCCTGTGGAAAGTTTTATCGCCACTTTTCCTTCCGGCGTCCAGCCAAGGGCTTCATATATCGCCATCATTCCGTCCGAAGAAATATCGGAAGTAAAATACACCGTGGAAGATCTGCTATCGGCTGTTTCCTGTTCTGTCGTTTCATTTGCTGATGAAGTTTCCGCTTTTTCTGCAGAAACAACTTCCTTGTTTGGCGATGTCACCACGGGAGCGTCATTGTCGGGAACGATATTTGCCGTTCCGCAGGATGAAAGCCCCAAGGCGATTATCGCGCTGAGTACGCCTTTTGATAATTTTTTCATATAACCACTCCAGTCATAAAATTAAATTAACGATAAGTCCCGTTGCAAGTGAAAATATCATTACAAAAGCTATGTAAATAATGAAACGTTTCACTCCGAGAACGATTTTCAATGCGCCTAAATTGGTAATTTTCGTGGCAGGACCTGTTATCATAAAAGCCGACGCGCTGCCCATACTCATTCCCATAGCAAGCCATTCACGGATAAGGGGTATAGTTCCTCCGCCGCAGGCGTAAAGCGGAACGCCTATTGTCGCCGCCATAAGCACACCAAATCCCTCGTTTGATTTTCCGAAAAGCTCTGCAAAATCATCTGCGGGAACATATCTTTGAAACAGTGCTGAAAGCAGAACTCCAAGCAAAAACCACAACGCCGTTGCTTTTATATTTCTGCCTAAATTGAACAGAAAACGCAGGAACAAATTGGGGTTCGTATCGTGACTTGCCCGCGGTTCAAAACCGTCAAAATTGAAAAACGGTTTGTCCTTATAGAAAATATGCACCACGATTCCTGCAATAATTCCGCACAATGTGCAGGAAATTATCCGTATTGCAAGAGCCGTTCCGCCGAGAGCGGTGGAATACATAATAAGCTGCGGATTTAACAGCACGCTTGACATCATAAACGCCGCAAGCCAGTCATGCCGCATACCGTGCTTTGAAAATGAAGCTGCAATTGGTATCGTTCCATACATACACAAAGGCGAAGCAACGCCCAGAATACTTGCGGGGATAACTCCCCATATGCCCCACTTTTTATCGCGGATACGGTCAAAAGCGTTGTGAATGGTGTCTTTTGCGAACACCGACACCAGCGAGCCTATCACCATTCCCAGAGCCCAATAGCCTGCTATCTGCCGCAGCTGTACCATGAAATAGTAACTTATATATACAAATTCACGATGCAGGATCTCAATTATTTCATTCATATTTTAAAAATTCAAATTAATTTAAGTTCAGACTGTTTACCCATTCTGTAACGGTCTCCTCGTCCTGTCCTGAGCGGAAACGTTCGCCGTCAAGCCAGCTGCCCGTTCCTGCCGCTTCTTCAAGGAGTGTGCCGCTTTCGCCTAAGCCCGAACTTGACGAAGTGCAGAACGGTATCACGGTCTTTCCTGTAAAATCGTTTGACGTTACAAAATTATTGACAGGCCAAGCGGCAATTCCCCACCAGATGGGATAGCCGATAAACACCGTGTCATAATCTTCCCAGTTATCGGGAACGGGGTTTTCAAGCTCTACATTTCTAAGTGACTCGTCATCATGTTCTTTTGAAACGCGGCTGTCACGGTCTGTCCAGTCCAGATCATCGGAAGTATACGGCTCGGTGGGAACAAGTTCGTAAAGTTCGCCGCCTGTTGCCGAAGCGATATATCCTGCAACGGCTTCCGTGTTGTTTGTTGCGGAATAGTATACAACAAGGGTTTTGCCCTCTCCGCTTGAAGTCTCATTTTCGGCGGAAGTTTCATCGGAATTTTCCGCTGCCGCGCTTGTCTGCTGTGCCGCAGGTGTGGTTATTGTTGTTTCATCGGTTTGATTTCCCGCTGTGCAGGAAGTCATTCCCAAAGCGATGAAAATACTGAATATGATCGTTGTTAATTTTTCCATGTGAATTGCTCCTTTTTGATTTTGATAATTAAATTATAACTCAAAATATAATTTTTGAGAAGTCTCTTTTGGTTCATCAGTAATAACTTTTGGTTAAAACTCGCTGACAAAAAGGAACTTTCCATAGAAAAGTATTATTTTTTCGGTCGGCAATTGACATAATGTTCAAACCATAGTATAATATATGATAGGAAAAAGCGGAAGGAGTGATATTGCCGTGTGTACAAAAAGTGAAGCCATGACCATACTTGGTGAAGTTTTTGAGCGTTCCGGACAGGTTTTCGGGAACAGGCTCGTAAACGGCTATCTTTACGGATCTTATGCAAGAGGTGACTGGGACGATGAGTCTGATGTGGATATCCTGCTTACCGTAAACGGCAATGATGAGGATATCCGCAGATCAAACAGTCAGATCGCAAAAATAGACAGCGATATAAGTCTGGAACATAATGTTACCGTTTCCGTGACCGTAAGATCATCGGAACATTTTGAACGTTATGCAGATGTTCTGCCTTTCTACAAAAATGTTATAAGCGAGGGAATAAGATATGCAGACTAACGCTGTGATCTCCAAGCTTGAAATTGAAAAAGCCAAAAATGCGCTTGAAGAAGCCAAGATCCTTTTTAATGCGGAAAAATATTACGGCGCGGCAAACCGTTCATATTATGCGGCGTATCATGCAATGAATGCGCTGTTGATATATGACGGTCAAGTTATGAAAAAGCACAGCGGCGTGATCTCTAAATTCCGTGAATTGTATATAAAAACAGGAATTTTTGACACCTGTATGTCCGAACAAATATCGGAACTTTTCCGTTTGAGAACGGACTGCGATTATGACAGTTTTTATATTGTCGCTAAAGATGATGTAGAAAAGCAAATTTCAAATTCCGACAATATTATTACTGCCGTTGAAGCAAGACTCAGTGAAATAGATAAACAATAAGCAATTTTTCTTTTTGATCTGTATTATCGTGCAATTTTTAACGGAGGCTCATATGAATAACGTACATCTTGAAACATTTATCCGCATTGTGGAAGCGGGAAGTTTCAACAAAGCAGCGGAGGAATTGTATATTACCCCTACCGCTATCATAAAGCAGATGAATCTTCTGGAAAACGATGTGGGCGCACAGCTTTTTGAACGCACACACCGCGGACTCAGACTTACCAAAGCGGGAGAATCATTTTATACTGATGCGAAATATATCGTTTCCTACTGCCGTGAAGCGGTACGGCGGGCGCAAAATGCAATGAAAGAAAATACTTCCCTTATCCGTATAGGAACATCGCCCATGACGCCTGCTCAGCTTCTTACGGACTTGTGGCCTAAGATACACGAAAATTGCAGCGACATCAGTTTTCAGCTCGTGCCTTTTGAAAATACCCCCGAAAACGCACGGGAAATACTTAAAAATCTCGGACAGAACATTGACGTTGTCACAGGCGTTTTTGATGATACCCTGCTTGAATTTCGCGGCTGCGCGGGACTGGAAATTTCCAAAGAACCGCTTTGCTGCGCGGTATCGATATATCACCCGTTAGCGGCAAAGGATAAGCTTACTGTAACCGATCTTTACGATGAAGATCTTCTGATGATACATCGTGGCTGGAGCGGGTTTGTTGACAAGCTCCGTGATGAGATCACCGAAAATCATACACGGATAAATATAATTGATTTTGATTTTTACGATATGAATATTTTCAACCGCTGCGAAATGGAGAAAAATGTTCTGCTCGTCATAAAAAGCTGGAACTGCGTACACCCTATGCTAAAGGTAATTCCTGTTGAATGGGATCACTCCATACCTTTCGGCGTGCTGTATTCAAAAGAGCCCTCCGACACTGTAAAAAGATTTCTTGAAGCGGTTAAAGAGGTAACATAATAAAATTTCAGTTCAAACTTTTAGTTATAACTGATGAACCAAACGAGACTTCCGGGGAGGTCTCGTTTTTGTTATAATTAAAGAAAGAGCAAACTCAAAAAGAAAGAACGGTGAATATTATGAAAAGAAAATTGCTTATTTGTACGGCGCTCAGCTTTCTGCTTTTATGCGGCTGTCAGACTGCCGACGCCGATGCTGTGGGAACTCTTTCCGAATTGTCTTTATCAGGCGGGGCAGAAAGCGTTACAGGTGAATTATCGGAAAGGTCAGATGATAGTATGAAAATAGAGATCCCTCAGACGGGATATACGGCTGCCGTTCCTGTCGGATATACGGAAGCTGCGGACGAGCAGGGTACCGTTACAAAATTAGAGTACGAGTCGGAGGACTATCTTCGCGGCGGTTCGGAGATCACAAAAACTGCTTATGTTTACACACCATATGGATATGACGATAACGATACAGAAACAAAGTATGATATTCTGTATTTAATGCACGGCTGGGGCGGTCACGCAGGAGAATATTTTGAATTTACGGGAACAAAGAATATGTTTGACAACCTTATTGAAAACGGTGATATTCCGCCTGTAATAATCGTTTCCGCTTCATTTTACAACGATAACAGCAGTACAGATTTCGGACGTTCCATTGATGAATTTCATGAGTTTCACAGGGACTTTGAAGAACATCTTATGCCTGCTGTTGAGGGACGTTTCCACACTTACGCGGCATCGACTTCCGAAGAAGATCTGAAAGCCTCCCGTGAGCACAGTGCTTTCGGCGGATTTTCCCTTGGTTCGGTAACGACTTGGCTCGAATTTTGCTATGACAGCGTTTACATAAGATATTTTCTGCCCATGAGCGGGTCTTGTTGGTATTACGGAACATACGGAGATTTTCAGACGGAAAAGAATGTTGACTTTATTGAACAGCTTGTAAAGGATAATGATCTTGACGAAAAAGGTTACTTTATTTTCCACACAACAGGCACGCAGGACGCAGTAAAAAGTCAATCTCTTATGCAGGCGGAGGAAATGCTTTCAAGAAATGATTATTTTCACGCCCGAACATTATGTTTTCTATCAAAAAGACGGCGGCTACCACGATTTTGACGCGGTGCAGGAATATCTTTACAATGCTTTGCCGCTGTTTTTCGGAAATAATGCCGCTGAAACGGCGCAGACAGAAATGTCTCCGTATACTGTCGATACAAAAATTTCCGATGTGATCTCCGATCCTGTTTTCGGAAATTACGGACGGCTGATATTTCCCGTTGACACAGGCTATATGAGCGGAGATACTCTGGGAGAACTTCGTCTTACATGGTACAATTTTATTGATCTTGACAAAACAACAGAGATATGCAATTATTTAAAAGAACACGCCGCAGCGGGAGAGACCGTATTTTACGACATTTACACCGATGAGGAAAAGGCTGCCAATCCCGACAAGGAAAATACAGGTCTTTTCTTTTTCAAAGGCGATCCGGGAGAGAAATTTGCAGTTTGTAACGCAGGCGGCGGATTTGCATATGTGGGAGCAATGCACGACAGTTTTCCTCACGCCCTTGAGCTTTCAAAAATGGGTTACAACGCATTTGCGCTGATATACCGTCCGGGCTGGAAAACGGCAAATGAAGATCTTTCACGGGCAATAAGCTTTATTTTTGAACACGCAGACGAACTGGAAGTTGATACGGAATGTTATTCTCTCTGGGGCGGTTCTGCAGGCGCAAGAATGGCGGCTGACGTTGGTTCATACGGCACGGCATATTTTGGCGGTGATGAACTTCCGCAGGCGGGAACGGTGGTAATGCAGTACACAGGGCATTCGGAATACAGCGAAAGCGATCCGCCCACATATGTTTGTGTCGGAACAAGTGACGGCATTGCAGATTGGCGCACCATGAAACGGCGTCCGGATTCAATGTCCGCTCTCGGAATACCCACGGAATTTCACGCTTATGAGGGACTTCCTCACGGCTTCGGGCTTGGCACGGGAACTGCCGCAGAGGGTTGGATAAATGATGCTGTGGCGTTCTGGGAACAGCAGATGGAATGAGGAAGTAATGATGAAAATGAAATTTCCTATAAAAATTTTAACGCTTGCGGCTTTGATAATGAGCGGCTGTTCTAAAACCATTCCTGCCTTATCGGAAACAGGAACCATTTCGGAAAATAATTTGTTATCGGAAACCGTATCAAGCGAAGCGGAAAATATTTCGGGATATGTTGAGGTCGGAACGGAAGAATACCGCGGTTTTACAGTGGATAATGTATACCATTCCGCAGAAAACGGAGATATTCACTACAATGTATATATTCCCGAAAGCTATGACGGGAGCGAGCCTTATGCGCTGTATTTTACGCTGCCGGGATATGAGGGATTGTATTTTCAAGGCGCGGCACAGAACCTGAAAGCAGAGGCTTTCGGCTTTGAAGCGCAGAAATACAACGACAAAATGATAATTGCAGCGCCGCAGCTTTCCGATTGGGGAGAAACTTCCGCCGATCAGACAATTGCGCTTGCGGAATATTTCCTTGAAACATATAACATTGACAGGGAAAAAGTATATGCAAACGGCTATTCGGGCGGAGGAGAAACTATGTCCATAGTTATGGGAAAACGTCCGGAATTATTCACTGCCTATCTGCATTGCAGCTCACAGTGGGACGGCGATCCCGGAATTCTCGCCGCAAGCCGTGTTCCGGTATATCTTGCGGTGGGAGAAAATGACGAATATTACGGTTCAAAGCCTACAAGGGATATTTACGGCACGCTTTATGCGCTTTATGAAAAACAAGGTCTGACAAAAGAAGAGATCAACGATATACTTGTCCTTGACGTAAAAGAGCATGAGTATTTTACCGAAAGAAATATGGATAACGAGCATGGCGGCGGCGGACTTTTCGCCTATGATGAAGAAATAATGAGCTGGCTTTTCAGCAAATAATTTTTTTGGAGATGATGATATGAAGTACAGAATTTTAGGGAAAGATCTTAAAGTTTCGGCGGTAAGTCTGGGCTGTATGGGAATGACTCACGCATTCGGCGCGCCGTCCGACACAAAGGAAATGACACGGCTTATTCATGAAGCTGTGGAACTGGGATATACTATGTTTGACACTGCGGAATGTTATACCGGCGTTTTCCCCAACGGCAGCACCGCATACAATGAGGAACTTATGGGCGCGGCATTAAAGCCTTACCGTGATAAGATCGTTATTGCCACAAAATTCGGCGTTCATCACGCGCCTGACGGACTGATTACCGATTCAAGCCCCGAAACTATCCGCAAGTCAGTGGAAGGCAGTCTTAAACGGCTGGGAACGGACTATATCGATCTTTACTATCAGCACAGGATAGATCCCGATGTTGCACCTGAAACTGTTGCTCAAACAATGTCACAGCTTATCAAAGAGGGCAAAATACGTTACTGGGGCATTTCCGAAGCAAACGAGGAATATCTTCGCCGAGCAAATGAAGTATGTCCCGTTACGGCAATACAGAACCGCTATTCAATGATGGCACGCCGGTATGAAGATCTTTTCCCTGTTCTTGAAGAACTTCACATAGGCTATGTGGCGTTCTCACCTTTGGCAAACGGTTTATTGTCGGCAAAATATGATAAAGATCAGAAATTCGGCAGCGATGATTACCGCAGCAGAATGCCACAGTTTACGGCGGAGGGAATAGACAAAAACCGTGAACTTCTGGACTTCCTTTATGAAACTGCGGAGCGGAAAAATTCCACACCCGCACAAATTTCCCTTGCATGGATGATGTGCAGACATAAAAATCTTGTTCCCATTCCCGGAACGAGAAAGTCGGAGCGGCTCCGTGAAAACGCAGGCGCGGCGGATATTGAACTTTCTCCCGAAGAGATCGCTCGTATTGACTGTGCGTTAAATCATATGGAGATGTCGGAGGTTTTCGGCGGGGCAAAAATACTGCGTTAGCTTGCATATCAGCTTGAACTTTTAGTTATAACTGATGAACCAAAAGAGACTTCTCATTCTGCATTTTTGGTGGTACAATAATTATAATAAAAATATCAGGGAGGAATTTTACTATGGAATACACAATACTTAATAACGGCGTAAAAATGCCGATGGCAGTGAATTGACCCCAAAAAGTTAGACAAAGATAAAGAGAAAAATTATGCAAAGCGACTAAGAGAGAACTTGGTCGCT
>CANQTP010000069.1 GCA_947626755.1 uncultured Clostridia bacterium
TGGTGACTCTGAGGGCAAGGCTTTCTTGCCCTCTTTTTTCTTTTCTCCCTCTGCCTACTTTTATTTTACACTAAGTAAAGTTATATTTGTAAATATTGGCACAAAAAAAAACACCCGTCCGGAAATTTCCGGACGAATTTTTTATAAACGTATTGAATTTGTGCAATAAATGTGATACAATATTACTAAAGGAAGTGATATTATGCCTAAAACCGAAACACTGCATATAAGAGTAAACGAAAATGTCAAACATAATGCCGAGGAAACTCTTGAATTACTGGGACTTTCAATTTCAGAAGCGGTCAATATGTTTCTTTGTCAGGTAAATCTTACCGGCGGGATACCGTTTGACGTAAAAATCCCCGCGCCCGAACGTGTCATTGTCAATTCTTCATATGAACTGTCGCAAAAGCTTTCGGAAGCTATGGAAGATGTAAAAAAAGGAAAAACAGTACCGGCTGATGAAGTTTTCAAAAGATTGGAAGAAAAGTATGGAATATAAAGTTACTCTTTCAGAAGAATTTGAAAATGACCTTGACAGCATTATTAACTATATTTCAAATAAACTATTAAGCCCGATTGCAGCAAAAAACATTTATCTGCAAATAAAAGAAAAAATAAACCATTTAAACGAATCCCCTTTTCTCTATCCTGTTTATCATGATGAAAAACTGTCTCAAAAAGGTTTAAGATATATCGTTGTATCAAATTATCTTATGTTTTACATGGTAAATGAACAAAATAAAGAGGTTATTATGCTTCGATTATTATATGGTAAAAGAAACATAACTGATATTTTAGAAAAAATGTAAAAAACACCCGTCCGGGAATTTCCGGACGGGTGTTCAGGGAGATTGGCAAACGGATCCAGGGAAAATCCGTCCGCCTTGTAAAGTGAGTAAATGCATGAACAGTATTCACACATCTCGGATAATAGAAACTTCGGATCAAACCTTGAAAAGCAGGTCGGCATATGTGGGGAACGGCCATATCTTTTCTGGTGCAATTGTCTCCAGTTCATCAACTACAGATCTCAGAGACTGCATTGCCGCGAAAATAACATCTCTGTAATATCTTGCAGCAGGCTCGCCTTCCTCGTAATTCTTCACTTCAAGAAGCTTGCTGTCAAGAGCGTCAGTTGCTTCAAGAATGCTGTTTGTCAGGCAGGAAGCCTTGTCGATAAGCGCTTTCTCCGCATCGAAATTAACGCCCAGCGATTTCTTCGCAACCATGGAATCCGCAAGCTCCTTGGTGAATTCCAGTCCTGCGGGAATGATCTGCTTTCTTGCCATGTCGACCATTGTAAGGGCTTCAATATTAATGATCTTGGAGTAGTTTTCAAGGAGAATTTCCTGTCTGGACTCGATCTCGGTTCTTGTAAGGACTTTGAATTCCTCAAAGATAGCAACGTTCTTGTCATCTGAATAGTGAGGAACTGCATCGACCGTGGAAACAAGATTGGGAAGTCCGCGCTTTTTGGCTTCTTCGATCCAGGAATCATCATAACCGTTGCCGTTGAAAATGATCTGCTTGTTTTCCTTGATAGTCTCAATGAGCAGCTTGTTGAGATCGGAAGAAAAGTCCTTGGAATTTTCCAGCTTGTCGGCAAATTCTTTCAGAACGTGTGCAACGATCGTGTTAAGTATCATATTTGTGCAGGCGATGGAATCCGCAGAACCAAGCGCTCTGAACTCGAATTTATTTCCCGTGAAAGCAAACGGCGAAGTCCTGTTTCTGTCGGTGGTGTCTTTCGGGAAGTTAGGAAGTGCTTCAACGCCGATAACAAATTCCTTATCTTTGTTTGTGGTTATCATCTTTCCTGTTTCCAGAGCGTCAAGGATAGTCTGAAGCTCATCGCCGAGGAAGATGGAAACAATTGCAGGAGGTGCTTCATTTGCGCCAAGTCTGTGATCGTTGCCTGCGGAAGCTACCGAAAGTCTCAGCAGGTCGGAATAATTGTTTACAGCCTTGATAACTGCAACAAGGAATGTAAGGAACTGAATGTTGTCCTTGGGGTTCTCGCCGGGATCAAGAAGATTCTGACCGTCATTTGTGGAAATAGACCAGTTGTTGTGCTTACCCGAACCGTTTACGCCCGCAAAAGGCTTTTCGTGGAGCAAGCATACCAGACCGTGCTTAAGAGCGGTCTTTTTCATTATCTCCATAGTAAGAGCGTTCTGATCGGCTGCAACGTTTGAAGTTGCGAAAATAGGAGCAAGTTCGTGCTGTGCGGGAGCAACTTCGTTATGCTTTGTCTTGGCAAGTATACCCAGTTTCCAGAGTTCCTCGTCAAGGTCTTTCATGTAAGCGGAAACTCTTTCCTTGATGTTTCCGAAATAGTGATCTTCAAGTTCCTGACCCTTGGGGGCTTTTGCGCCGAAAAGCGTTCTGCCGGTAAGAATAAGGTCGCGTCTCTGATCGTAAAGCTTCTTGTCAACGAGGAAGTATTCCTGTTCGGGACCTACCGTTGTGGTAACTCTTGTAGCTGTGGTATTTCCGAAAAGTCTCAGTACGCGTATAGCCTGCTCGGAAACAACGTCCATTGAACGGAGAAGCGGAGTTTTCTTATCGAGGATCTCGCCTGTGTAGGAACAGAAAGCTGTAGGAATGTACAGTGAGCCGTCCTTTACAAAAGCAGGAGAAGTAGGATCCCAAGCGGTATAGCCTCTTGCTTCAAAAGTAGCTCTCAGACCGCCCGAGGGGAAAGATGATGCGTCAGGTTCGCCCTTGATAAGCTCTTTTCCGGAGAATTCCATAATAACTTTTCCGTCGCTTGTAGGCGAAATGAAAGAGTCATGCTTTTCGGCTGTGATACCTGTCATCGGGTGGAACCAGTGTGTATAGTGAGTAGCACCCTTTTCAACAGCCCATTCCTTCATGGAATTTGCGATAACTTCCGCAACGTCAACGTCCAACGCAACGCCCAGTTCCTGAGTTTTCAGCAGGGACTTGTAAACGTTTTTCGGAAGTCTCTCTTTCATGGTCTCCTTGTTAAAAACGTTGCAGCCAAAATATTCGGGAACACTTTTAACACCCTGATTTACTGTTTCTGACATAATAAATTCCTCCCTTAGAATTTTGAATGAAAAAAGCGCCTTGACAGACAGTTTACCCGTCCGTCAAAGCGCCTTTGCTTTCAAACTTTTAACTATGTATCTATAATACACTACTTTTTCCCGTTTGTCAATACCTTTTTTGAAATTTTGCAGGATTTTTTTATTTTCCTGCAAAACGCACTATTTTTTACCGATATTAAGGCTTGTTTTATAGTAAATGTGCAATAAATTTCGCTTTATATTTCATACAGATATTTTTCCGTATTTCTCACTTATCACACAGAAATCCTGCAAAGCCGAAATCATAGAGGACAACTTCCTTGTTCCCGAAAACTTTTTCAGGTCTGCCCTCGGCTTTTCCTGCAAGGATATCCTTTGCCGCGCCAATAAGCTTGGGAATAATTTCCTTGGAAATATCAAGTGAGCCGTGGGAGGGATATATTTTTTCAAATTCGTCCGACATATCCCACAATCTTTCAAGACTCATTATGTAAGCGTGCATTTCCCGCTGGTCGCCGAACATGAAAATTTTGCCGTCCTGTATCGGGTCGCCGCTGAATATCATCCAAGAGTCAATGTCAAACACCGCGATACTTCCCGGAGTGTGTCCCGGCATGGCGATTATTTTAAGCGGTCTGCCGCCGAGGTCAATGGTATCGCCGTCCCATACGGGAATGACCCGTCCGCTTCCGCCGTGGTGGAAGTAATTGGGACATTCCGACGGATTCATATAAAATTCCTCAAACTGGGAATTACTTCCGATATGGTCAATATCCGCATGAGTGTTAAGCAGGGAAACAGGCAGTTTTGTGATCTTTTCCGCAAGGTCTTTGGCGTTTTTTGTCATCATTCCGCTGTCTATCAGCAGAGCGCGCTCCATTCCCTCCAACAGGAAAAAGCGGACTGTTCCCTCTTCAAACGACCATGTATGCTCATTGAGTTGTACAATTTCCATAACATTACCTCTATACAAATTATTTTACCACTATTTTACCATACTTCCTGTTTAAAAGCAATACATTTAATTTATAATTTTTCTGAATTTTATATCAGAAACTGCTTTTACATAACGGCTAACTTTTTTAGCCTTTCTTCACGCAAAGAATGACGGTCTGTATCGGCAGGAACTTTGCCTTTGAGTGCGCCCGATATTATTGATATGGGGTCATTGGGATTGCATAATTTTGCAATGATCTTTCCATTGACGGTTATCATAATATCTTCTGTTTTTACAAGGTCAAGATATTTCTTTAAATTCACTTCAAATTCCGTAGAAGTAACCTGCATATGATCATCTCCTTAAAAAAGCGTTTTTTCTGTTAATATTATAGCATAGTATGGCTTTGTTTGTCAATGTATATACACATTTTTCAGCAAACGAAAACAGACCCGCAAACCGCGGGTCTGTTTATGTTTTACGGAATAAGCCTGTTCAGATCTCTTGGGAACATAGAAGCCTGACGGACATTCTGCTGTCCCAGAAGTTTCATTACCAGACGTTCAAGTCCTATGCCGAGTCCTCCGTGAGGCGGCAGACCGTATTTGTGAACTTCCAGATATGACTTGAAATCTTCGGGATCAAGCCCCTGCGCTTTCATTTTCTCGATCTGTTCCTCATAGTTGTGGATACGCTGTCCGCCTGTGGTGATTTCAAGTCCCCTGAATAACAGGTCGAACTTGCAGGCAGTTCTGGGATCGTCCTTGTCGTTCATGGCATAGAACGGCGGTTTTGACGACGGGAAATTGGTTACGAAAATAAACTCCGTGCCGTAATTTTCCTTTGCATAGTTGCAGAGGAAAACTTCATCTTCCGGTTCAAGGTCAAACTTGTTTTTCGCCTTTGAACCTTTGATTATCGCAACGGCGTCCTCAAATTTCACCGCGGGGATCTCCCCTACTTCGGGAATATCCGCGCCCAGAATGTTTATCTCATGCTGATAATTTTCTTTAAGGTACTTCATCAGGAACCGAAGCATAGCCGTTTCCATATTCATGACATCATACATATCCTTGATGAATCCCATTTCAAAGTCAAGACCGATGTATTCGTTAAGATGGCGGGAAGTTGCATGACGTTCCGCACGGTAAACGGGCGCGATCTCGAAAACCCTGTCAAAAAACGCTACTGCCGTTTGTTTGTAGAACTGGGGCGACTGGTTCAGGAACGCGTCTTTCTGGAAATAGTCCAGATGGAAAATGTTGGCGCCGCCTTCCGCACCCTGCGCAACTATTTTCGGAGTGTGGATCTCGGTGAAGCGATTATCCAGCATAAACCTGCGGAATCCCTCCACAACTCCTTCCTGAAACTTGAAAACAGCCCTTTCATAAGGATTTCGGAGCGCAACGCTTCTGTTGTCAAGATTTATTTCCAATGAACAGCCGAGACGTCTTTTTGAAACGTGCAGCGGATAGTCCGCCGACGGCTTGGACATAAGTTCAATAGTCTTAAGAGTAAGTTCAATGCCGTTTCTTGCTCTTTCTTCCTTCTTCACAACAGCCGTTACCTTTACATAGCAGCCCTCGCGGATATCGTCAATGGAGTCTTTGCATTCGTCTGCGCTGTAGACCGACTGCACCACATAACGCGCGGTACGAAGCGAAATGAAAGCAAATCCGCTCATCTGCTTTACACTGTGTACACAAGCGTAAAGAGTGATGGTTTCCCCGACTTTTGCAAGCGCTTCTTCAAGATCAAATTCTTCAAGCAGATCTGTTCCGCCAACTTTTATCATTCTGAATAACAACCTTTCGTTAAAAATTGAATTGCCGCCTTATTCCTCATCGCCGCAGCAGCATTCATCATCATCGCAGCAGCAATCATCTTCACAGCAGGAAAGATCGCTGAGGAGATTTGAGACCGACACACAGAACAGTGCCATTATAAGGCTTCCTACTTTTCTCTTTTCACTGAAAAGGCTTATGATCGAAAATGCAATACTTGCCGCCGTAAGACCGATCCTTGAGTATCTGATAACTTCTTTGGTATCCATAGTTTAAACCTCCATAATTATAATGATTTCAGCTTCTTTTCAAGCTCTTCTTTTATTACCTTGGGAGTGCATACGCCTTTGAGTTCCTTCGTACACTGTCCCATAAGGAATCCGAATACTTTCTGGTCGCCGCCCGTATACTGGGCAACAGCCTTTTCATTTGCCGCAAGGACTTTTTCAATAACTTCCGCAACTTTTCCCGTATCGTTGGAAATAAGCAGTCCCTCGGCTTTTGCGATCTCTTCGGGATCGCCGCCCTTTTCGCACATTGTGCGGAAAACGCTTTTCGCGTCATTCTTGGAGACCTTGTCGGTGTCCGCCATTTCAACAAGTTTTGCAAACTGTTCTGCGGTGAACGGCAGGTTTTCAAGGGAAACTTCGCCAAGATTTATGCGGCGCATCATTTCGCCTATAAGGAAATTGCACACCGACTTGGGATTGTTATACGCCTTTACAGCCGCATCGAAGAAGTCAGAAAGTATCTTCTGATTGACTATGATCTTTGCGTCCGTTTCGCTGAGACCGTTTTTCAGGTATCTTTCAAGGCGTTCATAAGGCATTTCGGGAAGCTTCGCGCGGATAGCGTCCAGATCCTCGTCGGTGAAATTCACCTGCAAAATGTCAGGCTCGGGGAAATAGCGGTAGTCGTGAGCGTCCTCTTTGGAACGCATGGACTTTGTCTCTCCCCTGTTGTCGTCAAAACGTCTTGTTTCCTGAACGACTCTCTTACCCATGTCAAGAAGCTTGCCCTGACGGTAGATCTCAAAATCTATCGCTCTGCCGATAGCCTTGATGGAGTTAAGGTTCTTGATCTCGGCTCTTGTACCGAACTCGGTATCGGTAGGCTTCATTATGGAAATATTTACGTCGCAGCGAAGCGAACCCTGTTCCATCTTACAGTCGCATACTCCCGCATACTGGAGCAGCAGGGAAATTTTCTCAACGAACGCTTTTGCTTCTTCGGCAGAACCGATGTCAGGCTCTGTAACTATTTCAATAAGAGGAATTCCGCAGCGGTTGTAGTCCGCAAGGGAAACACCGTTAAGATCATCGTGGATAAGTTTTCCTGCGTCCTCTTCGAGATGGATACGATTTATGCGGATATTCTTGGTCTTTTTCTCGCCGTTCTCCTCATACTCAATGGGAACAAGTCCGTTTATGCAGAGCGGAAGATTCAGCTGCGAGATCTGATACGCTTTCGGAAGATCGGGATAGAAATAGTTCTTTCTGTCAAACACAGAAAACTTGTTTATTCCGCAGCCGAGAGCAAAACCGGCTTTTACCGCGTATTCTACAGCAGTCTGATTTATGATAGGGAGAGTTCCGGGCATACCCGAACAAACAGGACAGCAGCGGGTGTTCTTGTCGCCGCCGAACTCCGCCGAACAGGTGCAGAAAACCTTTGACTTTGTGAGAAGTTCAGCGTGTATTTCAAGACCGATAACAGGTATATATGCAGACATATTCAGACTCCCCTTTCCTTATATTTTCGCAGGAACGCGTTCAAACTGCTTTTCGTAAGCGTCCGCCGCCTGAATTATGGAAGCTTCGTCCCAGTGTCTGCCTATTATTGACATTCCTATGGGCATTCCCTTGGAATCATATCCGCAGGGTGTGGAAATAGCAGGCAGCGAAGCGATATTTACTGTAACGGTGCAGATGTCCGCCTGATACATCTTTGCAGGATCGGAGATATTTTCGTTCACACCGTAAGCAACGGTAGGCGCAGTAGGCGTAAGAATGATGTCGCATTTCTGGAAAATGCTTTCATATTCCTCACGGATACGCTGTTTCAGAGCCATTGCCTTGCCGTAATACGCATCATAGTAACCGCTGGAAAGCGCATAGTTTCCGAGGAGAATACGTCTTTTAACCTCGTCGCCGAAGCCTTCGCTCCTTGAATTGCATATCAGGTCGTTATATGAATCGCCCTTTTCGGAACGGTGTCCGTACTTTATTCCATCGTATCTGGAAAGGTTGGAAGAAGCTTCCGCGGAAGCTATTAAGTAGTATGCCGCAACCGCATATTTCAGGGACGGCATGGAACAATCCACAAGGACCGCGCCCTGTGATTCGTACCACTTAGCCGCTTTTTCAACGGCTTCACGAACGTCCGCATCAATGCCCTCTGCGTAGAATTCCTTGGGAATTGCGATTTTCATTCCGGAAATGCTCTGTCCTATCTTTTCGGTAAAATCGGGAACATCGCGCT
This sequence comes from uncultured Clostridia bacterium, assembly GCA_947626755.1. Classification (GTDB taxonomy): domain Bacteria; phylum Bacillota; class Clostridia; order Oscillospirales; family Ruminococcaceae; genus RGIG8773. The sequence continues at coordinate 8,259 of CANQTP010000069.1, forward strand.
TTGCACTTGTTCCGTCATGGTAATCATATCCCGAAATTGCATTTAAAATTATGGCGCAGTCGTGAGCGTCCTTTGCGATAGGACCTATCTGATCGAGAGAACTTGCAAAAGCCACCAGACCGTAACGGGAAACACGTCCGTAAGTAGGTTTCAGACCTGTAACTCCGCAGAACGAAGCGGGCTGCCTGATAGATCCTCCTGTGTCCGAACCGAGAGCCGCCGCGCAGAGAGAAGCACTTACCGCAGCAGCCGATCCGCCCGAACTTCCTCCCGGAACCCTGCCGAGGTCGTAGGGATTCTTTGTCTTTTTAAAAGCCGAAGTCTGAGTCGAACCGCCCATAGCGAACTCGTCCATGGAAGTTTTTCCGAGCATTACAATGTCGGCGGCATTCAGCTTTTCCATAACGGTAGCGTTGTACGGCGGAACGAAGTCTTCAAGCATTTTAGAAGCACAGGTAGTTTTCACGCCGTCTGTGCAGATATTGTCCTTGATAGCAAGAGGGATACCCGTCAGAGCGGAAGCTTCGCCCTTGTCGATAGCCTGCTGAGCCTTTTCGGCGGCGGCATGGGCTTCGTCCGCTGTAACGGTGATATAGCTTTCCAGTTTTCCGTCAACATTGTTTATTCTTTCAAGATATGCGTCAGCAAGTTCCTTTGCGGAAACTTCCTTTTTATCGAGCATTTCACGCATATCCCGTATTTTCAGAGAAGTAATATCCATAAGTTTACACACCTTTCCGAATTATTCCACAACTTTCGGAACTACAAAGCAGTTCTCGCTGTTTACGGCGTTCTTGAGGATCTTTTCCGTCGGGAAAGAATCCATAGCCTCGTCTTTTCTCAGACCGCCAAGGTAAACGTTGTGATTATCCTTTAAAGGATCGTAAACAATGTCAATTTCTTTGATAGTGTCCATAATTTCGATAATGCTTGTCATATCCTCGGCAGCTTTTTTCAGTTCATCGTCGGTGAAGCTGAGTTTTCCAAGCTGTGAAAGGTATCTGACCATTTCCAGATCCATAGCTTTTACCTCATTTCCGAATAAAATTACAGGAAAATTTCTTTATCCTACAACAATACAAAGTATATTATACCACATAACCCGAAATTTTGCAACAGATTTTCAGAAATTTTCCCGAAAAGCCATCAGAACAACTTCAGACAATGCCTGTCAAACATTTCCTGCAAAGCGGTGAGAATACCCATTCTGCCCGCTGCAAAGGTAAGTCCGCCCTGAACGTAAGCCGCAAACGGTTCACGAAGCGGCGCATCTGCCGAAAGTTCTATGGAAGAACCGGTGTTAAACGTTCCCGCAGCCATTATCACCTGCGAATCGTACCCCGGCATATCCCAAGGCTCGGGAAGAACATAGCTGTCAACGGGAGAGCCTTTCTGCACGCCCTGACAGAAAGCTATAAGGCTTTCCTTGTCCTTCATAAGAACGGCGGTTATGATGTCTCCCCGCTTTTCTCCCTTTTCGGGATAGCATTTAAAGTGACAAAGCGACATTATCTCTTCGGTAAAAACTGCCGTTTTAAGCGCATTTGCCACAACTTCGGGCGCAAAGAAAATTCCCTGATACATGGACTTGTTCTGATTCAGTGAACAGCCGACTTCCTTGCCCATTCCAACGCAGGTAAGGCGATAAGCGCACTGTTCCACAAGCTTTTTGCTTCCTGCAATATAACCGCCTGTTTCTGCGATCCCCGCGCCGGGATTTTTTATAAGCGAACCCACTATCAGGTCTGCTCCTGCCTGTAAAGGCTCTTTACTTTCCACAAACTCACCGTAGCAGTTATCTACAATAACGTAAATATTCGGATTTGCACCCTTAGCGGCTTTTACAAGTTCGGCAATTCCGTCCACCGTGAGAGCGGGACGGAGGGAATATCCTCTTGAACGCTGTATGTAAGCCACTTTAGCGTCTTTTGCCTTGTTGAATATCTCTGCAAGGTCGGGCTTGCCGTCGGGAAGAAGTTCAACCTGATCATAGGAGACTCCGAAGTCCGCAAGTGAACCGTTTCCCTTGCCTCTTATGCCGATAACTTCTTCAAGAGTATCATATGGAGAACCTGTCAGGCTCACAAGCTTGTCACCGCTTCGCAGAACGCCGAAAAGCGCACAGGTAAGCGCGTGCGTTCCCGAAACGAAATTATGCCGCACAAGCGCGTCCTCGCCGCCGAATATCTGAGCATAAACCGCGTCAAGCGTATCACGTCCCACATCTCCGTAACCGTAACCCGCAGTTCCTGTCATGCAAGCCGCGCTGACTTTATTGTCGATAAACGCTTTCAGAACTTTTTCGCCGTTTACCCGAGCGATCCTGTCTATCTCCGCAAATCTCTCCGCGCAGCTTTCCTCTGCTTTCTCCGCAAGTCTGAGTATTCTTTCATCAATTTCAAAGCCTTTCTGTACCGCAGGCTTCGGGTCAAATATTTCTGCCATTAAATATCACCTTTCCGTTCATACAATATGTCCCCGCCCACAGGAACGAAACCGATGGACTCGTAAAACGTCCGCCTGTGTTCAAGGGCAAACAAATATAGATTCTTTCTTTCTTTTTCAAACTTTTCCGCAAGGCAGCGCAGGACACGCCTTGCACAGCCTTTGCCTCTGTTCCTTTCGGCAGTTGCAATTCCCGAAACAAATACAAATCCGTCTATATCAAAACATTTTGTCACCGTTGTGCTGTTCCACAGATACAGCCCGGAAACTCCATGCCTTATCCTATGTGAAATGTCCACATACCATTGGTCAAAACTTCCGAAATTCTCAAAACTTTCTTTAAGTATAGCATAACATTCTTCAAAATTGCTGTCTGTCACAATATCACTTTCCCGAATGTCTGTCTCTCCCGGTTTTCCCATAAAAAGCGTCCTGCTTCGGCGTTCATAGTCATCGGGTAACTGTAAAGCTAAATTGCTTGACACTTCTATGGTAACAGGTCTTGCCATATTAGCAAGTATAAGAATATCTTCAGGATCGCAGTTTCCGTCAATTACCATTGAAAAATTGTATATATGCACCGTTCCCCAACACCCGTCACCCTCGCAGGCGTAGAATTTACAGAAATCATAAGCCGCTCCGTAAGCAAGGAACGCCGCCTTTATCTTTTTTCCGTAATAGCTGTCGGTGAGACGTTCGGAAATTCCGTCATAAATGCGTTTTATCAAAGCTGACACATCTTTTCTAACATTGCCTTTGCAAGCTTTTCGCAATCCTCAAGATCGGAAAATCTTGCGGCACAAACGGGTGAATGGAGATACCTGCACGGCGCGGAGATGGCAATTGTCCGAACGCCGCCCTTTGAAATGTGTATCGCGCCGCTGTCGTTGCCGCCTGCCACCATTGTTTTTGTCTGCCAATTTATGCCGTTCTCCGAAGCCGTTTCCTTAGAAAGCCTGTACAATTCCTTGTCATAGATAGTTGAACGGTCCATATAGGAAACTACCGCGCCTTTTCCCAGTTCGCAGCAGCGTTTTTCGCCCTCCGCAAGAGGAATATCCGCCGCGGTGGTGGATTCAAGAACTATGGCAAAGTCCGGGTCAACGGCAAACGCCGCAGTTCTCGAACCACGCAAGCCAACTTCTTCCTGAACCACAAATGTAAAAGTGCAGTCATAAGGCAGTTCCGAACGAATCATTTCAATCATAGCCGCACAGCCGAAGCGGTCGTCAATTGCCTTTCCGCTGACGAAACCGTCCTCCGTTATGCCGAATTCCGACTTGAAATACACTCTGTCTCCGGGCTGAACGTACTTTTCCGCTTCTTCCTTGTCCGCCGCTCCGATGTCCGCATATAT
>CANQTP010000070.1 GCA_947626755.1 uncultured Clostridia bacterium
TGGCTCCCCCACCATACATAAATCCGAACTTTCCCCCACTAAACCGAGAGGAATCATTTCTGAATCCTCTCGGCAGTTAAAGTTTATAACCATTCTGTCGTCATATACATATATGGAATTTACAAAGGTGTCAATAATTCGCTCCCTGCTGTCCTCGCTGTTTAAATCCATTTCACGCATTTTGGAAAGCCAGTATACAACCTGTTCCCTTGTGAGAACCTGCGATTGTATCTCCTCCTTGACGAGCCTTACCTCAATCTCGGTTTTCTTAACTTCAAGTTCATTCATTCGCTTTTTGGTTGTTGCGGTAATAATTCCCTGCTCAATAGCAGTCATTACATTCCCAATGCTTTTTTCTATCTCGGCAAGCTCTTTTTTCAAAAGAGGTATAGCAGTATTCTCGCGCTCCTGCCATTCCGTAACGCCCTTTGCTATATCTTCAATAACCTCATCATTGAAAATATTTCTTATAATGCTGCTGATAACAAGTTCCTCGGTTTCTTTTTTTCTAAGAGCCTTTCTATGGCAGCCGCTTTTTTTCTTTGAGGACGAGCATTTATAATAGTAGTATTTCTTCCCATTAGTGCCGCTCTTTCCGCACTCCCCTACCATAAACGCACCGCAATCTCCGCACATTAGTTTGGTTGACAGCAAATATTTTTCATCAGCCTTTGTTACCGAGGGAGCATATCTGTTTTTATCAAGCCTCGACTGCGCCATTTCAAATAATTCTTTCGATACGATTGCAGGAATACCGTCGGGAATAACAACGTCCCTGTACTGATACTCGCCTATGTACTTACGGTTCTGCAAAATCGTTGACACCGTTGTTTTTGTCATAGGCTTCTTTTGAGATGAAAGTATGCCGCTGTCATTCAAATATTCAACGATTTCCTTTACCTGCTTGCCGTTTACATACATAAGAAACGCTTCACGGACAAACGGTGCGGTCAAAGGGTCAACCTGATAATGTTTTTCATTATCAACAGTATACCCAACTGGTATAAACCCTCCATTGTACTGGCACTTCAAAGCATTTTCCGTCATACCCCTGATAACTTTTTCAGAAAGTTCAGCGGAGTAATATTCAGCATATCCCTCCAAAACCGATTCAAGTATGATACCCTCCGCACCGTCTGATATTACCTCTGTCGCTGAAATGACCTTAACACCATTCTTGCGAAGTATGGCTTTGTAGTGCGCGCTGTCGTATCTGTTTCGGGCAAACCTGTCCAACTTCCAAACAATGATGACATCGAACAAACCCTTTGCGCTGTCCTTAATCATTCTTTGAAATTCGGGACGATTATCCGTTTTCGCCGATACCGCACGGTCTATGTAAGTACCCACAAGAGTAAACTCCTTGTGTTCCGCAAAAGCCTTGCACTCACGAAGCTGTCCCTCAATACTTTCCTCTCGCTGATTGTCGCAGGAGTATCTTGCATAAATTATTGCTTTCACGATTTTTCCTCCTTTACGTAAAATTTGACCACCAAAATTTGTCCCTTTATATATAGTATATCATATATAAAGAGATTTGTCAATACTTTAAAGCGATAAATTAAAAATTATTTTCAAAGAGTAACGCCGCTTATACAGCAGCGGTATCAGCTTTCTTACCGATTTTTTTAAGGTGTTCTTCCCACATTTTTTTGCCGCGCTCCGATTCGTAAAATTCCCTGATAACAGGGAGAAAAGCTGCCGACAAGGAATTTAACTGCTCCTTTGTAAGCTTGATTTTTTTACCTTTTTTCTCGGTCAATATTTACTTACCTCCATTTTCACAGGTGTTGAGAACATTTTTTAGCGCTCTCCCCGCCTTAAAAACGGGAATACGCTCACCATTCAAATCGGTAACAACACCGAAAGTCCCGAAACCGCCGACCTCAACCTCGTCACCATTCAGCAACGCCGCACGAATGGTATCCATCACCGCATTAACTGCACGACTTGATTTATGATAGTTCATACCTTTACGCTTTGAAATTTCCGTGACAAATTCCGTACGCTTCATACCTCTGCCTCCTTTACAATATATTTAAAAAGCTGCTTCTTATAAAAGGTTATGTACCTCCTGCGAGTTTTTCCGATACGCTTCTGCGGACGGTATCTGACTTCATCGGTCAACACCCAATGCACTTTAATCATATTAAGCGCAAAAAGCTGTTTCAGAACTTTCTGCATATTAAGCGGCTTCACTTTGTTTTGAATAAGAATAATATCGCACAGTCCGACCACCACGCTGGGAATAAAATAAATATAATCTCTGTCGTAATATCCCAACAGATTTTTGATGGGACGCACATTCTTATATTCCTTAACAGGCAGCAAATAATTGCCCTCATCATCAAGCAGCATTTTCAAAAGCCGCAGAAAGCAATGGGCTTCATTGCCATTGTTCATTTTAAAATCCTCCGATATTAAATAACTTTCCTTTTTATGGTACGCTCGCGGACGGCGATTTCTGCGAGACGTTTTTGTATTTGTAAAATATCCTCACGGCAGCTTGCGTAAAGCTGCCGTTTTTCTTTATCCGAGCCATAGGTCAACACTTCAGACAAATACTCCACATAATCGGTTTTTGTAAGGCTCTCCGCGAACAGTGGATTTGTCTGCTCACTCATATTATGCGGCTTGTATTGCCTGCGCCATTTATACAGCTTCGTCAGATAGTCAGAAACAGCCTGTCCCGCTTTTGTCAGCCACATACGGTACTCACGTTCAGGGTCGGGTTTTATTTGAACGTTCGCGGCGAACTCCCGTTCAAACAGCCTTAGTCCGAAATCGTGAGATATTTTCTTTGCAGCTTCAAATTGTGAGATACCAAACAGCTTTGCGGTAAACCCCGTGCAGTCGCCCGTTGCCCCACAACCGAAACAGTAGAAATGGTCGGGGTAGACTTTAAGGCTTGGCGTTTTTTCATTATGAAACGGACAACACGCCATTCCCGAACGGTTGATTTGCAAACCGTAAAATCTTGCAACATCGGGCATTGGCAGCCTGTCCCTGATTTCATTAAAAACATTCGTTGGCTATCGCGCCCTTTCATTTTTGTAGATTTTGAAAGGGCGTTTTCCGGCGAAGTGCAGCTATCAGCGGCGAAGATGATAAACTACATTTTTATGCCCTTTCATAAGCTTAGGAGATGAAAGAGCAATTTTGGCGGGGTATAAAAACCATTTTCTACTTTACAAACAATTTCTTATGCAAGGCGAATACCATTTTGGTTATTTGATACAAATTTTCTTTATCTGCCCCGCCAAAATTGAACGCTAATCTCCTATACTTGTAGAGAGGGATAACTATTTTCTGCTGTTCGCCGACGCAGAAAAATTTAGAGGGGTGCGCCCATACGGGCGAGCCGATTAAAAATCGGGAGTACGGATTTTTTGTTTTGGGTATGCTTAGCAAGCACAGAAAGTGGTGCATACTTTACCACTTTCGGGAAATTTTGAGCGGTACCCCCTCAAAATTGCAATAAGGGAACCCGCCGCCCTTATTGCATACCCCCCTTATTTTAGGCTGCCGCCTAATACCGCTTTTTAATGGGAGGTTGTTATTTGAGAAAGTACAAACAGGTCAAAGAAAAGAAAGTCACATATTCCATAGAGGAATGGCAGGAGGTAGAACGCCGAGCTGCCCTGCTGTTTATGAAAACAGGAACTTATATTAAAAATATTTCCGTTAAGGGACAAATCGCTTATTACAATATTGAAAAGGCTGCAACCTTGTTAAACGCTCTGCGAATTATCGGAAACAACATCAACCAACTTGCCAAAAAAGCAAACGAGATTAATTCCATTTATGCCGAGGACTACAATAAAATGAAAGCTGAGTACGAAAATTTATGCCTTATGTTAAATCAATTCCTCTCCACGCTACCATCAGCCGAGCAATAGCATACATATTAAATCCCGACAAAACCGAGGATTTGCTATACACCACATCTTTAAATTGCCTGACAAATGCTAAAGGTGCGTATCTCGCTATGAAGTCTGTTTATGAACATTATTCGGGGAAAAAATTTAACGCTCCCCTGCCTGTTGAAGGCAAGGGAAGCGTTAAAGCAATCCACTATATTCAATCTTTCGACCCGCAGGACAATGTTCCGCCGGAACTTGCTCACCGTATTGCAAAAGCCTTTGCGCGAAAGGCATTCGGGGATAAATGTCAGGTCGTTATAGCCACCCATAACGACAAACAGCATACTCATAATCACATAATAATAAATTGCTATTCACTTACGGGGCAAAAATTTAACGATAACCAAAATACTCTTAAAAATCTTCGTGAAATTTCCGACAGGGTGTGCCTCGCTTTCGGTATTCAGCCTATTCCGGATCGCGAGGAGCAAAGCCGTAATATTGCTTATAACGAATGGGAACATAGGCGGCGGGGTACGTCGTGGAAAGAAAAAATCCGTATTGATATTGACCGTCTGATTGGTAAGGTCAAAAACATTGACGAGCTTTTGTACGAGCTTGAATTGCAGGGGTACGAAATTAAGCGAGGAAAATATATTTCACTTAAAGCGGAGGGTCAGCAGCGGTTTGTCCGTACCAAAACTTTGGGGGAAGATTATACCGTTGACAGTCTTATTTCGCGCATTTTGTGGCGAGACGTAGGAGCAGGGGTATCTCTTGATGATGACGCGACCGCGCCAATCCAGGAAGATTACAGATGCGCTATCAACGATATTTCTCAGCTTGCACGGACAGGCAAAAAAGTACAGCGCAGACGGGATACTTCCGCACCGTATTCTCCCGATAATGATTTGGACGTTTACAAATTGTCTGCGCAGCTATCCATAATTAACCGCGATAATATTCATTCTATCGGGGAACTGGAGGGCAAAATTCAGTGTTTGAAGTCGGAATGTGAAAAAGCGCGACAGGAAATAAATCAGCTAATTTCCAAGCAGGAGCATTTGAATACCCTGCTTGAACAGGCGAATATTTATTTCTCGCTTGCAGACAAGTCTGACCTTTCTCCCGCAGAACAGTTAAAACTTACTATCGCCAGAACGACGGTTCGGAACGGAAATATACAAAGCCATAATGATTATGACCGTCTTAAATCGGAGCAAGCCGAAATAGATAAAAAAATTGCAGTTTTCAAAAATAATTTTAAGAACTGCGAAAATGTTTATAGGGTTTATGCGGATATTGCCGATACCTACTACAAAATTTCTGAGGGGGATTATGTTTCTAAGCTTATTAAAGAGCAAAGGAAACGTGAGAGTAAGCATATAAATAACACAGTCCATAAAAATAAAATAAATCAAATAACAGCTTATCATTATAATTTCAAAACACCACATTAAATATTAGAATTATTTATCTCGGTAAAAAATCAATTGATTAATTTTGAACGGCTCTTATTAAGCTATGAGTTAAGCATAATCAATTTTCATTAATTATTTTGGATATATCCACAAAATCGTATTCATAATCATTTTTATTATATTTATCAATATTTATTTTTAGGGGGCCATCACTATAAATGTATGCCATAACATTATTTCCGCTAAAGTTATATCCAAAAACACTCTCTATTTCTGTCATTTCATTATATTTATATGGTTCTGTCAAAGGCTGGTAACCCTTTCTAATTTTTAAAAGGTTTTTTTCTGAAGTCAAATCAAAAGATAAGTCTGTTAATATGTAATTAGGTTCACACGTAATTGTATTTATAAATATTGCTTTTACTTCTAAATAACTATCAATTATTGTACACCAATTATTGCCATTAACTATAGCATATCCATTTGTCAATTCACTTACATTTATATTAGATGAGTACAATTTTTTGTTTCCATTTTTGTCAATAAAAAAAGAATGACCTCGGTAGCCGATTCCACAATAAGATGGTAAATAATAGCTTTCAAAATATCCATTTCCCCAATAACTAATTGCATCTGGATATTCTTTAAATTCATAAATTGTATTTCCTTGCTCATCAATAAATTTACTATTATAATATGCAACTCCATTATAAAAATCGGTATAGTCATGTAAAGCGTTATCTATTTTTAGAAAATCTGTACCACTCTTATCAATATAAAATAAATCATTCTCAATCCATCCGGACACAGCTGTTTTATCAATATTATTAAATCCACTTAATTTGTCATACCTAGCTGGGACAACTATATTATCATAACAGTCTTTAAAGCCTAATTTACCTCCATTCTTAAATATTGTTAAAAGCTCACAATTCAAAAATCTTTCGTTTTTGCTTTCTAGATTAAAACAATTAGTGCAAATCGAAGCACTTGTTGCATCATTGTATTCTTTGGTACTTATATCATAATCAGATAAATTACCAATTATTGATGCTTCATTATCTAATTTTTCATCTAAAAAAAAAGCACCCAGCAAAAGCAATAGTATTAGACCTAAAAATAAAATAACAGATTTTTTATTCATATAATTCTCCTTAAAATTTTTTATAGTAGTTACATTAAGATTTCAAATGAACGCGGTCAGTTTTACCCGCCCGCCATTCAATATATTTATAGCAATCCTACAAAAGAATAACTGTATCTGCACTGTAGAGGCGGGGTCACACCGCCCGCAGGACGGGAAACTCAGCCCCTACAAAATCCGTGCAAACATTTCGAGGATTGGCTATAAATGCTTTTATTTATTTTTCCAAATATCCTCGAATACTGGAATAAAAAAGGTTAATTCGCCATCCCTATAAAATGAATTTTTAATAATTCTCTTGTAATAGGTAACTCCTTGTGTTAAAACTACATCAGTTGATGTTGAATATTGCCTAGGGTCAGTAAAAGAAACCGCACTATTAACATCAAATCTCATAAAATATGGCGTAGTTTGCCCTTTATCATAATAGCTCTGCTTTGTAAACTCTGCTAGACCATTAAGTCCTTTAATAGGAGTTATCCAATCGTCAGGTGATAAATTAATTGTATCCTCATATGCTGAACCATTATTAGCATTTAAGCCTCCAAATACATATTTATTAATTGAACCATCTATATAATTGGAATATCTATTTATATCTTCATGATCTTGGCCAGTTCCATTTTCGATACGAGTCTTCACATAAATATAATATGGATCAATATCAACTTGCATATTACAAAAGAAATCCACGAAATCTTCCTTGGATGTTCCGCATACACCAGTATCAAAATATGTATTTGTTAATATGTCTGAAAATAACTGATGGTTAATTATATCTGGATGCTTTTTTAAGGAAAGAAATACAAATATATTATCTTCAGTTAGATAAGTTTTAGGATTCAAATAATATTCCAAACCATCTCTTGTAATCAATGTATTATTTGAATCTTGTACGCGAATGGATAAAACATTTCTATCACTTATTCCATTTGGAATTTTTTTGTTATAATCAATAATTTCGTCTAAACGTTTATTAAACAAATCTGTCCCCACTTCAATAGCATAAGTGTCGCTTGCATTTACCGTAGATGGACAAGAATAACTATTGCAATAATTATATTCATAATCAGTAAGGTCATCTAAAGTAATATCAAAACACTTAAAGTTAAATTTCCATTTCGGATGTTCCAAATAAATAGGATATAACTCTTCATTATAATACTTAAATGAATACTTTAAAGGCAATTCATCATCAGTATATTTAGCACCATTCATCAGCTTGGGACCGTCTGTAATACCATCGCCATCACTATCTGTCATAGTAGGATCAGAAATTATAGGTAAGATTCGAACTTCCTTTTCAAAATCCAATCCGAAATACTTTTCAGCTTGTTCCTTAACCTTGTCAATTCCTTTTTTTATTTCTTCATTACCACTGCTTGCATAAAATATCGCATAGCTTAAAAAGTCGGGAGTATTATTATATCTTAATTCAGTAATTTCTCCTGTAGATTTGTGAGTAAGTATTTGAAGCGTTTTAATATCAACCTCACTCCAATCTGTTTTACCATCATTGTCAGTATCAGTCAAATTTCCTCTCTTAAGCGTTGTTCTTAAACGAATATCCTTCAATCCTGTAGGAGTTAATAACAAGAAAAATTTGGGATCTCTTCCTTCACCCCAAATATCAACATTTTTCCTAATAATTGTGTCAACTCTGCCGTTAAATTTTATTTTGGGGTTAGATTGGCTTGATTCATTAGACATTGCAGAATAAGTCAACGGAACAATTTCACTTTCTTCAATATTAACTTCATTAGAGCCGGTATAAATTACACCATTAGATGCCTCAACAAGTTGGTAAGCATAACTGTCAGCATTGATGTTCTGGCTGTTAGGACAAATTAAACTGATATAAATTCGATTGATTTCATTATTATTAGTTGTTGTATATTTGCTGTTTAGGACTGTATACGTCAGTTCTTTTGCTTCACTAATACTACCCATTATCCGCTCATTATCAGTAATGTGGTACATAGCAACAATGTTTTCATCACAGGCGTCAATAATAAATTTTGAAGCCTCTGCAAAATCATACATCCATGAATCATTTTCAATATTCTCAAACTTGTCTAACGCATTTACTGCGTCATCATAATTTGTAAAGTAATTATTTCCTGTTTTTTCGTCAGAAAGAAGATTGTTTTTCACTTTAAAATCAATACCAAATTGCTGGTAATAAATATAAATTTTGACTTTAGTATACCTTTCAAATGCGTCCTTTGTTACTGCCTTAACATCTTCTTTAATACTTGCAAGACTGTCAGCATCCGCAATACTTCTCGAATCAAGACAAAATGCAATATTTGCAGGTTCATTTACAGTATCATCTTCAAGATAATACGGTTCATCAGAATTTTCATTAAGATTATTTAACCATTTTTCAATGTCAACCACACACAATGTTCCAACTTTATCGACGTGTGCAGACAAAGAATTTGTTGTTTCATCGTAAGCTGTTTCGATTGGCAATAACGTATTTGTATCCTCAAAGTACATGAAAATACCATATCTCTCAATGCCATCCTCATCGAAAATACCAAGTCCGCCTTCAACCGCAGAATCATCAAGGTTAAAGTTTACAACAACATCAGTAACAGAAAGACCATCAGTATAAGCAAGTTCGGGAACAACACCAAGTACAGCGTCATTCTGCAAAATTTGATGAGAATAACCGCTTTCGCCTGCCGACAAATTGTTTTCAGCAACGCCAGCCGCAGTAATATCTACTGTAATTGTGTACGGATTATCCTCAATATTGTTGATATAGTCAAGGACAGAGCTATCCACATCTAACGTCTGCTCGGTCGTGTATTCGCTGTCGGGATAACCGTAAGTTGCAGGGTTATTAGGGTCAAGTCCGAGAATTACCTCATCGCCGTCAGAAACCTTATCGCTGTCTGTATCGTATTTCAGAGGGTCTGTGTTGTGGATTTTTACTTCGTCATAGTCGGAAAGTCCGTCATTGTCGGTATCCTTGCTAAACGGGTCTGTTCCAAGTTCGTATTCCTCAAGGTTTGTCAGACCGTCCTCGTCAAAATCTTCGTCAGCATCAGAAATGCCGTTATCATTGGTATCCGCTTTTGCAGGGTCTGTTCTGAGAGTGTAATATTCGTAGCCGTCAGGAAGTCCGTCACTGTCAGTATCGGCATTGTATCTGTCAGTACCGATTTCTTTTTCCAGATAATCGGGAAGTCCGTCATTATCACTGTCAACTTCGGGGTCGATCTCAAAATCAAACTCCATAGGAATAACAACACCGGTGAGTTTATAATTGCTGAAAACTACTTCCGAAACGGGATTAACAACAGGTTCGGTAACCGTTGTAATTTCTGTTTCGACAGTAACTTCTGTTGTTTCAGTCTCAACATCTGCCATACTGTTTTCTGTTAAATCAGTTTCGGGATTTACAACTTCGGTTTCAAAGGAAGTTTCCGTTTCGGAAAATTCTTCTGTAACAACAATGGGCAAAGTTTCAATAGGCTCACTTATATCGGGAACAGCCTGACCATTCTTTGAACCGCTGAAATTAAAGCTCACAGAGTTTCCCGCAGCAATAACAGAATTGTTTTCGGCATTTTTCACCTTAAAGCTGCCATTGTTGTTTTCAATCAGCTTGCCGCTCCAAAGATCATCAATGGTAACGTTGCCATCGAAGGAAAGCTGCCAAGCCGAAATGTCGGTATCGGAAGTGTTCTCGATAATCATTTCAGCCTGATATGTACTCTCGTAATCATTTGTTATATTATAGTATACATTATATCCCTCGGTTATGTCAACCCTTTTGCACAATTTACAATATTTTGAGGGATTTTGAATTTATCTCCAGTCAAAGTATAGCCGAAATTGGCAGACTGCCCAGGCTCAATTTCACTGTTGTAGCTTGCACCTTTGAGAATGTATTCGGTTCCCTGATGACCGTATACCTGCGCGTTCCACAAGCCGCCGATCTCTCCAAAAGCATTGTATCCAACTGCCCAATCGCACATAACCTCACTGCCGGTATTGGTAATTGTAACTTCAATATTCTGATTGCCGGTCCATTCATTTTTTACGGTGTATTCAACAGTATATCCATCGTGGGTATATACTTTGGATTCGCCTTCTGCGGAAACTGGAACGGTTGTTGCCGCCATGTTCATCATAAGCATAACGCCAACAGAAAGCGCAGTTACTCGTTTTCCTGTTTTTTTCATATAAAAGTCCTCCTTTTTGTTATTCCGCATATGCGCCGATTATCTGCTCGCCAACTTGTAATTCAACCATACCAACATCAACGTTTTGACTGAGAACGTCTATATAACGTTTTGCGTTGTCATAATCGGCTTTGCCATTCACCCAAGGAATATATTCGTAGGTTTTATCGGGGAAGAAAAGAACCATATCATTTGCGTTTTTAAATAAAGGATACTCATCGAAATTTGCGATAGTTTCATCCTCGGCGGGAGTATACTCAACATTTGTAAGAGTGAATGTGTTTGTCCAGTAATCTTCTGTCAGACCCCATTGGTCAGCCACCGTTTCAAGTTTGATGTAATAACCTGTTACTGTCTCCATTTTAATGTTGGAAAATGTGAAAGATGATTGTTGGCTGCAAGAATGCGAACAATAACTGGTAATTGGACCATAGCCATATCCATAGTCATTTTCGGGCAGTTCGTATTTGTCAATAACAAGTCTGTCATCATCCCATACTGAAACTTTTGTCTTACTTGCTTCAATCTTTATGTGATGTTTTTTATATGGTGCAGACATAGAATATGATCTCAACAGTTTTCCGTATGATGCTATTGCTTCATAGCTTCCGCTGCGAAAACTATTCAACTCTACACCCGTTAATTGTACAAGTTGCATACCCGAACCTGTTACAAGCACGGCAAAACCTTGAAGCATTCCATCTTTTATAGATGAATTGAAAAGGAAACCGCCGCTTTCCACTGTATGCCAACTTGAACTGTCGCGCTGTAAGTCAAAAGACAGTATTTTTCTTGAAGCATTATCATCTTCAACGAACAAGAAATCTTTAAATGGTCTTTGGCTATAACCTATCATTTTAATATTGTTACCATCATATACAATATGCTTAGGTAGTGTTGGAAGCCATCTATCAACATAATTATAATGGTCATATTCCTTCCAAGCGAAACTGTCCTGCGCCGTAAGAGTGTTGCTCACTTCAAGGTACAGAATAGGTGCTTCTTCTTTCTCCTCAGCATAGGTGTTAATTGCAACAACGGGAAATGAGCTTACTGCCATCACAAGAGATAATGCCGCAGTAAGAATTTTCTTGATCGCACAATGTTTTATCTTGTTTTTCATTATACCTACCTCCATTTTACTCGGCATAGGGGGCGCATAATTAACGCCCCCTGCCTACGCGATTTAGAACTTG
>CANQTP010000071.1 GCA_947626755.1 uncultured Clostridia bacterium
CGCCCGTCTGATGATGAACCTTTCTAAAGGTGCGTCTAAAATGATTACTCTCAATCAATAAATCCCACAAACTTGTAATAAACATCAAGTTTTTGGATTTTCTCGCCGTCCACGATTTCCGCTTCGTGGACGATTATTTTGTCTATAAGCGTGTTGAGCAGTGCTGCATTAAGCTCGGTAATGTCCGCATATCCCTTGATGAGTTCGACAAAATTTTCCGCATTTTCGTTGTTTGCTTTGCTTTCCGAAAGAGAAAGATTCAACGCTTTTATCTTTTCCTCAAGTTCTATCTGTTCCTTTTCGTATGCTGCTGACAGATTGGCGTAATTTCGCTCTGAAATTTTTTCTGCGGCGTGTTCTTCGTAAAGCTTTGCAAACAATCTGTCAAGTTCGGCAAGTCTGACGTTGCATTTCTTTATGTCACGTTCGTCCTGCTTGACTTTTTTAGCATCACTGCTGCGAAGTTTCCCAATAATACTTTCAAGAAGTTTTTCATCATTTTCTTCCGCAAGTTTTGCAATACGCTGAATATCCGCAAGAATTGCCTCGTTTAAATCTTTTGCCTCAAGCCAGTGATGAGTACAGTAATTTCGTCCTCTCAGCCTGTACATATTGCATTGATAAGCATAATTATCAATGACATCGGGACGGTTTCTGCGGTTTGCATGGGTCGGTGTAAGAGAATATCCGCAGCAATCGCATTTTAATAAACCGCTGAAAATATTATCATATTTCTTTTCATTTTCCGGCGGCTCTCTGCGTCTGCTTGCAATAAGTCTCTGAATGGTTTCCCATTCTTTCGGATCAATGATAGGCTCGTGACAATTTTCAACAATAAATTCACCGTGATTGCCGTTGTACTTTCTTTTGTCGCTTTTCAGTGAAATTTTCGGACGTTTCTGTCCTCTGATATGACCTGCGTAAATGGGATTTTGCAGAATATCTCTCACACTTCCGTGTGTCCAGTCATATACCTTTTCATCGGAGCCCGTATATCTGTCAAAACTTCCTATAAATTCAGCCGCAGCGGCAGCAGGACGAGGAATTTTTTCAATCCTTAACTGCTTGCTTATTTTTCCGATACCCATTCCGCTTTTGCACATTTCAAAAATCCTGCGAACTATCGGCGCATAGCGTTCATCAATAATAAGATGATTTTTGTCAAGCGGGTCTTTTATGTAGCCGTAAGGTGCTTTTGTGCCGATAAATTTGCCCTGTTTCTGACGTGTTAAAAGTGCGGATTTTATCTTGTTGGATATGTCTTTTGCATACATATCATTGAGTAAATTGCGGAACGGAGTTATCTCCATCGACATCGCGCGGAGCGTGTCCACACCGTCGTTTACGGCGATATACCGCACGTTGTGTTCGGGGAAAAATATCTCGATGTACGCACCGCTTTCAAGATAATTTCTGCCCAGTCGTGACAGGTCCTTCGTGATAACGCAGTTGATTTTTCCGTCCTCAATATCTGCGATCATTCGCTTAAAATCGGGACGGTCAAAATTTGTTCCGCTGTAACCGTCATCAACGTAATAATCGGCAATAATTATGCTGTTCTCTTTGCAGTAGCGTGTGAGCATTTCCTTTTGTGTCTGAATGCTTGAACTTTCTGCATTGTCAATGCCATCGTCCTTTGAAAGTCTGAGGTAAAGAGCGGCATTGTATATAGTTGGCTGTTTCATAAAAAAATCCTCCTTTAGTCGAAACAGCCGATATAACCGTTAAAACAATTATATCATAACTGTTTCGACATTTCAATATGGTTTATGCGGTTTTTTTGATTTTCTTTTTTATTTCGTCTGTTATGACATTTTTGATTACCTCGTTTACGGTTTCCGTACCGATATAATGGGGAACAATTACGATCCGAGGTTTTGTTTTCTTGGTTGATTTTGTGTTTTTCATATTATCGTCCTTTCTTTATGTTTTATTTATTTTTTTAGTCATACTTGACATAATTTGTTTGATGTGTTATACTGATTTTGTTAGGTAAAATGTTCTACAAATTGGTATTTGCATGAGGTGGAATATGACACTTGAAACCAAAAGATTGTTTTTACGTGAGATGAAACAGTCTGATTTTGATTCTTTGTGTAAAATTTTGCAAGACGAAAATACAATGTATGCATATGAGGGTGCATTTAGTGATGATGAAGTTCAGGAATGGTTGGATAGACAAATATACCGTTATCATAAATACGGCTTTGGACTATTGGCAGTCGTTCTAAAAGAAACCAATAAGATGATAGGACAGTGCGGGCTTACGATGCAATCGTGGAAAGACTCTGAGGTACTGGAGATAGGTTATCTTTTTGAACGAATTTATTGGCATAATGGATATGCCACAGAAGCTGCAAAAGCGTGTAAAAAATATGCGTTTGAGGTATTGAAAGCAGATGAAGTCTGCTCTATCATCAGAGATACAAACATTGCATCTCAAAATGTAGCCATACGGAATGGTATGGAAAGAAAAGATATGTGGGTAAAACATTATAGAGGTGTTGATATGCTACATTACCGTTATGTGGCATACCACTGACAATTCCTGTTTATCGGTCAGTTATAAATTAAACTTTTCATTTTCGGAGAGCCGCATAAAAACGGCTCTCTTTAAATTTGCACGTTACAAAATAATGTTCATTTTCAGCGGCAGAAGATAATTTTCCATCACGTCCTCAAAGTATTTGAAAGATTTCTTTAAATCTTCAATATCCTTGGCATAGACAGACTGTGTTGAATTTGCAACTTTCGCTATTTGATCAACTTCGTTGCCGATACGATTGAACGAAACTATCAGATGATTGAAAAGTTCCAAATCAAAAACTTTTACATCGCCCTGAACGGCTATTTCTCTGATAAATGTTCCTGTCCGCTTGCCGACTTTATCAGCTTTTTTGCAAACTACTTTCCATTCTTCGGGAGAAAAATATATCATCTTTCGCTTGTTTCCTTTCTTTGTTGGCATTGTTATTATCCTTTCTATTCGTT
Organism: uncultured Clostridia bacterium; assembly: GCA_947626755.1. Classification (GTDB taxonomy): domain Bacteria; phylum Bacillota; class Clostridia; order Oscillospirales; family Ruminococcaceae; genus RGIG8773. The sequence continues at coordinate 2,992 of CANQTP010000071.1, forward strand.
ATTTTGGGTTTTAGGGAGTTATCCCTAAAATTAGAAAAGTAGCATTACTTTTCTGCGCTTGCTATCTGACAAGAAACTTCTCTTAACCCCCGTTAAAGTGCATTTTAAACCTGTTGAAAATCAACAGATTTAATTCTTTTTCTGCGTAAATCCAAACAATTTTTTGCCTGCGGAATTTTCAAGCTCTGTAATTTTGCTTTGCAATTCCTCGATAAATTTATCACGCTTGCAAAGCTCGTCCGTAAGATTTTTTACCGTTCCCGAAAGCGTTGAATTTTCATCTGTAAGCAAATGCAGGCTCTCCGAAAGCTGTGCAAAATTTTCGCTCTTGCTTTTTCATTGTTTAACTGACGCTGCAAATTTTCGGCTTGTGTAATTTTTTCATCAAGCTGTCCACGGAGATTTTTTATCATTTCGGTTTGAAACGAGTTCTCCTGCCGGAGGTTCTGCAAAAGATTTTTTGTTTCGGCAAGTTCCTTTTGGAGTGAATTATTTTTCTCAACCAGAAAATTGTCGGGCGGTCGGGGCAATAAAATTTTTTCCGCAAAATCGTCAAGCACAAGCTGACCGCCGGACTTTAAAATGTGACCGTCAAGCTGTTCCGACTTTCTTTTGATTTTCGCATAAACAGCCTGCAAGGAAATTTTGTATTTTTCGCAGAACTCTTTAACGGTCATTTTTTCTTCTCCTGTTCATCAAGCCAAGCAAGAAACTTTTCTTTTCTGATAAACTTCCTCTTTCCGATACGGATAACGGGAACGTCCTCACGGTTCAGAAAAGCGTAAGCCATTGAGCGTGAAAAACCGAATTTCTGCAGATCCTCCGCTGTGAGCATTTCCGTTGTGTTGTTGTTTTCGTACATAATGATCTTCCTTTCAAATTTTTAATTTGGCGTTTGAGCCTATCTCAAGTATACCGCCGCAAGTTTGAAAAGACAATATTTGGGAATGATTTTTGGCGTCAATCGAATGTGTCAGACCAATCATTCACTTTGATATTTTCTTGTATCTATGGGATTTGTTTGACTTTTCGGGAAAATTATGATAAAATTGACTTAGCAGAATTAACAATACACATTCGGCAGGAAAGGACGATCAATTTATGATTAAAAAAGCCATACCCTACTCCGAGGGGACAGCCTCAATCGGAATATGCTTTGATGTGCCAAAACAAAGAGAAACAGTTATAATCGGCAGTCCCGACAACATTAAGAGGTATTTTACTTTGGGCGTTAAGCAGGATATCGACATTGCCACACGCAAGCTGGGTACTCTTGTGGACGAAATGAACGCTCTTGCGCAAGCCGACGAGAATTGCAGAATGACGAACGTTATCGCCGCCGCAAACGGTTTGTGCGGTGTCATAAGCAGCGGTCAAGGTAATAAGACTGCCGAGGAGTTTACAGACGTTCTGTACGGCTTATATGACACATCGGATTACGCAAATGCGCTTTTGAATTACATAATATTTTTTGTTTTGACAAATTTCAAGAATATACACAAGGCTTTAGCGAAAAGAAATCATATATTGCGGTCGGAAATGAAAAAAACCGCAGAGATGTTTGCGGAGCAGTACAATATGTGTGTTTCGGATATGCTTCTGCCGTTCAGAAATTTACCGACAGTTCCCGAAAGCAGCGTGCGTTATTGGGACATTGACAAGCAGATAAATTCAGCGCAAAGCGACTTGATTCTGCACATTTATTCATCACATTCAAGCGGAACTTGGCAGACCGGATATGTTGCCGACAATTCATTTTTAGCGATTTTACGGACTTACGTTGACATCTTGAAACAGGCGAACGTAGTTGTACGGAACTGTTCTATTTGTCACAAGCTGATTTTATCCGACAAGGCAAGCCGTTCCGAAATATGCGGCAGCGAGCGTTGCAGAAAAGAACAGCACCGACTTGCCACAATTGCAGTACGGAAACGGAATAAAGAGAACCCCATCCAAGATTTTTACGATACCTTTTCTCGGAACTGCTCCAACTTGCGCAGAAAATTTGGTGATAACAGTACCGCCCGTGAGAAATTTGATATTGAATTTAAGAAAATCCGTACCGAGGCTCTTAAAATGAAAAAAGGACTGTCCGAAGATAGTCCTAATACTGAAATATATGCTTTTTCCGATTTCCTTGTTGCAAAGGAGAATGAGCTTAGGGAGTTGGCTGATGAGTTGATGAAGTAGCGCCAAATTTTATAGAAACGACGTCACTTTGTAGCCTTTGACATCAAAATATGACGTCATTTCCTGCTGATTAGTCTTTATGATGATGTTTGATTCCGTTCTGACGTCAAAAATGCATAAAATGACACCACTTCTTCGGGAATGGTGTCATTTCGTGATAATAAGCGTCAATTCTGCTGTCTGCCATACCGTGTTTTGAGTTATTCAACCGCAGAGAAAGGATTTTCTATGCGGTTGAATAAATGCGATATTCAACCTTGGAGAATTTGCTTATTTTTTAGCAAGCATAGATTTTGTGGGGACAAAATCGGGGAGAACATACTAATTCACAGAAATTTTTGCATAAAAAAGCAGCCCGCACAATTTGCACAGACTGCTTTTTCTATATCCGGTCAAGTGTCATAAATATGTTTTTATACTATTATTTTTTGCTGGCAACGCCCAAAACAAATCCATAATCATAAATACTGTCTTCTTTTCCGTTTGCATATCTTTTCATAGCACGCTGTACCGGAAAAACAATACCGCCATTTTTTAGTTTTACCGCAATATTAATTTCTCCCTGAGGGTCGCTGTCATCGGTGATCCATTCGCCGCCATATGCTGAAATAATTACCTCTCCGATGTACGAGCCAAGTGCAAAAAGGATCTGACCTCGATTTTGGTTTAATATACCGTTGGGCGTATTTTGTTCGTCAAAAAAGCGATCAATTTCTTTCAAACTGTTGATTGAAAAATCGGCTGCATAGTTTGATGAATTGAGTGCTTTAGCAATCCAATCCTTTGATGCCATAATATCTTGCAATAAAGTTGGTTTTTGGTTTGAAAACAAATCATCTTGAATGCTCATAATAAATTTCCTCCTACAAATTACGGTATTGAGGGCAGATGTGCTACCCTCAATACCATTGTACATTATTTTTCCAATCATGTCAAGTTGCGTATAATTGCATTTTTTTAACTGATTGACTAATTTTTAAATTTGCATTTGAGTGCAAATTCCTCAAATATTACCGTAAGCTTTTCGTCAAGTTTTTTGCGACTGTTAGGTTGGCGAAGTTCCATTGTGCAGTCAAGCAGTTCACTCTCATCGATCTGGAGCAGATAAGAAATTCGGTGAACGCTTTTGTTTCTCATTTCGGCACGGAGTTTCCAAATGCCGTGTTCCACAGGTCTTGCCTCAAAGAATTCTGCCTTGCCGTGCTGATTTTCCCATGCGTTGAGAATGTTATCATCACTTATATCACAGTCAAGCTCGGCGGCAATATCCAGCAAAAAACACGCAGACGGCTCAGCACCCTCTTTGGGTAAGTATTCATACAGACGATATATTTCTGCTGCACTACCGTCCTCCATATCGGTAAAGTGTTTGTCACGGGGAGGAGAAATTTCGACCTTTTGATCTGAAAGTAACTCTACTTCAATAGGTGGGTATGGATCAAGGTCCGGCTTATGGGATTGTTTATATTCCTCCATTATTCTGAATGCGCTAATAACAGCATTGCCTATATCGGTTGATGAAGCGGTGTTTGGAAGTGTCACCGGCTTATACCCTTCAATATCGCAATATCCTTGATTGTCAACTGAATTGGTTGAAGTTGATACAAAATATTCCCCATGTTCATTCTTAATTTCTACACCGCAAAGCATATATTTTTTGATAAAAGCTTTAGAAGTTTTGCATTTTGTTTCTCTAAGATTAAAGCTATCTTCTTTTCTTTCAGCAGGTGTTCTTGCATCTACAGGGCTTATGCGTATATGCTCAAAGGCATCCAAAACTGCTTCACCTATAACATCGGGTGACTCGGTATCGCTAAGTTTGCGATACCATGCCATAGAAGTATAGTAATAACCTATTGTGCTTATATAAGGCACAACTAATAACTGATGTTCACCCTTGAATACATTAATAAACCACGGGAACTTTTTTTCTTTGCAAAATTCACCTCCCAGTTCTTTCTCATATTTTGCAATTCTTTGCATAGTTTCTTTATAGCTCAGTTCCATTTTTTATCCCCTCACAATTACAATAGATATATTATAATCTAGAGCATACATATTGATAATTTTTGCTTGTTCTTCCGTAATTGGTATATCAGGTAGTGCCAATTCCAATTTTTTGTTTGTAATCGAAGATAATTCTAAGGGAGGCTTTTCCCCCCAATACACCTTTCCGTCTTTGGTCCATTTTTTCACATTGTCTTCAAAATTATTTATCTGTTCGATATATTTTTCAATACGTTTACTTAGTTTCTCAGGATCAAGATATGTTTTTGCTCCTAAATCTATACTCTTTGTGCTTATTAATGTTCCGTTTTCCATTCTATCTGCAATCGGGAAATTTTGACCCAATCCTTTTCCCGTTGTATGACTATTAAGCAACTCGTCTATCTTGCTACCTCGTGTCCACGCACCATCAGTCCACACACCTTTAAGTTCTTTTATTGTTGCATTAGGGAAATCATCAGCGATAGTCGGAATCTTTTTGCCTGCTTTTTTTGCAATCTCAATTACCTTAAGATAATGTTCTCGTGATATTTTTCCATTGCCTTTTTTATAAATCTCAAATAATTCATCATAAGATGATTCAGGAATTAACTTAAAAATATCATCAAAAGATGCTCTTCTTATCGCAAAAGTAGTAGAAGATTTTGCAGAACAGATTATAATGAGTTCAGCAATTTGGCTAGTATTATCACCGTTTTTTGCAATAAATTGAGTTATATTGGCTACTGTTTTTGAAATATCTCCTCCAACAGGAATAACTCCAATTGCACTCATGCCTGCCATAGCCCAATCACCGCGTGATGCATTGACAATAGTATCACGCACATCGGCTACCGTCCCGATACATGGAGCAATACCTCCGGCAATTTGTCCAATCAATGCAGGTATTGATGGGTCTTCAATAATGTCACCTTCTACAATACCTTTTATAAACTCGGCTGCCCAAGCCCCTGCAGTAAAATCTACAGCATAGGGATTTGTGCCATTTACAAATTCTTCATAATCGTTATAAATATCACCATCGGGATTTGGATTAAGTGGGTCATACCAATTTATGTACTCTGTGCAATCATCTAACCCATCTTTGTCTGTGTCAGTTGATAAACAACTTGTACCAATGAAGTTTTCTTCTTCGTCATCGATGTCATCATTATCACTATCTTTATTGGTCGGATCAGACTTAATAGGCAGAATTCTTAGTTTGTAAAAATCTTGAAAAGCTGCTATATCGGCATATCTTCGTAAGCCATCTTTAACATAGAAGAGGTGTCTATTCCAAGGCAAAGCTCCTGTGCAATCTTCAAAATTAGGTAAAACAACATTACCCGATGAATCAAAGGTTATAAGGTCATTGCCGCTTTTGCTTTGAAACAATATTTCTTCAAAATCATAAAGTTCGTCACCGTCTGTATCGGATAATTCAAGATTACTGATAATATCATACCGAAATGATGGATCGTTTTCGATAATAAATGAATAATTTCTGTATTCCTCTGTTATTGGTTCATCAAGATTTATTCTTTTCCAACCGACTGCTGAAATTATAGGATATTCATTTTCGTGATCACCGAAAATTTCTCTGATAATAAAATCTTCAAAATTATATCTTCCAGCACTGATGACAGCTGCTTCACACGCACCGGTAGAAAGCATCATGTAGCTTTGTTCATTGGTGTTATTAGCATTATAAGAAAAGCTTAATCTAACATTATTTTTATTAAATGTTGCCATTGCACCAATGCCGGAATCTACACGAGGATAACCGCAAACATCAATTACAAAGCAAAATCTGTCACTATTTTCCCTAAACTGCGGTACACAATTATTTGCAGTATAATTTAATGCCTTGTATAGCGCATATATATTTTCATCAAGAGCGGACGTTATTCCAACGTGGCGGTTGATTATTTCTTCTGCTTCCTCATAGTTGCAAGCATATATATTTCCGTCAGGAGTTTCTATTGAACTGCCCAAAAATGAAACAAAGAAAATTCTTACATCAATGTTTTCTTTTTGCGCTTGCTCAAAAATGCTTTTACATGTAATTTTAAGTTCCGATTTAGTTTCATCTAATAAAGTCTTATTCGGATATGCAACAAGAACAACATCAAGATATTTTTGTTCTTCCTCAGTGCTCTCGGTATTCTCAGAATCTTCGGGATATGCCATTGCGCTTAAGAGCATAGGAGCAGCTTCATTATCGGCATTTTCATTTGTTCCTTCTGGGGAAATGTCAAGACCTTCCAACCACACTTCCATATCCACAAGGCAGTAAGTACCAAGCTCATCAACATGGGTGTAAACTCTATTGTTTTCTACATCATGAAAGGTTTCAATAGGCAGGAGCATATTGGTATCTTCAAAATACTTGAAAACATTAAGACGTTTTATGCCAACAAATTCCTCGGATAATGAGGTGTATTTTCCGTTTGTATTTGCTGCTGCACTATTGTCAATATCAAAGTTGATAACTACATCTTCAACATTTAAACCGTCAGTATATACAAATTCGGGAGCAATACCAAGGATAGCATCATTCTTAATAGCATTGGAATAGCCGCTTTCATGTGATAAAAGATTGTTAGCTGCTATGCCTGCCGCCGTAATATCTATAGATACCTTGAATGGATTTTCTTCTGTATTTACAGCTGCAAGGCTTTCGGAATCAGGTCCGATATGCTGCATAAAAGTACGCTCAGAGTCAGGAATTCCATCAGTAGATGCACTATTAGGGTCAAGTCCGAGTTCAACTTCATCACCGTCTGAAATTTCGTCATCATCCGTGTCATATTTCAGTGGGTCTGTGTTGTATGTATTTACTTCATCTGCATCGGAAAGACCGTCTGCATCGGAATCAGCGTTGGTTGGATCTGTTCCAAGTTCGCATTCACGGAAATTTGACAAACCATCCTTATCAAAATCCTCATCGCCGTCAGAAATTCCATTTTCGTCCGTATCTGCTTTTGTAGGATCTGTTCCGAGATAATACACCTCATATCCATCAGGCAGACCGTCATCATCGGTATCCGCATTTTTGGGGTCAGTTTCAAAGTAATACTTCTCATATACATCTGAAAGCCCGTCATTGTCTGTATCTGTTGTGTCAGACCAGTCAATAGAATAAACAACTGTAACCGTGTTGCTTTCGACCGCCTGTTCATCAACAATCTGTAAAACTTTAAAATAGAGTTTCTCAAAATCATCTTCCGTAGCATATGTATACTCCAATACGCCCTTTACAACATCAACAGAATCAAAATTTTCTCCGTCCCCGGACACGAAAATCTCAAAAATTCCGTTTTCGTTGTTTGTTTTCCAAGAGATGATTATATTTCCGCTGTCCTCATCATAAACAGCATTGGCGGTTATAATGATTTCTTCGGCAGGCTTAGAAGTATTCTCGATTTTTACAATATTACTTTCTGCTGTTTGATTATCAACAGTCTGTCTGACTTTGAAATAAAGCACCTCAAAATCTGTACCGATAATATAGGTGTACTCTGCCGCATCGGTAACTTCATCTGCAATTACAAAATTTTCTCCGTCTTCTGAAACAAGGATGTCAAACTTGCCCTCGGAGATTGTTGATTCCCATGTAAGGTCAATATTTCCACTTTCTTCATTGAAATTTCCGCTTGCCGTGATCTTAAGATCGGATATGGGCGGGTCAACCGGTGTTACAGGCGCAGGGTCACCTATTACAACCTCCGTAAGTCTGAAATTGCTGAGAACAGCCTCAACATCTTCCGCTTTTGTTCCCACAAATCCTACAGACATTGTGGAGTTTGGCTGAACGGGATTTGTCCATTCCTCAGCGGCTATGGTGTATGATGTGCCGTTGTTTTCAAGCACACGTCCGTTCCAAAGATTACCGATTTCAAAGTTAGTATCAAAGGATAATGTCCATGCTTCTATCGGATAATCAGAGAGATTAGTGATGTCTATGCTGCCCTCAATGCCTGTTCCCCACGATTTATTTATGGAGTAGGTTACTTCAAAGCCCTCTGTTTTCGTCACTCTTTTGGAGCATAACTCAAAATTCTTCGGAACGGTGAGATTTTCTCCGTTCAAAGTATAGCCGAAAGTAACGCTCGCATCGGGAACGATCTCGAAATTCCAGCCGTTGTTTTTGATGATGTACTCGTCACCCTTTTGCTCATAGATCCCTGCATTCCAAAGACCGCTGATTTCACCCTCGGCGTCATATTTCAGTGCCCAGTTCAGAATAGATTCATCTCCGGTGTTGGAAACGGTTATATCAACAATCTGAGTACCGTCCCATTCATTTGAAACGTTATAATCTATCGAATAACCGTCATAATTATACGTTGTAGTACCTATTTCAGCAGATACAGGAATTGCCGTAAACAGCGACAATGACATTGCCGCCGCTAAAATCGCTGATACGGATTTCTTCAATCTCTTACAAAATGTATTTTTCATTTACTCGTCCTCCTTCAAAATTATTAAACCGTCTTTTCTTTGCTGATTTTCTCAACAACTTCCGATGAACTTCCACTGTAAACTGTAAATACAGTTCTTACACGGAAAGTTCCGCTGCCAATATTGTCATTGCTGTTACTCATAGTAAGTGAATTTCTTGATGAAGAATCACTCCATGTACCA
>CANQTP010000072.1 GCA_947626755.1 uncultured Clostridia bacterium
GCACTTTTTTTCCGAAAATGCCGTTTTGAACGTATTAAATTTGTTTCATAAACTCCATTATACCTATGCGTGCAAAATTGATACAAACTCGTTTAATTCCGCATTTTATGTTGACAAAGCGTGCAAAATGTGATAGAATAAATCTATAAAATTTTTTGGAACATTTTTGTTTTACTCAATTCGGAAAGGGGCAGATTTGTGATGAACGATTTGTTTGAAAAGTGCGGAGAGATAGCTTCGGTGGGCGTTATTGTTGATTTTTCGGAAGATGTGGAAACTTACATTGTGGGTACTCCTGCCGACATAAAGAAATGGGCATATTCAGGCTGTCCGCAAAAGACGGCAAAGGGACTTATGCGCCATAGCAACAAAGCGGGCAATCTCGTCAAGGACATTAACCGATTGATTAAGGTGAATTACGAACTCAACGAAATTGTAGAAATATGCAAAAAGCTGTGCAATGCGGATATGCTTTGTGACGGTTGCTGCGTTTCTGTTCTGGACGAACTTTCGCAATACTATGACAATTCGGAATATGCGAACATCATCAAAAACTATATGATATACTTTTTGTACAGCAAGTTCAGAATGTATCAGCGCGATTTCAACAAAAAAATCGGGTTGTCCGTAAAGGGCAACCACGATCGTGCGGAAAAATATATTTCTTTGTTCAAAGCGGAAAGTGACAGGATTTTCAATCCGTTCATTTCGGCAAGAAGTGAGAAAAAGTTTGATATTGCAAAAGTCATAAGGAACAGTAATTCCGTTTTCGACAGCAGTGTTTACAAACTGCACACCGAAAACGGAAACAAAAAACTGTATGTTTCAAACGATTCGATCGTCACTCTGCTTGACATTTACGTTGATGTTATGTCGGCAGCAGGACGGATAGTAACCAACTGCGAAAACTGCGATCAGCTTATGATAACGAACCGTGCCAACGCATCACTGACTTGTGGAAGAACGACTTGCAAAAAAGAGCGTTTATACAAGGCAAACGATGATTACAAAAAGCGTGCTATGGCTGATCCGATCAGGGAAGTCTATCTGAATTTCGACAACAAGTGCAGAAGTTATCGCAAGAAACTTTCCGATTCTCCCGAACTGCTTGAAAAGTACAATACCGCTTTTGATGGATTTCGTGAGAAGATACGGGCGGTCAAAAAGGGACTTACCTCTCGTAGCAGTGCTGACGATATTGACCGTTACAATCAGATGTGCTTTGATGCGTGTCAGGACTTGCAGGATCTGGCGAAAGATTTAAAAAGGGCAAAGTAAAGGAGCTGCTTTGAGCAACTCCTTTACACAAATATCCCTTATGAAATATTTTAATTTGAAACAATATCAAGTAAATGCTGATAACTATCCACAACATCATAAATGACGTTATCACTGCTGATCGCCTTAAAATGCTCCTTTGCGCAGTGTATTTTACCGCTTTCTATCTCACGCAGCTGCATAGACGACATTGATCCCTTTGTTTCCGCTACAAAATAAATGTGTTTTACTTTTCCCTCATAGAATGCGATCGCCCAGTCGGGATTGTACTTTCCCACAGGCGTGGAAATATAAAAACCGCTTGGAAGTTTTACATAAACAGCAACTTCACTTCTTGTATCAAGCTCATGGGCAAATTCTTTTTCTCCCGTTGAATCATATACAAGATGATCGTAAATGTGCTTTTCGGTTTTCATTGCATTGACGCCCAGTTTCCCTTTGATAGTCGGTTCGGTGAAAATGTCCGTGCCGTATCTTTCGTCAAGTATATGGTAGGTAATGTGTTCAATTATTGATGTGGCTTTCTGTTCATTTATAAGCTGTGCGGTCTTGATAATAAATTCTTCCGGATTATATTTATATTGCTCAAATACGGCTTTCTCTATTCCGGTGAGAATATTAAGAATATCTTTTCTTGTAAGTCCGGTTTCCGAAACAAGTTTGCCGATAAGATCATACTTTACTTTGTTGTCAGGCAAAATAGTGCGCTGAACGGTGGCAGACTCATTTTTACTGAACGCTTCTCCTTTTTCAAGAGTTTCTTTTGACTTTATCGCAGCCATTTCGCCCGTTTCAATATTATATGCAATTTTATGTACTCTGAGTTTGCTGTTAAGGGCGTTTATGGAATGGCTTATCAGTTCTTTCGGGTCAAAATCCACTGCATAGACCGTTCTTGTGTTGATCTTATTCCAAAGCGCCTTGAATTCAGGCATGGCAAGTTTTTTATCGTCAACTTTAAGCTCAACATTATTTTTGCGGGCATCTTCCGGCATTGCGGAACGTTCATCGTAAATGCTTTCTATTATCTCAATAACATCTGCCGCACTGTCGGCAACCTCTTCGTCAACTTTTATGCTGCCGTTGGCTTTGTCCTCGTAATATTTTTCTGTCAGCTGTCCGCGCTTGATATAGCCGTTTGTTATCATATCTTCATAAATGACCTGTGCCGTATCATCGTCAATGATCTGTGTATTGCCTTTGCTGTCGGTAATTTCTCTGCCCTTGAACAGTTCTGCGGTGACGGTTTTCGGTCGGTATGCGACTGCTTCTGCTATCTCGCTTTGCAAGCCTTTTGCAAAACTGTCATAACTTTCACTTGCAATAACGGTAAGAACGTTGACATCATGCACTTCATTTCCCAGTACGGAGCTGTCCATTCTGTCGCCGAATTCGTTGACACAAAGGCGCAGACCTCTGCCCACTTCCTGCCGCTTGCGGACCTCACTTGCAGACTGCTTCAATGTGCAAATCTGGAACACATTCGGGTTGTCCCAGCCTTCACGCAAAGCCGAGTGCGAAAAGATAAACCGTACAGGTGAACGATTCGGATCACGGTCAAGCAGCAGTTCTTTATTTTTCATGATAAGGTCATATGCGGACACATCATCGGAAGTTTTTTCTTTTTTGTCAATTTTGCCGTCTGTCAGCTTTCCTTTTTTATCTATGGAAAAATATCCTGCATGGGTGCTTTCGGCGGTTATTGAATCAAGATATTTCAGATACGCTTCATCGCCGATCTCACGCTGATAATTTTCAATTGCCGCCTTGTATTCCTCCTCAAAAATATCCGCATAGATACCGTTCAATGCAGTTCCGTTTTCATCATATTTTTTGTATTTTTCCACTTCGTCAATGAAGAAAAGCGACAAAACTTTTATTCCCTTATGAAAAAGCTGACGTTCCCGTTCAAGATGAGAAAGGATCGTTTCGTGTATCTGTATGCGCCGTATCTGTGCCTCGTCAACGTTGCCAAGCACTTCACCTAAAAACAGCTTTTTTCCGTTTATAAATTCTATATGATCGTCCCTTGCGTCAATTCGGGAAATGGTATATCCGTCCTTGTATTCTTCCAATTGTCCCGACTGGTCATAAAGGTTAAAACCCTCACCGGCTGTTCTGCTGACCTGACGTACACCTGTTTTTCCCTTGACATCAAAGCGGATCGCTGCCGTGGGATAACTGCCTGAAACATTGATATTTTCAAGAAAAACAAATCCCTCTGTTCCCGTTGTTCCGCTTGCGCTGATACCTTTAACGGCTATCTTTTTGACAAGTTTCTTGTTGTAGGCTTCCAAAGCGTCAAGACGGTATATCATATTGTAAATGCTGTCCGCTTTATGTGTTGCGGAATAACGGAGCGTAAACAGCGGGTGGAATTCTTTCAGCCGTTCCTTTGTCTGCTTGCCCTCAACCGACTGAGGTTCATCAATGATAAGTATAGGATTTGTTTTTGCAATAATATCAATTGGACGGCGGGAACGGAATTCATCTAACCGCATATAAATTCTTCTTGCGTCCTTGCCTTTTGCATTGAACGCCTGAGAATTTATTATCATTACATTGATATTATTGTCGCTTGCAAACCTGTCAATTTCGGTAAGTCTTGCGGAATCATAAATGAAAAAACGTATTTTCTTTCCGTATTCCTCCGCAAAGTGTTCCTGCGTGATCTGAAAAGATTTATACACGCCCTCACGGATCGCCACACTGGGAACGACTACAATAAACTTGCTCCAGCCATACGCCTTGTTAAGCTCATACATTGTCTTTATGTAAGTATATGTTTTACCGACACCTGTTTCCATTTCAATTGTCAGATTATATCTGCCCTCTAATTTTTCGGAGGGTTTTATGTGGCTTGACATTTGTATTTTCCGGATATGTTCCAGTATAATATCATCATTCAGTGCGGGCATGAGCTTCTGATTCGCCCAACCTGTAAAATCCTTTTCCGTATCTGTCAGCAGCATATCGCCCTTATCTATCATATATGTCGGTGTTAAATGCGGCTGTCCTGCAAAAACATCAACGACTGCTTTTGCGGCGTCCGCTTGAAATTTCTGATGTTTGAACTGTAATTTCATCTTAAATCACCCTTTCATAAAGTGTGAAGTGTGAAGAGTGGAGAGTGGAGAGTGGAGTTATTATTTTATTGGTCAATAGATTGGGAAGTTAATGTTTTCGTTGTTGAAGATAACATTTTTCTCAATTCGTTACAATCATTATTTAGTGAAATAAACATCTGTTGAGAAATATAATTTGTTTCATATAATAACTCAAGCCAATACAAAGTTTCCGAACATTCTTTCAACGAAATATAAATTTTAGAAAGGAAATCTTTTTTGCTTATTGCAGTTTCGGCTTCGGCAAGATTTGCGCCTATACTTGTACCGCTGCGAAGTATTTGCTTTGATAATACATATTCTTTTTTATCTTCGCACATATATTTATATAGATTTACAATTCTGATTGCAAATTTTTTGCTTTTATAAAAAGCTGTTTTTTTCTTTTTCCAAACTTTACCGCACCACCCTTTTATTTAGTGTGAAGCTATATTTAGTGTGGAGTGTGAAGAGTGGAGAGTGGAGTTATTAACACTCTTAAATTATTCACACATATATTATTTAACTCTTAACCTTTAAATCTCCACATTTATATCACTCCACTCTTAACTCTCCACACTCCACTCTCTTAAATAACTCTGACTGCTGTATCCGGTGAAAGCATTTTGAAAATTTCGCCCACATTGATTTTAGACGGGCTGTCCGTAAAGCTGTCATCACGGAAAACGGCTCTCAGCGGTTTGCGTTTTGCAATGGTTTTTATCACGCTTTCGGGAATACTTTTATCAAAACAAGCGATAAGATCGCCGTCATTGTAGGTATGTACCGTTACGCCCTCGATCTGTTCGGACTTGTACGGCATAGACAGCGGCAAGCCCCATTCAAGCAGACAGCCGAAAAGCAGATCAAGGTCTGTTCTGTCGGGTTTGATATTGTTTTCAAGGTCTGCAAGCAGTGTCTGATCGGTTTCTGCGGGCGTGTAATAAACATCTTCCATATTGGTATCGTCCAGTTTAAATACACGGAAACCCGTGTCGAGCTCCTGTGTTGTAAGCGGACTTTCTTCACGTATCTTTGCGCCGGCGCGCCTGATCCGTTCCTTGCCTATCACGCATATATTCTTGTAGCCCGCTTTATAGGCTTCGCTATTTTTATCTGTTTCTTCGGGAAGTTGTACCATAATAAATTTGCGGTATCCGCCGTCCTCTGCATTTAATTGCATTACGGCATGGGCGGTGGTGGCAGAGCCGGAGAAAAAGTCAAGGATAATATCATCGGGATTTGTATAGAGTGAAATACATCTTTTAATTAGTTCAACCGGCTTAGGATAATCAAAGTATTTCTTTCCGTCAAATATTTTAGCTAATGCTTTTGTAGCGTCTTGTGAATGTCCGACCTCTGTATATTTCCAAATTGTCATAGGTGTAACTCCTGTTTTGCGCAAGTCCGTCAAGAATCGTTTGATACGTGGTACACCATTTCCGTCAGCACCAAACCAAATCCGATTGTCACGGAGTCTCTCCAAAAACGCGTTTTTGGAGAGCCTCCAGCTGCGACCAGCTGGAGGCTCTACCACACGCCCGGAGGGCGTTGTGATAGGGTAAATGTTTGCTTCTATAGCAGGTCCGACAGATATATCGCTTGATGACCATACACCTCTCGGATCATTGTCGGGATTAGCATATCTACTATCTGTTTCCTCACTTCTCGGAATACCTTTACATATTGCTGAATCAATATTATTTGCATAACACAAAATGTAATCATGTGAAAATGAAAAATGTTTCATTAAATTTACAGGAGCAAATGCTCTTTCCCAAATTACCTGTGCAACAAAATTATTTCCTCCAAAAACCTCATCACAAATTTTTTTCAAATTTTCCTGTTCATTATCATCAATCGAAATAAAAATAACTCCGTCCTCACTCAGCAAATTTCTTGCAAGCATAAGCCTTGAATAGATCATACTGCACCAGTCGGAATGAAATCTGCCGTTTGAATCCGTGTTTCTGAAAAGACGGCTGCCGTCCTCGTCAAACTGCCCGATTCCTTCGGTATATTCTTGTTTAGACATAACAAATTCATCACGGTAAATAAAGTCATTTCCCGTGTTGTAGGGCGGGTCTATGTATATCATTTTCACTTTTCCCAGATAGCTTTCCTGCAAAAGTTTCAGCACTTCCAGATTATCGCCCTCAATATAGAGATTTTCTGTTGTGTCCCAGTTCACGCTCTCCTCTTTACACGGGCGCAGAGTCTTGCGGATAGGCTTATTCGCCTCGGCAATTGCCGCTTTTTTGCCTACCCATGTAAATTCATAGGCTTCATCACCCTCGGCAATATCCTCCGAAAGCATAGCACGGAGCATTTCAAAATTGATTGCTTTTTTCAGTTTGCCGTTCTCGTCAGCCGTTTCCGTAATGCAGTTGGGGAAAAGCGCGGCGAGCTTTTCGATGTTCTTATCCGTGAGATTCGGGGATTCAAATTTCATTTTGTCCATGATAATTCTCCATTCTAATTTCCTTGCATGATTTCTCTCATTGTTTTGCAAAATTCATCAAAAGTTTTTCCACTTTTCTTTGCTTGCAAAAAATTTAATTTCCATTTTAGATCTTCAATTAAATTTGCATCAGAAGCGTCATTTAATTGTACAGTTTTTTCTTTAGGTGTATAAATAAGATTATATAGTATCAAATTATAAAATATTAGATTTTCCGGATGCTTTTCATTTATTGCATATATTTTCTGTTTTACTTGAAACATATTAATAGGATTTTGTGATAATATATAACAGCAGTCATTTATATCTTTTTCCATATCTATTTGTTCTTTTATAGAGTGGATTTTTTCAAAATTTCTTACAGCTTCTTCTTTGTTCATTGTATTTCCTCCAGTTGTTTCACAAGTATTTTCAGTTGGGCGTTCATTTCAACCTGCCTGTTAAACTGTTTTTCCTTGCGTATTTTTGTTTTGAGATGTTCAATTTGTTTTTCAAGGGCTTTGCGCTTTTCGGCAATTTCCACGGCTTCTTTGAGTGACACCGTTTCGTCTGCATTTCCTTTTTCTCCGCCCGCCTCCATGATCTGCCGCACAAGGTTTTCATAGATTGTGTCCATATTCAGACCTGCGATCTTAAAAGAAAAAGATTCTTCCGTCAGCCAATCCGTATGATAATAATTTGCGACTCTGAAAGCAGTCTTTTGGCTTTCCTCCTTGTAGCTTGTCCATATCTGAAAACGCTCTTCAGATTCAAGAATGAATATCAGATGATAATGCAGCTGCTTGTCCATCTGCCGCAGTACATTGATATCAAGCTCTTTTGTTTTCAGCCTGATAAGCATAACCTCGACTTCCTCAACACGGCTGCCTTTTTCCACATTCAGCGTATCCGCAGACAGCTTATTGATCCACCGCACAGAAACGATCTGCTGCGTAAAACTGCGCACTGTTTTACTATCAATATCCAGATTCTGATAAAATTTATTTTTCGGAACGATCCTCCCAAAACAGGTATTTTCAGGCAGTCCGAACATTATTTTTCACCGTCTTTCACCACAAGAAAACATATCAGTTCAAAATCATCAAGCCCTGAAATGTCCGAAAGCAAAGCACTTGTTCCGCCCGCACCGAACAGGCTGTCAATGTCGCTTTCTGCTTTTTTGCTGATGATCGACTCAATTGCCATACTTAACAATTCACTCATTTCCGCCATATTTTTTCCGTCGTCTGTTTCACGATTGAATTTTGTGCAGAGTTCTTTTATCGGCTCTGACTTTTCACGGCAAAGCAGGCGTATCTGATCCAGCAGTTTTTTAGGATTCAGATAATCACATATTACATCGCCGTCCGAACTGATATAAACCATGTAAAACGGGTGGATACGGTTTTTATTGTCAATATTCACGCTGTTATTGACATTGCGCAGAACGAAAATAACACCTTCGGGAAATTCCTCAGAAGAAGGCACGACAGCGTGCAGTCCCTTTGGCATTCTTTCTATATCTCCGTGATTTTTCATGTATTCCAGCAGATCAAGCCGATATTCATTGAGTCCCAGATCCATGATAGAAATTCCGTCATTCATTTCCTCCATGTCCGCAACTTCGCTCATCATCTTTTTAAGCTGAGCATTACGGTATTCCAGATCGCCCTTTTCTTCTGTATTGATAAGATCATCATCACCTGTGGAGGTCAGAACAGATATTTTCATTCTTGTTTCTACCCTTGATTTCAGATTCAGATAATCGTCAAGATCCATATCGGGCCAGAAATTTACAAGCTGTATCACGGAATTTTTACTTCCGATACGGTCAATTCTTCCGAAACGCTGAGTAATGCGCACGGGGTTCCAATGAATATCATAATTGACAAGGTAATCGCAGTCCTGCAAATTCTGACCCTCCGAAATACAATCCGTGGCAATAAGAATATCAATTTCCTGCGTGCTGCCCGGCATAAGAACATCTCTGCCCTTTGATACAGGAGAAAACAGCGTGAGTATATTATTCAGACTGCATTTTTTCAGTCTGACCGTTGTTTTTCCCTCAACATTTCCCGTAATGACAGCCGTTTCGAGCCCGAATGTACTTCCGGCATACTTGCTGACATTTTCATATAAATATTCCGCTGTATCAGAAAACGCCGTAAAGATTATCATTTTCTTATTGCCTTTATTGATCGGATTCTGTTGTTTTTGTCTTATAAGTTCAAACAGAGCCTGCAATTTTGAATCATGTTCGGGAGTAATATCCTTTATCATCAGGATCAGCAATTCCAGTGCATCTTTATCCTTTTGCAGATCATCACGCCACGTGCGGTAGTCCATATCCGCAAGGTTGATCTTTACTTTCTTTCCCACGGTGAAATCTGTATTGCTGTCCTCTATATCAAGATCATCATCGGAAAATTCGTACATATCAAATTGTGTGTTTCCGTGGGTTTCAAAATTGTTTATAGCATCGATCGTATTATTTATCAGTTCATAAATGCGCTGCAAAGTCAGCAAAAACGAATTTACAGAGCTTTCCAGTCTTTTCAAAAGATTTATTGCCATTAACCGGCGGATACCGAGTTCACGGTTTGACTGTCTGAAATTGTCATTTATATCCATATATTTTGAGATCTTACTTTCAAAAATATAATGAGAAGGCATATAAATACAAAGCGACAACTCTATCAGCGTATTATAAATGTCATTGTAATTGATAGCATCATTCAGGTCAGTAAGACGCGGAGTAAGTGAGATCGGTTTGAGTCTTTCGGGAAACTTTCCGATTTTTTCACTGTTGTAATATTTTTGTATATGCTTTCTTGATCGTGCAATTGTCACACTGTCAAGCAATTCAAAGAAATCAAAATCAAGCATACGCAGTAGAGTGTCCGTTGTTCTGCGTTCCTTGGGAAATTCGCTCCATTCGTTGTATATTCTCTGTGCCTGACGAAAAATCAGATCGACAGATTTTTTTGTATTCAGTTTTTCGTTAAGATTATCCGAAAAGCCTTCATAGGCAAGGGCAAGCTGATTACGCAGATCTGTAAAACGGTTATTGACAGGTGTTGCTGAAAGCATAAGCACTTTGGTTTTAACGCCTGCACGAATGACTTTATCCATAAGGCGTTGATATCTGTTGTCCTTTGTATTGGAATGTGTGCCGATACCGTTTCTGAAATTATGAGATTCATCTATTACGATCAAGTCGTAATTTCCCCAATTCAAGCGGTCAAGGTCAAGTCCGTTTGACTTCCCGCTGTCACGGGACAGATCAGTATGAAAAAGAACATCAAAATTCAGCCTGTCCGCCGCAACAGGATTATTGACATAATTGTCCTTATATGTATTCCAGTTTTCAGCAAGCCTTTTCGGACAAAGTACAAGAACCGTTTTATTTCTGTTTTCATAGTATTTTATAACAGCAAGTGCTGTAAAAGTCTTTCCCAGTCCTACGCTGTCTGCAAGAATGCAGCCGTTATATTTTTCAAGTTTATTGATGATCGCAAGCACTGCATCACGCTGAAAATCATACAACAAACTCCATATCTTGCTTTGTTTGAAACCTGTTGCTTCATTTGGCAGTTCATCTTCGGAAACATCTTCAAGGAATTCGCTGAAAACGTGGTACAACGTCATAAAATAGATAAACTCGGGAGAATTTTCATTATACGCCGTGCTGATATTTTCTATAACTGTTTCGGTAACATCTTCCAGCTTATTCTTATCGTTCCACATTGTGTTAAATACAGAGATATACTGCTGAGCAAAGGGAGCGTCTAACTCGTTAATTAAATGATAGGCATTGTTCCCGCGCTCACAGCCGATGTCTGTTGTCGTAAAACCGACAATGGGCGCAAAAGCGGTTGAATCCTCCGGAGTTTCTACAGTTATAAATCCGCTCATTGCATCATTGCTTACATTTGATCTGAATCTAACTTTTTTTCTTATCCAATCAGCACATTCCTTTGCAATAGCTTTCTGAGTCATTTCATTGCGAAGTTTTAATTCAAATTCTGTTCCGTACAAACCGGCTTCACGGTTCAGACGAGGAATATAAAATTCACGTTTCTCCTTTTTGGAGGATTCTTTCACAAATGTCGGAGATGTAAAAAGGAATCTGAGTTCATCAACGCTTTCCAGCTGTTTTTTCAGTTCTTTATATGCGTAAATTGAAAAACAAGATGCAGCAATTGATACTTTACTGCCCTTTTTTATACTGTCTATCAATTCATTGCGTAAACGAACGGTAATATTATCAATTACTTTCATAAACAAGCCCCCTTCAATGCCCCCCAAAATATCAGCCCATATTCTATATTATATCATAAATATTCCTCTCTTGTCAACAGGCAGATCTTATTTTGTTAAATTATGGCAGTTCTGACTGTTTAAAATTACTGCAATACAAAACAGCAGGCTTATGAAAAAAGTCTGCTGTTTTTGTATGTATTCGTCTTGATAAAGGGCAAAACAGATAGGTTAATATCGTACGGTTATAATAGTTTTATCGGTATCACAATATATTACGGCTTGCTCATATGTTTGGTTTGTTTCTCTGATGTTCCGTTTGGACTGTCCGTCTGACATGGAGCAAAGGAACGGTCGTATCGAACGTCAGGGAAATGAAAATCCCGAAGTGGATATATTCCGCTATGTTACGGACAAGTCATTCGATGCCTACCTTTATCAGATACTTGAAAATAAGCAGAGATTTATTTCTCAGATCATGACAAGCAAAACGCCTGAAAGAGTATGTTCCGACATTGACGAACAGGCACTTGATTATGCGGAAGTAAAGGCACTATGCGCAGGAAATCCGCAACAAACATCGGAGCTTAAAATCAGAGGGCGATTTTACGTTGCATCAGCGATATGTCCGAATAGTAA
>CANQTP010000073.1 GCA_947626755.1 uncultured Clostridia bacterium
TGTTGTGGTAAACTTATTATACCATATCTCGGTTGGAATTTCTATTTTTATTGGTCCATATCATTTTAACACATACAATTCGTAATTCTTAATGCGTAATGCGTAATTAAATAAGTTGCGTGCGATAATTACGAATTACGAATTACGCATTACGAATTGCAAAAAGGGTATTGACAAACGGGGGAGAATGGGGTATAATAAAAATAAAGAGGAACACACCGACGAACGGCTGCTCCGACGCGCTTAAGTTAAAATAACCGCTGCTTGGCAGAGCGTGGGCGGTTATTTGCATCTCTTACTTTTTGCGTGATATTGTATATGTAAGAGAGATAATGTTTACAAGTAGGTCAAGAAGTAATAAAATCTCTGTAAATGTCATAACAATTATCATCCCCTTTCTTTATGAAATGAGAAGGGGAGCAGCCGTCCACCGTTTGGTGTGTTCCAAGTTTATTATAACATACTTGTCGGAAAATGTCAATATAATTCGTAATTCTTAATGCGTAATGCGTAATTAAATAAGTTGAGTAGGATAATTACGAATTACGAATTAAGAATTACGAATTGCAAAAAGGGTATTGACAAACGGGGAAGAATGGGGTATAATAAAAATAAAGAGGGTACACCAAGTAGACGGTCACCCCTCACTTTTCACTATTTAATAAAAAATAGCTGCTGGCTTGGCGATGTACAGCGGCTACTTCTTTTTGTTATTTTGCATTATCAGAATGACATTGCAAATGACCAAAGCAAAAGTAAATATATCATTCCGGCTCATTAACTCACCCCTTTCTCAAGGGGAAGATGAAATAAGGGGGCATCTGCCCCTTGAGTCTGTCCAAAAACCCCTGATTCAGATTTTATGTTCGCCTTTGTGGAAAACTCCGCTTTCGGGTCTGTAACGGATTCATTTACTATCTTTTTTTCAGGCGGATTTTTATCGTCAAACGGTTTCTTACCGTGTTCCTCTCTGTCCTCATTTATTTCTTCCATAAGCTGCTTTTCGTATGTTTTAGCTGCTTTGGGTATTTCCTTTTTGACTACCCTTTTGATATTGGCATTTGCCTTGATATGTGTTCCGTCAACTATACTTACAAATTCTAATTGATCTCTTTCCTTTTTATTCTTTTGCAGCGTTTTATCACCCTTTATCATTATACCATATTCTATTCAAAAAAGCCGGCCTTTCGGCTGGCTTTTTTGACAGATTGAAGGGACTTTTCCAAGTCCCTTTTTATTATGGTCTTTCTATTTCCGGAACAGCGTTCACGTCCATAACTTCTATGCGGTAGGAAGACTCTCCCGCCGCGCTTGTGTTGGACATTTCAAAATACAGAAAATTTCCCGATCCGTCAAAAACATACTTTGTGGAGAACGCCGTAAAAGACGTTCCCTGCGTTTCATTCAGCTTGTCGGTATCGTAATTGTACAGATAGACTGTATTCCCCTCTTCGGAGCTTTCAAGCGACGATTTCACAAACAGATTTACATAAAACAGCAGATCCCCCGTGGAATAGGGGTGAGGGTTTTCCTTATCATAGGAAACATACCCCTCGTCCCCCGCATTTAAAACCGTGACATTCTCGCCGTCATAAATCTCCATAACGCCGCCGCTGTTATACTCCGCATAGTAGTTTGTACCGCTTACCTGTTCATAAAGATAGGATTGTGAACCGTCCGATTCGTATTTAAAGGAAAACGCCTGTGTCATTATCCCCGTTTCAAGATCGGTAACAAGGTAACGTCCGCTTTGCCACTGCGCGGCTTCCGCTCGGAAAGCTTCCACCCGATCCTTGCCGTACAGATCATATTCTTTACGGAATGAACAGCCTGTCATGAGACAAACCATTATCAATAGTATGGGAATTATACGTTTCATCAATATGCTTTTCCCCAGTAAACCATGGTCTTTGCAGGCTTTCCGCAGCAGACACATTTATCGTCGATATGTTCCTGCTCAAAGGGTATACATCTTGAACCCACGCCCGTGACTTCTTTTACCTTGTCCTCGCAGGCTTCGTCGCCGCACCACATAGCTTTTACAAAGCCGTCGCCGTTCTTTTCCAGAACTTCTGTTATTTCGTCCATGGACTTGCAGGAATATGTGTGCTTCTCGCGGTTTTCGGCGGCTTTCTTGAACATTCCCTCGGGGATCTCCTTTTCAAGCATTTCCGACACGGTATTTTTAAACGTTTCAAGATCATTTTCCAGAGAAACGGTTCTCTTTTCGCCGCTGTAGCGGATCGCGCAAACGCACTGATCGTTCTCAATATCCTTGGGACCTATTTCAATTCTTACCGGAACGCCTTTCATTTCATACTCGGCAAATTTCCAGCCGGGAGAATTGTCGCTGTCATCGACTTTTACCCGAATTCCCGCTGCTTTCAGTTTATCCGCAAGAGCATTTGCCTTTTCAAGAACGCCTTCCTTGAACTGCTGAATGGGAATTATCACCGCTTGTATGGGAGCTACCGCAGGCGGCAGGACAAGTCCGCTGTCGTCGCCGTGAGTCATGATAATTGCTCCGATAAGACGTGTTGTAACGCCCCAAGAAGTCTGATGAGGATAAACCTTTTTATTTTCCTTGTCGGTGTACATTATTTCAAAAGCCTTTGCAAAGCCGTCCCCGAAATAGTGGGAAGTTCCCGCCTGAAGCGCTTTTCCGTCATGCATAAGAGCTTCGATGGCATAAGTAGCTTCCGCGCCTGCAAATTTGTCGCTGTCGGTCTTTCTGCCTTTTATAACGGGCATTGCAAGGGACTTTTCGCAGAATTCCGCATAGACGTTGAGCATACGCTCGGTCTCTTCAACAGCTTCCTCCGCAGTTGCGTGAATGGTATGTCCTTCCTGCCAGAGAAATTCCCTTGAACGCAGGAACGGGCGGGTAGTTTTCTCCCATCTAACAACGGACACCCACTGATTATAAAGTTTAGGCAGATCCCTGTAGGAATGGACGATATTTGCGTAATGTTCGCAGAAAAGAGTCTCGGAAGTAGGACGGACGCAAAGTCTGTCCTCTAATTTTTCATTGCCGCCGTGAGTGACCCAAGCAACCTCGGGAGCAAAGCCTTCAACATGGTCTTTTTCTTTCTGCAAAAGGCTTTCGGGAATAAACATAGGCATACAAACATTCTCATGCCCTGTAGCCTTGAACATTCCGTCAAGGATCCTCTGCATATTTTCCCAGATAGCATAGCCGTAGGGACGTATAACCATACAGCCCTTAACGGAAGTATACTCGATAAGTTCAGCTTTCTTGACAATATCGGTATACCATTTTGCAAAATCCTCGTCCATAGAGGTGATCGCTTCAACAAGTTTTTTATCTTTAGCCATAAATTATCTCTCCAAATCATTTATTTTTGCTGTTTTCCATAGGTCTGTCCTCGAAAACGCTGTAGACCTTATATTCATTTTCCGAAATTTTACTATCCTGCACCCTTTCGGGAATACCTTTCTTGCCGGAAATTTTCTCTACAAGCTTTGCGACTTTGGGAGTCAGCAAAGCTATTATCCAGACGATCAGCAGCAGACCCAGCATTGCGCCGCCGAATTTTCCGAAAAGGGCAAGGGACTCATAGTCGATATTCATTTGCCGCACTCCTTTCAAAAGCTTTACTATGAAATTATACCACATTGCAGCCGCCCTGTCAAGGCAGGCTGAGGCGGGGAAGCCCCGCTGGCATTTTCAGGGTTTGTTTTGTGATTTTCAACTTATCGTATACCGTGCATTAAGTAAGGCGAAATCTGCGTTTTATTTTTCCAAATAAACATTCATAGTTTCGTTATACTTTTTTATGTCTGTTTCCGTTTCATATAAACTGTCTGTATATGAATCATAGTTGCCTTGTGGATCTATTGCAAGATTTGTATATTCTACATATCTCGTATAAAATGTGTGGCATCTTCTGCTTTATCAATACCTGTAGACATTGTAACAACAGCATTTTCCATATTTGATTTATAAGCTGCCTCTTCTCTTTCTTTTGTTTCTTTAATTTTGTTTATGGTAAGTAACCCCAGTATAACACCTATAGCAACTATAATGACAATAATTGCCAAAATAATTATGACTTTTTTCTTTGGTGATTTAGCTTTTGTTTCCTTAATATCAACTGTTTCAGGCGAAACAGGGCAGCCGCATTGAGGACAAGATGTAGTTTCTCCCGAAAAGACACAGCCGCATTCGGGACACCGAGGGTGGTCTGTATCTATGTTTGCAGAAGGATAAGAAGTATTTTTATACAAATCATTACTAAGTTTTTTTCTTTCGTTTTTCGATATTCATTTAAAATTCCTCCAAGATTTAACAGTATTATTAAATAAATATAAGTTATATGGTTTGTCACCAACTTTCTGACATAATGCTTTATACCCCTAAAACTTTTCTTAAGTCATCTTCATCATACCCGAATGTATAGTCTTCGTCCATGCCGTCTGAAGCCCAAATATATGCTGCATCATAAAGGCTCAGACGTTCTCCGTCATCGTCATTATCATAATAATCATCACGCAACCGTCTCATTCTGTGACCACAGTTCGGACACATTACATATCTGCTCATAATCGCTACCTCCTGAATCAAAATATGTATTTTTAGGAACTATTCTTCCTATAGTTATACTACTTCGCTTCCTATTTGTCAAGGGCTTTAGGAAGTATAATTCTTGTATAAGGCTGATAGGAGGAACTAAAATGCTTATTTTTGATTTCAGAGCCATAGGGAACAAGCTGCTTGCCATACGCAAAAGAGCGGGACTCACACAAAGTGAGGTAGCCGAAGCGGCAAATTTGTCCGACAGAACTTATGCTGATATAGAGCGCGGAACGGTAAATATGCGCGTTGAAACGGTATTGAAAATATGCGATTCGCTGCACATCACCCCCGATGTTGTGCTGACAGAAGAAAATCCAAGTCTTTCGGCAAAGCAGGACGAACTTCTTGCCAAACTTGAAAAATGCACGGTACACCGGAAAGAAACGGCTCTGGAACTTTTAAACGTTTACCTGACGTCCGTTCAAGGATCATAACTATACAAAAAAGCTTGGAAACAAAATCTCCAAGCTTTTTGTTATATCTGAAAATAAAAGCAAATCCTCTCTTGACTAACAAGAGAGGATTTATGCCAGCGGGGGCTTCCCCGCAGGCAGACGGCGCTGTAAAAAACAGCTAAATAAAAAAGGCTGCGATCTTGCAAAAAAAAGCAAGACAGCAGTCTTTTTTTGTGGCTTTTGCAGGATAACCCTCCGCAGCAAGGAGAAGGGAGTTAAAAGCGTTAAATTTAGAAATTGCAATGATTTCCTGCGGTTTTAATCTTCATAAATTCCACTTAAAAAAGCTTGCTGTTAAAAATGCGGCATAAAAAATAAAAACTTTCCACATTTTCCACACGGTAAAAACGCTGATTTTTTGCCGGTGTGTTTGCTGTAACCTGAATTAGGATGTGTAGATACTTTTTTCTTTATATGATGTTAAATTAGCCGAGATTTCTCAAATTTAGGAAATCTCGGCTGTTTTGCGGTGTTTTTTTTACAGCGGCTTTTTATCAATTCTGATCCAACCCTGTTTTTTGTCTGAATTCACGTATGTTCATTCCGACTCTTTGTGCTGCATCGGAAACAGTAAGCACCCCATCTTTGACAAGATTAATAAGAATATCTAAAGCGCCCTCTGCCCTGCCTTCCGCTCTTTGTGCGGCAAAGGCTTTTTCTTCGTCATATTCAAAAATACACATACGGGTCACCTCCGCTTTTATTGGAAGGATCATATCAGACAGTCGCTCAATTCCGTTTCGGAAACACCAAGGCGTATCGCTGCATCATGAATAGTCAACGTTCCCTTTTTTATTAATGAAAGCACTTTCATAAACTCAATTTTATTTTCTTCCTTGCCCTCCGCTCTGCCCTCTGCTCTGCCCTCTTCAATGCCTTCCGCTCTCTGTGCGGCAAAGGCTTTTTCTTCGTCATATTCAAAAATACACATACGGGTCACCTCCGCTTTTATTGGAAGGATCATATCAGACAGTCGCTCAATTCCGTTTCGGAAACACCAAGGCGTATCGCTGCATCATGAATAGTCAACGTCCCCTTTTTTATTAATGAAAGCACTTTCATAAACTCAATTTTATTTTCTTCCTTGCCCTCTGCTCTGCCTTCCGCCCTGCCTTCCGCTCTGCCTTCCGCTCTGCCTTCCGCTCTCTGTGCGGCAAAGGCTTTTTCTTCGTCATATTCAAAAATACACATACGGGTCACCTCCGCTTTATTGGCTGTCAGAAACGGCTTTATCACCGAATCCTCCGGCAGCATTTCCAGTGCTTTGCTTATTGCTTCGTTAAGATCCATTACCTTGCGGTTCTCTTTGACATAATACAGGAACAGCGCATAATCCTGCATCGGTTTGCAGGCGTTCAGCAATTCCGTGTTATGTCCGTAATTTACATTGAGCATCGTGACGGTAACTTCAATGTCGGGAGCCTGCGAACTTTCAAACGAATCACTTAATTTCAGTATTACCCTGTCTTCCTTTTCGGCGTCGCCGTTGTAGAAGCATACGCATTTGGGAGTCGGAGCTTTCTGCTGTCTGGGACTGAAAATATGATAATCGCTCTGAGTATCCACAAACTTGCTGTAGACCATGCCCGCATATATCAGGAAACGCATTGGCATATTCGGGTTGAACGTGGTCTGCTGCTCATAGAAGCTCATAGTATCCGCCACTATAAATGATACGTCGTTCTTCATGTTCATATACACTGCGTTTTCAAGTGTAGTGAACGTGATGGCTTCCGGATCCTTGTAGTCTGTGCCGTTCATGGCATTATAAAGGCTCAGGGTCCATTCTTTGTTTTCGGGGTTGCCGAAAATGAATTTAAAGAGCCTGTCTCTGTATTCTCTGTTTATACCGTATGAACTCAACATCAGCCTTATCCTTCCGCATATATCTTTCACTATAATTATACTATACCGCACAGAAATTGTCAAGCGCCGCATTTTTAAAACATACGTTTTCGCGCTTTGCTATATCCTTCCTTTTTGTGCAGAATTTACAAATTTCAGCAAGTTCCAATTATGAATTTTGTGTAAAATATATATTGCTTTTTTTTTTTTTTTTTTGTGATATAATGTTTATATAAAAACGCCGAAATCAATCGGTGAAAAAATCAAGAAAGAGGGAATCTTATATGAAGTTGAAAAAACTTCTTGCGGGTGTTACCGCAGCGGCTCTGGCGGTCTCTGCCATGACCTTCTCAAGTCTGACCGCAAGCGCGGCGGATACAGCAGATTACACTATTACATTTCCGACTGAAGAATTGACGCTTAAAGTTGTTGACGCAAGTAGTTGGGGCGTAGAAGGCGTAACAAAGGCTGCACAGTACACGAGCGATGGGTTCAAGTTTGACAAGGTCGAATATGGCAAAACTACTTACAGTGACATAAAGGATAAGACAGTAGCAATTACAGGCGTGAAGATTAATAGTTGCTCATTAAAAGATGTAACCGACGAAGATATTGCAGTCAGCCTTTATGCGCAGTATGGAAAAGACGCAAATGACTGGAGCGGCTGGACAACTTCGGATATATCAGAGACCGGTGTAAAATTATCGAGTTTTAAAGATACGAAAAATATAAGTGATGACTGGGTTGTTCAAAAAATCGGTTTCACAGTTACTATAAACGGCGACAAAGGCGGGATCAATGATCTGAAAGAAACAGATACTGTTAAGATCAACACAAAAGCTACAACTCCTGCCGACGATACAAACGACGGAGTTGTTGTATACGATAGCACAAAAGACACTGCGTTAAAGTTTGAAGGAGAAGAAAACAGATACAATTTTGAAATTGCAAAAAGCAAGTGTGACTGGTCAAACGCTGAAAAAATTACAGTAACTGTTGAAGGACTGAAAGCTGATGATAATGGTAACGGCGGTTTCTATTTGCAGGAAACTAAATCTTGGCTGTGCACCACAGGAGATGCATCTACAGTTACTGTAGATAAAACAACAAAGGTAAAGGATAAGGACGATAAAGAAGTGGAAGTACTGTCACTCTTTAAGGAGTCAGAAAAGATAGTTGTTGGTTTTTATCATGTAACAGAGGTAAAGACAATAACCATCAAGGTTACAAACGCTGCTGCTGAAAAGCCCGAAGAAACCAAGCCCACTGAGATCAAAGCTAACGCAGCTATTTATGCAAAACAGGGCGAAAAATATGATTGGTCAAACAGTGAGGCAAAGGAAATAACAATTTCCAAAGACGGCGGCACTGCCACTCTGACATGGGATAAGATCGGCAACGACACTACCGATGAGCTTAAAGAAGCCGGTGTTCAGATCTATTTTAACGGAGAAGGCTTTAAGGATCTTGACGGACAGAAGATCAACGTTGAAGTAACCGATATCAAGGTCGGCGGTGATGAAGAAGCTCCTAAGGACGAAGATAAGACCGAGGGTGAAGATAAGACCGAAGGCAACGACAAGACCGAGGACGACGATACTTCTT
The DNA here is from genome assembly GCA_947626755.1 of uncultured Clostridia bacterium. GTDB lineage: Bacteria > Bacillota > Clostridia > Oscillospirales > Ruminococcaceae > RGIG8773. The sequence goes on from CANQTP010000073.1 coordinate 8,503, forward strand.
CCGAAGGCGATGCAACTGAAAACGAGGACGAACCGGAAGGTACTCCTGCTGCAGCTTCAGAAGATGAAAATGATGGGTCCGAGGGTGCAGCAAACAGTGACAAAACAACTGAAGATAGTACTGATGAAAAAACAGATAACAAAACAGACGAGACAAAGACCGATGACGGAAAAAGAGCTGATGTTGCAAAGAAAGTTTGCACTTTAAAACTTAATGATAAGAAAGACGCTGTTGAAACTTCCGTTGAAATTACATTAAAGCCCGAAGATCTCGGCAAAGCTATTTCTCTTACACTTAAAGCAAGCCTTGCAGAAGATACTTCCGAAGGTTCCGGAAGCGGCAGTGGCAGCACAGATACACCTTCTACACCTTCTACACCTTCCACACCTTCTGCTCCTACAGTGAGCGGCAATAAGCATCAGGGTATCGGTATGCCTCCTGTTGTTATCAGCAACAGGTCTACAACAAGTGCGAGCACAGGCACAGCAGCAAGCGGAAGCACTTCCGTTACACTCAGCAATTCAACTGTAGTTTCCAAGGACGCTATTGATTCCATTGCAGGCAAGGACGCAGAGTTCAAACTCGCAAACGGCGCTTCCTGGGAGATCGCTGCAGCTGATGTTGCAAAGGCTGAAGGCATGGATCTTGGCATTACTCTCAACACCAAGACAGCAACAGCTGCACAGCTCAAAGAAATTGCTAAGGACAACGATACATTCCAGTTCTCACTTACATTCAGCGGCGACTTCGGATTCTCCGCAGTTATAAATATCCCCGTTGATGCTAAGAACAACGGAAAATATGCAAATCTCTACTGGTTCAACAACGGCAAGTTCGAGTTCATCGGCAGCTCCAAGGTTGAAGGCGGAATTGCAGATTTCACAATGAAGCACGCTTCCGATTATGTGATCGTATTTGACGATGAAGCTTACGGCGAGGACGTTTCCTCGGGCGCAGGCGTTTACGAGGAAAGCGAGACTTCTTCCGCTGCTCCCGCCGCAGTAGTTGTAACATTTGCAGCACTGGCAGTTTCCGCAGTAATTCTCAAGAAGAGAGTTTTCTGAGATAGTTGATCCATTAGTTGGATATACTATATTCCCAATTTTCTAAAAGCACAATGTCCCTCGGGGTATCCGGGGGATATTGTGTTTATTTTCTTCTTTATACAAAAAATGAATTTTTAAATGTAAAAATAAAGTATGCTGTTAATTCTGAAAAAAGGTGGCATAATTATAGTATCAACAATTATCGGCAGGGATCTGCCAATAAATCGTATAGGAGGAATTTATTATGAAATTCAGAAAAATCGCTGCTGCCGCAGCAGGAGCTGCTGCTGTTTCCATTATGGCGGTAAACGCTCATGCAGTCATTACAAATGCAGACGAAAGCGGCAATTATGTATATGATGTAATTGCAAACGGGATCAATGTAACAGATGTTTACGGCATATCGTTCACGATCTCCGACTATGATGCATCTCAGGGTATCGGCGGCGGAATAGGCGCAAACAGTCCCTCTACAGGTTGGGAATCTCATGAGTGGGGCAACGCTGACGCCGGCAAGGAACTCATTCTTGACGGAAACACCGTTACATTTAAAAAAGATACCCCGATTTTCAGCGAAACGGACGCTTCCGACCCGGACAATGCGTATGCGCAGCTCTGGATACAAGAATGGTGGGGCAGCGATATATCTGTTGACAATGCAGTTGTTCTTGACAAGGACGGCAATGCGCTGACGGCATCTGTCCCCGATGATACAGCTCCTGATGATGATAGTCCTGCAAGCGACAGCGATACAACTTCCGCAGAGACCGGCAACGTTCCCGCAGCAGTTATGGCATCTGTAATGGCAGCTGCCGGCGCTGCGGCTATAGCTTCGCGCAAGGCAGGCTGAGGCGGGGGAGCCCCCGCGGGCTTATTCAGGCAAAGTTTTGTGATCTCTTGCCTAAATATAATGTGCGGTAAAGTAAAGCGCGATCTACAAACAGCAATTCCCGCCTGTATAGGCGGGAATTTTTGTTAATAAGCGTTACTGCAATATCTTAACTCTCAACTCTTAACTCTCAACTCTCCTATTGCATTTCTCTGAAAACCGTGTTATAATATAATTGAAAAGGGGCGGTTTAAGTGGCAAAGGACGAGACAATGTTATCTCCGAAACTTGACATAGTTTTCAAAATGCTGTTTGGTAACGAAAATAACAAGGATATTTTAAAAGCTTTTCTTTCGGATATGCTCGACATTCCCGAAAGTGAACTTCATAACATACGCATAAAAAATCCGGAAATTGAACCGACAAGTATCAATGAAAAATTCTACAGACTTGATCTGAATCTTGATATAGGCGATCAGCTTGTAAATATCGAAATGCAGGTGCGATCGGAGAAATATTACCCCGACAGGACGCTTCTCTATTGGTCAAAATTGTATTCTTCGCAGCTCGAAGAGGGAGAACCGTATAGCAAGCTTTGTCCCTGCATATCAATAAATATATTGGATTTCGTACTTTTCGGGGAACATGAAGATGTTCACTCCGAATTTTCCGTGTGGGACGTTGAACACAATAAAAAACTTTCCGACAAAATGCAGATACACTTTTTTGAACTTAAAAAGGTAAAAGATGGAATAGATAAGAACGACAGAAAAAACTTGTGGTTACAATTTATCAGATCCACCAAGAAGGAGGAGTTTGAGATGTTGAGAACAGCCGAAATGTCAGCATTAGACAGAGCTATAGATGATCTTTATAATATGAATAATAATGAAAAATTAAAAGAGCTTGCCCGAATGCGTGAAAAAGCCATGCACGACAAAGCTTCCGAGCTTGAGGAAGCTATGCAGACTGGGGAGGAAAGAGGTTTAGCCAAAGGCAGAGCAGAAAGAGATAATGAAATATCTGACAAAATGAAAAAATTCGGCTTATCCGATGAGGATATAAAGAAAATTTTCAATATAAAGCTACGTAAATGAGGAATTTGAGATGTTGAGAACAGCCGAAATGTCAGCATTAGACAGAGCTATAGATGATCTTTATAATATGA
>CANQTP010000074.1 GCA_947626755.1 uncultured Clostridia bacterium
GGCTGGAAGATCGGTCTCGTTAAAGTCCGTCTCTACAGACCTTTCTGCGCTGACAAGCTTATCGAAGCTATCCCCGATACTGTTAAGCAGATCTCCGTTCTTGACAGAACAAAAGAACCCGGCGCTCTCGGCGAACCTCTCTATCTGGACGTTGTTGCAGCTCTTAAGGATTCCAAGTTCAAGGACGTTGTTATCGCAGGCGGACGTTACGGTCTCGGTTCTAAAGATACAACTCCCGATCAGATCAAGGCTGTTTATCAGAACGATAAATACTTCAAGGGCGAAAACTACAAGCCCAGATTCACTATCGGCATTACCGATGATGTTACAAATCTCTCCCTTCCTACAGAAGGCAAGCTTGACACAGCTCCCGAAGGAACTGTTGCTTGTAAATTCTGGGGTCTCGGCTCTGACGGTACTGTCGGCGCAAACAAGAACTCCATCAAGATCATCGGCGATCACACCGATATGTATGCTCAGGCATATTTCGCTTACGACTCCAAGAAATCGGGCGGCGTAACTATTTCCCACCTGCGTTTCGGCAAAACTCCCATCAAGTCCACATACCTTGTTAATATGGCTGACTTCGTTGCCTGCCACAATCAGTCCTATATCGACAAGTACGATATGGTCCAGGACATCAAGCCCGGCGGAACGTTCCTCCTCAACTGCCAGTGGAGCAAGGACGAGGTAGAAAAGCACCTCCCCGGTCAGGTAAAGAGATTTATCGCCGAGAACAACATTAAGTTCTACATCATCAACGGTGTTGATATTGCAAGAGAGATCGGTCTGGGCAACAAGACTTCAACAGTCCTCCAGTCTGCATTCTTCAAGCTTGCAAAGATCATTCCCGAAGCTGATGCTATCAAGTATATGAAAGAAAAGGCACTTGCTTCATTCGGCAAGAAGGGCGACGATGTAGTCAACATGAACTACAAGGCTATCGACATGGGCGCAAATAACGTCGTTGAGATAGAAGTTCCCGAGTCATGGAAGAAGTGCAAGGATACCAAGATGGGTATGCCCAAGGCTGCAGGCGACAGGAAAGACCTTGTTGATTACGTAAACAAGATCCAGATCCCCGTTAATGCTCAGATGGGTGATTCTCTCCCCGTTTCCGCATTCAAGAATATGCCTGACGGCACATTCCCGCAGGGTTCTGCCGCTTACGAAAAGAGAGGTATCGCTGTAGATGTTCCCGCTTGGAACAGCGACAACTGTATCCAGTGTAACTTCTGCTCTTACGTTTGTCCTCACGCTGTTATCCGTCCTATCGTTATGACAGATGACGAGCTTGCAAAAGCTCCCGAGGGAACAAAGGGTCTGAAGATCGCAGGTCTTGACAAGATGAACTTCGTTATGACAGTTTCCGCTCTGGACTGCACAGGCTGCGGATCCTGCGCTAACGTTTGTCCCGGCAAGAAGGGCGAGAAGGCTCTTACCATGAAGCCTCTTGATTCCCAGATGGCTGAACAGAACACATTTGCTTACGGTCAGACACTTCCCGAAAAGCCCGAGATCCTCGAGAAGTTCAAGGAAACTACCGTCAAGGGTTCACAGTTCAAGCAGCCGCTGCTTGAATTCTCCGGAGCTTGCGCAGGCTGCGGTGAAACTCCTTATGCTAAGCTTGTAACTCAGCTGTTCGGCGACAGAATGTTCATCGCCAACGCAACAGGCTGCTCCTCTATCTGGGGCGGCTCGGCACCGTCCACTCCTTACACCGTAAACAAGGAGGGAAAAGGTCCTGCTTGGGCTAACTCACTGTTTGAGGATAATGCAGAATACGGTTACGGTATGTTCCTTGCTCAGAATACTCTTCGTCAGAGAGCAGTAGCTAAGCTCCTCGATATGCAGAAGAGTGCAAAGGGCGGAATGAAGACCGCTATTGAAAATTACCTTGCAACACTTAACGACGGCAACGCCAACAAGCCTGCAACAGCAGAACTTATCAAGGCTCTTGAAGGCAGCAAGGCGGAAGCTGCTGCTGATGTTCTCGCTCTTAAGGATTACCTCGGAAAGAAATCCATGTGGGTATTCGGCGGCGACGGCTGGGCTTATGATATTGGTTTCTCCGGACTTGACCATGTTATCGCTTCCGGTGAAGATGTAAACATTCTCGTATTTGATACAGAAGTTTACTCCAACACAGGCGGACAGTCTTCCAAGTCCACACCTACAGGTGCTATCGCGCAGTTCGCGGCTGCCGGTAAGGAGACCAAGAAGAAGGATCTTGCAGGTATTGCTATGAGCTACGGTTATGTTTACGTTGCACACGTTGCAATGGGCGCTGACATGAATCAGTGCATCAAGGCAATTTCCGAAGCCGAAGCATACAACGGACCTTCACTTGTTATCGCATATGCTCCTTGTATCAACCACGGTATCAAGGCAGGCATGAGCAAGGCTATGGAAGAGGAGAAGAAGGCTGTAGAAGCAGGTTACTGGCACCTCTACAGATTCAATCCTGCTCTTAAGGCAGAAGGCAAGAATCCTTTCACTCTCGACAGCAAGGTACCTGCTATCGATGATAAGTATAAGGAATTCCTCATGGGCGAAGTTCGTTACAACGCTCTTGCCCGTCAGAATCCCGAAAGAGCAGAAAAACTCTTCAACAAGGCTGTTGAAAATGCTAAGGATCGTTATGATTACCTTACAAGACTTTCCAAGCTTTACGGTACGGACTGATAAGACCGTAAGCTTTTAAACGCAAATACCCATTGCCCATACGAACAAGCGGACTGCACGGCGACGGCTGTGCAGTCCGTTTTGTATTTTCTGCAAATTCTTCATGCAAAACTTACAAATTACAGTGTGAAAATTTGTAACGTTCTTAAAATTACCTGATAATTCCATTAAAAAGCATAAAAATATGTTATTTTTTTATAAAAAGGTCTTGCAAAATTCGCAAAAATAGGTTAAAATAAATATATGTGGTGTTCGGGATCGAACGCCGGAAAAATTTATATTTCTTTTAGGAGGAATTTTATCATGGCAGTTAAAGTTGCGATCAATGGTTTCGGAAGGATCGGACGTCTCGCTTTCAGACAGATGTTCGGCGCAGACGGTTACGAGGTAGTTGCTATCAACGACCTTACAAAGCCTTCTATGCTCGCTCAGCTTCTTAAGTACGATACAGCTCAGGGCGGCTACTGCGGAAGGATCGGCGAAGGTCTCCACACCGTAACAGCTGACGATGAAGCTAACACCATCACAGTTGACGGCAAAACTCTTAAGATCTACGCTGAAAAGGACGCTAAGGATCTTCCTTGGGGACAGATCGGCGTTGACGTTGTTCTGGAATGCACAGGTTTCTACTGCTCTAAGGACAAGTCAATGGCTCACATCAACGCAGGCGCAAAGAAAGTCGTTATTTCTGCTCCCGCAGGCAACGACCTGAAAACTATCGTATTCTCCGTAAATGAAAAGACCCTTACCAAGGACGATCAGATCATTTCCGCTGCTTCCTGCACAACTAACTGCCTCGCTCCTATGGCTAAGGCTCTTAACGATTTCGCTCCTATCCAGAGCGGTATCATGTCCACTATCCACGCTTACACAGGCGACCAGATGATCCTTGACGGTCCTCACAGAAAGGGCGACCTGAGAAGAGCAAGAGCAGGTGCTGCTAACATCGTTCCTAACAGCACAGGCGCTGCTAAGGCTATCGGTCTTGTTATCCCTGAACTGAACGGCAAACTCATCGGTTCCGCTCAGAGAGTTCCTGTTCCCACAGGTTCTACAACTATCCTTACTGCTGTTGTCAAGAAGGCTGACGTTACCAAGGAAGCTATCAACGCTGCTATGAAGGCTGCTGCTTCCGAGTCCTTCGGCTACAACGAGGATCAGATCGTTTCTTCCGATGTTATCGGCATGAGATACGGTTCACTCTTCGATGCAACACAGACAATGGTTGCTAAGATCGCTGACGACCTCTATGAAGTACAGGTAGTTTCTTGGTATGATAACGAGAACTCCTACACTTCTCAGATGGTAAGAACCATTAAGTACTTTGCTGAACTTTAATTCCAAGGCAATAAAAAGGCGTCCGCTCCGGAATTTTTCGGGACGGACGCCTTTTAGTTTTGAGAGTTAAGAGTTGAGAGTTGAGATATTGGCATAGACTATTATCGTTCTTTTCTCCGCTAATGCGTTTCAAGAATAAACTATTAAGATATTACCTTTTTCTTTGATTCGAGAGTACAAAGCTGAAAATTTTATCTCAACTCTCAACTCTCAACTTTCAGCTCTTACTTTGTGTATATTGCTGATAAATCAGATAATATCAGCAAGAATATTTGTGTGTTTCGCTGAAATAATATAAAATCTGCTAAAACTACTTGATTTTTGAAAAAATACTGGTAAAATATAAATTAGCACTCAAAGAAAAAGAGTGCTAACACATTTAAGTTTAAAGTGCTAATCCATTCTCAAAAGAAGAGAAAAGGAACATACAAACTGATCGAAAGGAGTTTTCATTTATGACTATCAAACCACTTGCCGACAGAGTTGTCATCAAAATGACAGAAGCGGAGGAAACCACCAAGAGCGGAATTATCCTCGCAGGAAGCGCTAAGGAAAAGCCCCAGATCGCTGAGATCGTTGAGGTTGGTCCCGGCGGAGTCGTTGACGGAAAGGAAGTTAAAATGTTCGTCAAGAAGGGACAGAAAGTCCTTATCTCCAAATACAGCGGCACAGAAGTCAAGGTTGACGGCGTTGAATACACTATCCTCCGTCAGGACGATATACTTGCAGTTGTTGAATGATTTTTAAATACAAATAGTAAAGGAGTTTTTTACCATGGCTAAAGATATTATTTACGGTGAAGAAGCAAGAAAGTCCTTGCAGGCAGGTATCAACAAACTTGCCGATACAGTCAAGATAACCCTCGGTCCTAAGGGCAGAAATGTGGTTCTGGACAAGAAGTTCGGCTCGCCGCTTATTACAAATGACGGCGTTACAATTGCAAAAGAGATCGAGCTTGAGGACGCTTTCGAGAACATGGGCGCACAGCTTGTAAAGGAAGTTGCTACCAAGACCAATGACGCCGCAGGCGACGGAACCACCACCGCCACACTTCTTGCGCAGGCTCTTATCCGCGAGGGAATGAAGAACATTGCCGCAGGTGCAAATCCCATGATCGTCAAGAAAGGTATGGCAAAGGCTGTAAACACCGCAGTTGAAGCCATCAAGGCAAATTCCAAGGCTGTTGCAGGTTCTGCCGAGATCGCAAACGTTGCGGCAATTTCCGCTGCCGATGAGGACGTAGGAAAGCTCATTGCCGACGCTATGGAGAAAGTTACTGCGGACGGCGTTATCACTATCGAAGAATCCAAGACCGCCGAGACATATTCCGAGGTTGTTGAGGGTATGCAGTTCGACCGCGGTTACATCACGCCTTACATGGTAACCGATACCGACAAGATGGAAGCTGTCATAGACGATGCGTACATTCTTATTACCGACAAGAAAATTTCCTCTATTCAGGAAATCCTTCCCCTGCTTGAACAGATCGTACAGAGCGGCAAGAAGCTTGTTATAATTGCCGAGGACATCGAGGGCGAGGCTCTCTCCACACTTATCGTAAACAAGCTCCGCGGAACATTCACCTGCGTTGCGGTAAAGGCTCCCGGATTCGGCGACAGGCGCAAGGAAATGCTTCAGGATATTGCGATCCTCACAGGCGGTCAGGTAATTTCCGAAGAAGTAGGTCTGGAACTCAAAGACACCGAAGTTGCACAGCTCGGACGTGCTAAGCAGGTCAAAGTTACCAAGGAAAACACCATCATCGTTGACGGCGCAGGCGACAAGAAATCCATCAAGGATCGTATCGGTCAGATCAAGACTCAGATCGAGTCCACAACTTCCGATTTCGACAAGGAAAAACTTCAGGAAAGACTTGCAAAACTCAGCGGCGGCGTAGCTGTCATCAAGGTCGGCGCTGCTACAGAGATCGAAATGAAAGAGAAGAAGCTCCGCATCGAGGACGCTCTTGCAGCTACCAAGGCAGCTGTTGAAGAGGGTATCGTAGCAGGCGGCGGAACGGCGTTCGTAAACGCTATGCCCGCAGTTTCAAAGCTTACATCTTCCCTTTCGGGCGATGAAAAGACAGGCGCGGCTATCGTTCTGAAAGCTCTTGAAGAACCCGTTCGCCAGATCGCTGCAAACGCAGGACTTGAAGGAAGCGTTATCCTTGACAAGATAATCCGTTCCAGAAAGGTCGGCTACGGCTTTGACGCATACAACGAGGAGTTCGGCGACATGATCCCCGCGGGAATCGTTGATCCTACAAAGGTAACACGTTCCGCGCTCCAGAATGCGGCTTCCGTTGCGGCAATGGTTCTTACCACAGAGAGCCTTGTTGCGGACATCAAGGAGGAAACTCCCGCTGCTCCCGCAATGCCTGCAGGCGGTATGTATTAATAAAAGAACAAAAAATTCCGGGCAGGAGAGCAGTTCTCTCCTGCCTGTTTTTGTAAGGAGAGAAACATATGCCGACTCAGTTTTCAAGAACCGAACTGCTGTTGGGAAAGGATTCCGCAGAGATCCTCCGCACCGCAAGAGTCGCCGTTTTCGGTGTGGGCGGCGTAGGCGGCTACGCGGTGGAAGTTCTTGCCCGCAGCGGCGTCGGCGCAATTGATCTTATAGACAGCGACACAGTCAGCATTACCAACATCAACCGCCAGATAATTGCAGATCATACAACTGTCGGAAAGTTCAAGACCGATGCCGCAGAGGAGCGTATTCTGAAAATTTTCCCGCAGTGCAGGGTCACAAAGCATAATATTTTCTACACTCCCGATAATGCGGATAATTTCGATCTTTCGGGATATGACTATATAATAGATGCGATAGATACCGTTTCGGGGAAGATCGAACTTGCCGTCCGCGCGGAAAAGTGCGGCGTTCCCATAATTTCAAGCATGGGCGCGGGGAACAAGCTTGACCCCACGGCTTTTGAAGTTGCGGACATTTACAAGACTTCCGTATGTCCGCTTGCAAGGGTAATGCGTTACGAACTCCGCAGGCGGGGAGTTAAAAAGCTGAAAGTTGTATATTCCAAAGAGCCGCCCCTGTCCCCCGTTCTTGACGGATATGACGAGGAAGCGGCGGGCAGAAGAAGCATTCCCGGCTCTGTGGCGTTCGTTCCCTCCGCAGCGGGACTTATCATAGGCGGCGAAGTGATAAAGGATCTTGTTTTCGGGCGCAAATAAAGACAATTTTTTAAAAACGCATATAAATATGCCGTATTATTCAAAAAATCCCTTAGAATTTCGTCAAAAAAAACATATTGCAATTATTTTTATTTATGGTATAATAATATGTGTATGTATTAATCTTTATAGAACGGAGGGACTGTGAACTATGAAAACTGTTTTTGTAACAGGTGCGTCCGGTCTTATCGGAAGTGAGCTTTGCGAAGCTTTGCTTTCAAAGGGGTTCAGTGTTATCGGCGTTGACGAAACGCCCAACACAAATGTTGATAATCCGAATTATACCTTTGTACAGGCATCTATTGACAATAAAGATGCTATCACACAGGCTATGGTAAACGGTATAGATGTGCTTATCCATGTAGGCTGTACGGTGGATAACGATTTTCCGAACATAATTACTCCCGCAGAGGAGAAAAAATCTGCGGCTGTGGATAAATTCCTTTACAAAGCTGCGGTAACGGCAGGCGTAAATGACATGATAATGATCAGCACTCATCAGGTTTACGCTCCCCAGAAAACCAGAGAGCCTATCCGCGAGACAGCAGGCGAAAAGCCTACGACAGTTTACGGAAAAATGAAGTACGACAGCGAAAAGGCTCTTTCAAAAGCGGTCAAATCGGCAGCTTCTGTAAAAGGCGTTATTGCCCGTATCTGCCCTATATATACCAAATCTTTTGCGCCTAACCTTCATGCAAAGATCTACGATCCGAAGGACGGCTGTTCCTACATATACGGCTACGGCGACTATGGATTCTCGTTCTGCTGCCTGTACAATCTGATAGATTTTATAACAGGTATCCTCAACGCTGCTCCGGGGATCAACTATCAGGGCATTTACAATGTATGCGATACAAAGCCTATCCTTGCCAAGGAGATAGTTGATTTTGAACGTCAGTACCACAAGCTTGGCGCGGTAATTCAGAGAAATTACGGTGCGGACGCGGTAAAATCCGCCATCGCTTTCGGTTCAAAGAGTGCAAAGACCGATTACCGCTACAATGACGTAAGTGTTGCCTGCAGCAACATTTCCTACGACAACACCAAGGCACAGCGAATTTCAACGTTCCGTTGGAAACTCTCAAACACTAAGTGAAAATTTCCTAAAGGAAATTTTCAGAGTTAAGAGTGAAGAGTTGAGAGTTAAGATGTTGCAGAAACGCTTATATTGCAGCTTTCAATTCTAATTACTAAAAACTCAATTATAGTGAATATTTTTACTTGAAAAAGATTTTCCGCCCATATAATAAATATGGACGGAAAAATTTTTTGTAGATTTTGCTTTAATTCATTCACATTATACATAAGTTAGAAATCACAAAACTATGCCTGAATGCGTGCAGGCTCAGCCTGCTCTCAACTCTCAACTCTCAACTCTCTGTTGCAAGGCTCAGCCTGCTCTCAACTCTCTAATTTGCTTGCAATGTTTGTCAAATATTCGCGTATGGTTAGGTGCTGCGGACAGTGTTCCTCGCATTTGCCGCATTTTATGCAGTCGGACGCCTTTCCATGCTCTGACGCAAGAGACGCATAGTCGCTCTTTGCCTTGCTTTCCTGATTCCTGCCGTAACGTTTCAGGTCGTTGTAAATTTTGAAATAGTCGGGGATCGCTATCTTCTTGGGACAGCCCTCAACACAGTATTTGCAGGCGGTGCATTTTATTGAAATGCTGTTTCGGATAATTTCCCCGCATTTCAGGATCATTTCCTTTTCGGGATCGGTCAGCGGCTTGAAGTCTTTCATATAGCCGAGGTTGTCCTCCATCTGCGCCATGTTGCTCATTCCCGAAAGGACCATCATTACATTTTCGTAGGACGCCGCAAATCTCACCGCCCATGATGCGGGAGACATATCCTTTTCATATGAACGCATAAGCTCTTCCGCTTCCGTGGGGACGTTTGCAAGCGCACCGCCTTTGACAGGCTCCATAACAATTACGGGCTTTCCGTGGCGGACAGCAGTTTCATAGCATTTCCGCGACTGAACGCCGCCGTCCTCAAGATCGAGGTAATTTATCTGTAACTGAACGAACTCCATTTCGGGGTGATTTGTAAGGATCTTGTCCAGAACTTCCGCCGAGTCGTGGAAAGAGAAGCCGATGTGCTTTACTTTTCCTTCGGCTTTTTTCTTTGCTATAAAATCAAACGCGCCTATCTTTTCCGAAAGGTTATATGTATCGTTTCCGAGAGCGTGGAGCCAGTAGTAGTCGAAATATTCCACGCCGCAGCGCGCAAGCTGTTCATCAAAAATCGGCTGCATTTCCTCGGCTTTCTTGATGCTGAACATGGGCAGCTTGTCGGTAACGGTAAAACTTTCGCGGGGGTATCTTTTCACAACGGCTTCGCGGAACGCGGTCTCGCTCTTTCCGCCGTGGTACGGATAAGCGGTATCGAAATATGTTCCTCCCGCTGCAATGAACGCGTCAGCCATTTTCTTTACCTGCTCGATGTCAATGGAATTCTCGTCCGACATTGGCAGGCGCATAAGTCCGAATCCGAGTTTCATTTTTGCCACTCTCCCTATAAAAAATTTTATTAATTATAACATATTTTTGCAGAAAAGTAAAGTAATTACAGGAAAAATGTTGAAAAACAAATTTAAAATATGTTTTTCGACAGACTGATTTAATTATTGCCCCTTTCCGAATGGACAGGGGCAATTTTTACGTTTCCCACAAAAACTTTCCGAATTATTATCGGAAATCAGCAATTCTGCACAAAACTGCGGCTATTTTCTTCCAAAATCCCGCCGCATTTTGTCGACATTTCCACAGAATTGCTTGAAAATTTCTATTTTATGGAAATGAAAACGCTTTCAAAAAGTCCGATTTAGCGGATTTGCATAATTTTAAAGGAAATTTTTTGTTTTATATCCTTTAAAAATGGAAAATACTGTCACCAAACTTACAAATATTTTTAATTTTATTGTTGAAACTGCACAAAATCAAGGCTCTTTTTTAGCTTGACAAATAGTTACTTTGAAATTATAATAGAAAAAGTTACTAATACTAATCCCTGATTTAAAGTGTAGACAAAAAATCTGCGCCAAAACACATATATGCAAGTTTTTGCTTGATTTTTTGTACACTTTATAATCAGGGATTGTATAATCGGTTACAGCTGTAACCAATTTGTAACCTTTTACGAAAGGAGTCTTTATGAGTAATATGAACAACTACCGCCGCGCGTTAAAAAGAGCGGCAGAAAATTGTAAGAAAGTCTTAAAGAACTTTAACGTTAAGGGGATAAACGTTGCTGCACTGATCTGCACGGTAATGCTTTCCGCAGCAACAGGCGCAGCACTTGCAATGAACGAAAAACCGCTTGCGGCGCAGCTTACCGATGCAAAAGCGGGTACAGCCGTAAAAACCATGATGCCCCCGAAAGAATATGATGTGAAAATAAAAGCAGACGGAAAGAATATAGGCATAAGATGTGCGGGAACGGTAAAAGATGCGCTTGATGCCGCAAAAATTGATCTTTACGATGATGATCTTATCAACATCGGTCTGTCTGAACCCCTCAACCCCAACACGGAAATAGTTATCAACCGCGTGGATATTGTTGAAGAAGTACAAGTAAAAGTTCTGGATTACACCACAAAGTACAAAGAGGACGACAGCTACACCATCGGCTATTCCGAAACTGTTGTTGACGGCGAGGAAGGCGAAGTTGAGACAACTCTCAGACACGTTTATGTAGACGGCGAACTGGTTTCTTCCGCTGTTGTGGACGAAGATGTTACAGAACCTGTTGACGAAGTTGTTGTAGTGGGTACTAAGGAATACAATCCCATTGATGACATAAGCATTTCAAACATAGCCGCACCTCTCGATTTAGTCCTTGATGAAAACGGCGTGCCGCTTGATTATTCGCAGGTCCTTACAGGCAAGTCCTGCGCATATTCCGCTGCTCCCGGAGCTTCTACCGCAAGCGGCAGAAAAGCGGAAGTCGGCACTGTTGCGGTAAACCCCAACATTATCCCCTACGGAACGGAGCTTTATATAACCACCACGGACGGTTCCGCTGTTTACGGTTATGCTGTTGCAGCCGATACGGGAACGGCGCTTATGGATGATCTTATCCTTGTTGACCTTTTCATGGGCAGCTATGAAGCAAGCTGCGACTGGGGCGCAAGGGAAGTCAATGTTTACATTCTCAACTGATACTAAAGGGGACGGTTCGCCGTCCTTTTTCTTTTTATGAAGGATATGCGTATTTATCATTTATGTATGTGTTAAAATGATATGGACCAATAAAAATAGAAATTCCAACCGAGATATGGTATAATAAGTTTACCACAAC
>CANQTP010000075.1 GCA_947626755.1 uncultured Clostridia bacterium
CGCGCAGGCGATAACGCAGCGGGTCTGGCAGTTTCCGAGAAGATGAGATCCCAGATCGCGGGCATGACTCAGGCAGTTAAGAACGCTCAGGACGGCATCTCAATGGTTCAGACTTACGAGGGCGCGCTGACCGAGACAGATTCCATTCTCCAGAGAATGAAAACCCTTGCAAGCCAGATGGCTAACGGCGGTTATGATGATCCCGTTGACCGTACTGCTGCTCAGCAGGAATTCTATCAGCTGAACGACGAACTGAACCAGATCGCTGATACCGACTACAACGGCGTTGTAGTTCTTAACGGCGGCGTTATGGCTGACGGAGCAGTTGCTGATGCTAACGGTCTTATCGACTATGCTAATCAGCCCGAAAGAGCTGCTAAAGCTTGGCTTGCAAGTGATGTAAACACTGTAGACAGCAGCGATTACAACAAGAAAATGGCTGCTGCTGATTCACTGTGGGATAACCTTGGTCTTAGTGAAGATGTTGAGTCCGTTGATCTTACATTTACATACGATGCTAAGAACGATACATGGTCTATAACAGATGCAAGTGATTTTACTGCTTTGCAAAATGCACAAGCAGGTGGTGTAACAGTTGTTAAAGGCGGTGATAAAGCGGCTCTTGCGACTGATGCAACGACACCAACCAATAATAATGGCGGTTTCTCCTTAGTATCAAGTGATACAGATAATAATGATCCAAATGGGTTAGGTGCAGATGCTCCTGCAACATGGGACGGAGCCGGAACAGGTTTTGAATATGCTAATGTAGTTCTTGATTCCAGCGAACTTAAAGACGGCGATACAGTAACTCTCACATTTACAAGACCTAAGTCAAATAGTACTGCACCTGAAAATATCGGTATTGCTGATGATACTTTAAATGTTCAGCTCGGCACTGGTCAGACAGCAATTGGTGAGCCTACTATTACTGTTAATGGCGGTGGAGCTGCTGAAACAAATATTAAATCCACAAATGGTGCAGGAAAAGTTGATATGACAGAAGAATTGAAAGCATTATTTGACGGCTTAAACGGCGCTAAGATCGAGTTAGGTTATGATGCAGCAGCGGCAAATGGCGCGAAAGCAACAACTGCTACAATAAAAATAGGTGATGCAGAAGCTGAACTTGATATAAGTGATAAAGATAAAACTGCAAGCCTTGTGACAAAAGATGGATTGAAATATCAGCTTAAATCCACAGCTGCAGGTGCTTTTGATATACTGGACGAAAACGATAATACATTGGCAAGCATAACATCTGGTGTAACAACAAGTGCCGCGGCTGCTACATCTGCGGGAAAAGTTTCTTTTGAACTTCGTCTTGATGAAGCAATTTACGATGAAGCAAATCAGCCTAAGGTTTCTATTGAAACACAGGGAGATTACAAGGTTTCTCAGTCAAACGCATTCAAGCACTCTGAGGCTCAGATGACCTATAAGGATCACCTCATTCTTCAAGTTGGTGCAAGAACTAAGGACGCTGTTGACTTCACATTCCAGTATGATTCTACTTCTATCGGCGACCTCAAAGCTGACCTTAACTGCACAGCCGCAGGTCTTGGCACAGATAAGCTGAATATCAATACTCAGGAAGATGCTAACTATGCTATCGACAAGATTGATCAGGCTATCAATAAGGTATCCCTCGTTCGTGGTACTTTCGGTGCTGTTCAGAACAGACTCGACCACAAGATCGACAACCTGAACGTAACAGTTGAGAACCTGACCGACGCTGAGTCCAGAATCCGTGATACCAACATGGCAGAAGAAATGATGAACTTCACAAAGAATCAGATCCTGTCTCAGGCTTCTCAGTCTATGCTCGCACAGGCTAATCAGCTGCCTCAGAGCGTTCTGCAGCTGTTACAGTAAGCAAGCTGAGCTTGCAGGCATTCAGGCGTTACGTTGTTATCTCACGCCTAAATATACCGTGCATGATGTAAAGCTAAACTTACAAATAACAAATTCCCTCGTCAATTCAATTTGGCGAGGGAAAATTTTTTAGAGTTGATATATTTTTGAAAAAACCGCCGAAAGGCGGTTTTTTCAAAAATCATGGGTCAAGGCTCAGCCTTGCATATATTTTCTGATGATTTCTTCCGGCACGCCGTCTGCTGCCATTAGCGCAAGTAGGTCGGATCTGCCTCGGTTGTAATTTTCCGCCATTAAAGTATTATAATCCCAGAGTGCCTTCTGGCGGGCATTGTATTCCAGACGTTTCTGTTCGTCCTGACTGATAATTTCAAGCGTGTCTACAGCTTCTCTGATATATTCATTACTGCTTGCTGCCATGTCGAATTCCTCCTTCTTCTCCGCTTTCAAAAACTTTATCCAATCGTACAGGACTGTGCCGTCTTCCGTCTTTGGAAGCTTGGGCAGTTCTATCAAGTGCCATTCCATTATGTCTGTATAGCAAATATTCTCGCTGTCCTCTCTTATGTGATAGATCGTGTGGAAACGTTCTGTTTCTTTGACATATTTGAAGTCTAATATGTTTATTCCAATGCACTTTTTAAAGTTTGAGTATATTTTGTCTATATTAGTCTGATCCACAAGCATTTTTGAGACATAGAACGCACTTCTCTCCGCCCAGGTTGCCATATAGGAAAGCTGGATCTCAATGTCGATCTCGGTGTCGTCGTTCATAATCAGATAAACGTCAAGAATTCCTTGCTTTACGTCCTCGTGGTTTTTGGGAAGATTTGCATTTTTAAGAACAGTTTTCTTTATGTCGTCCACAGGGATATTTAAAACCGCACTTAAAAAGCCTTTCCGGACTTTATCGTTATGCATTATTTCCTTGAAAGCGAAATCTACTTTCGGCGACATCATAAAATATTCCTGATCGGGCATGGTTCAACGCTCCTTTATGTTCTTTCAATTATATTATAACACGGTTTTTGGGAAAATGCAATAGCAGAGTTGAGAGTTAAGAGTTGAGAGTGGAGTTATCCCCCCCTGCCCCCTCCCCAAGGAGGGGGGAACGATTCCCGCCTATATAGGCGGGATCATTGTTTGTAGATTGCGCTTTGTGTCATGCACGGTATACGTTAGGTTGAAAATCACAAAGCTTTGCCTGAATGCGTCAAGGCTCAGCCTTGCTTTGTCGCACATTATACTTAGGCAGAGGATAGCAAAACTTTGCCTGTAGGCGTGCAGACTCAGTCTGCCCTGCAAAATTTTGAATTAAAAATATTAACAAATAATATATAAATTCCTTCTTATGATGTGCTATAATTTAATTGTGATAATATGCACTAATTATTTTCCACATTCCAAGCTGTTTTTGACGTTTTTAACAAAAATTATTGCGTGAGTATATACAGTATTACAAGAGGGTGAACGCTTTGAAAAAACAGAAACTCGATCTGCTGGCATTCCGTATTTTTATGTCGGTGCTTCTGTGCATTGCTCTGATAGGCGCAATGCTTTACTATTCAAATACCCTCAGCAGCGAGCTTTATGAAAACAGCGTAAATACCCTTACCGAAATTTCCGCCCAGAATGTCGATATTCTCAAAACCAAAATAGACGCCCAGACAGACTCCCTTGCCGAGGTCGCTGCCCGCATCGCCGTTCCCACCGATTGGGATATTGCTTATACCACTTATACCCTTAATCAGGTAATGAAAAGATATACTTTTAAAAGTATGGGCATTGTCCTGCCCACAGGCGAAGCTTACCTTACCAACGGCGCACAGGTCAAAATTTCCGGCGAAAGCTGGGATTTCATGCAGGGTGTTTTTGACGGCGAAACCATTATTTCAAACCGCGCGGAAGGACTTGACGGCGACAGCATAATAACCGTTATGGTCCCCGTAAACAAAGCAGGAGAAGTAATTGCAATTCTTATGGCAACAAGCACAACGGAAAGCATTCAGGAGATTCTTGACGTTTCCTTCTTCAACGGTCAGGGATATTCCTATATCGTCCGTTCGGACGGCAGGATCGTCACTTCCTCAACGTTCCCAACAAGCTTTAAGGAAATTGACAATATCTTTGACGCGCTGACAGATGCGGACGATTCCAACATCGCCGCCTGTGAACAGATGAAGCATGATATGCAGTTCCATGAGGACAGCTATATCCAATATAAAAACGGCACAAATTACTATATGAGCTATTCCGAGATCGGCATAAACGATTGGTACCTGCTCAGCGTTATCCCCGTAAGCGTTATTGATTCCACAAGAAACGGCATTATGGCTTCAACATATCTGCTGTGCGCGGTAATTATAATAGTATTCGTGCTTATCATTACATATTTTATCCGTGTTGAACGTAAAAAGCGCATGGAACTTCAGGACATTCTCTATGTCGATCCGATAACAAAGGGATATTCATATCAGCGGTTCTGCAAGGAAGCACGCGAGAAACTTGACGTCAGCAAGCGGAATGCCGCGATCGTAGTCCTTGATATTGAAAAATTCAAGGTAATAAACGAGCTTTTCGGCTATGAGGACGGCGACAAGGTGCTTGTCTATATCTGGTCGCTTATCAAAAGCTGGGTAAAGCCCGACGAAATATATTCCCGCTGGACGGCAGACAGATACAGTATGCTTATTTTCTACGATCCCGAACAGGAACTTGCAGAGAGAGTATATGCTCTTGCAGAGCTTATCCAGAATGACAGGCTTGAAATGCGGAAAGGCTTTGTTATACGTCCTGCAATAGGCGTTTACAGGGTCACGAACAGGGAACTTGACGTGCAGTCCATGCAGAATTACGCTTCAATTGCCAAAAACAAAATAAAAGGCAACGCAAGCGGAAACTGTGTTGCATATTACGACGACAGCTACAAGGATACCATTCTTGAAAACAAATCCCTTGAGGACAGAATGATAGCAGGACTTAAAAATGAAGAGTTTACAGTTTTCTATCAGCCGAAATATGATGCGGTGACTCAGAAACTTTCGGGCGCGGAAGCGCTTATACGTTGGAAAAATCCTGACGGCACATACACCCCGCCGTACAAGTTTATTCCAATTGCCGAAAAGAACGGTTTCGTTCTGAAACTTGACAAGTACGTTTTCAGAAAGGTCTGCGAGGATCAGAAACGCAGACTTGAAGAAGGGAAGAACGTTGTCCCCGTGTCGGTGAACCTGTCGCGGCAGCACCTTTACAACTCGGCGTTTATTGAAGATTACCGCCGGATGGTGGAAGCGCAGAACATTCCCATAGGTCTTGTGGAGCTTGAAGTTACCGAAAGCGCAATGTTTGAAAATCAGGACGAATTCATGTCAATAATTGACCGTCTGCACAAGATAGGCTTCAAGATCCTGATGGACGATTTCGGAACGGGTTATTCTTCACTGATGATGTTAAAATCCATACCCATTGACGTTATGAAGCTTGACAAGAGCTTTGTGGACGATTTCAACGACGAGAAGGGCGAGAAGATTATTTCCTGCGTAACTCAGCTTGCGAAGTCCATGCACATTGAAGTAACTGCGGAAGGCGTTGAAACGGAAGAGCAGTATCAATTCATGAAAAAGTTAGGCTGCGATAATATTCAGGGATTTTACTTCGCAAGACCAATGCCAATGGAAGATTTTGATAAACTATTATAAAAATATAAAATGCGGCGGAAAGTGCCGCATTTTTATATACGAGGAGGATCATATGTCTGACGGACGTTTTACAAGAAAAGAATTGAACCCTGGAACGCTGCTTGCGCCCCTTCCTGCGGTAATGGTGACCTGCGGGACTCCGCAGGCGGCGAATGTTCTCACGGTTGCATGGACGGGGATAATCTGCACCCACCCCGCGCTTGTTTACATATCAGTGCGCCCGTCCCGGTATTCCTACGGGATCATAAAAGAGACGGGAGAATTTGCCATAAATCTCACCACATCGAAAATGGCGCGGGCGGTGGATCTCTGCGGAATGAAAACGGGCAAAAAGACCGACAAGCTGAAAAAGTGCGGTCTGCACACTGCCGAGCCGTTTAAAATAAGCGTGCCGATAATTTCCGAAAGTCCCCTTGCGCTTGAATGTAAGGTAAAGGAGATACGGCAATTCGGAACGCATGATATGTTTATTGCGGAGATACTTGCGGTAAATGTTGACGGCAGATATATCGACAGCAAAGGCAAGATAAATTTGCAGCAGGCGGGGCTTATGACTTATTCTCACGGGGAATATTTTGCTCTTGGCAGAAAGCTTGGAAATTTCGGATTTTCTTCTCATGCAAAATAAAGCCCTTTCAGAGCAAGGCTGAAGCCTTGCAACAGAGTTGAGAGCAGGCTGAGCCTGCACGCTTTCAGGGTTTGTTTTGTAATCTTCAACCTAACGTATACCGTGCATTAAGCAAAGCTAAATCTGAAAATGAAATTTCCCGTTCATATTACATGGACGGGATTTTTGTATTGCAATTTTCTGAAAATCGTGTTATAATATAACTTGCAGGATAAAGTGCAAATAATTATAAAGTTAAGCCTTGCTTGACGGAGGTATTTATGAAACAGTATTACGACAATCGCGAGCTTTCGTGGCTCAAATTCAATGAACGCGTTCTGGAAGAAGCAACAGATCCCGCCGTTCCTCTTTGCGAACGGCTTATGTTCGCCGCCATATTTCAGTCAAATCTTGACGAGTTTTTTATGATACGCGTGGGTTCACTTTACGACCGCACGCTTGTGGGTTCTGCGGAACGCGACAATAAGACCGATATGACCTGTTCCGAACAGCTTGACGCCATTTTCAGACGCGCCGCGGAACTTGCCCCCATGCGTGATGAAGCGTATCGCGGCATTATGTCCGAACTGGAGAAACACGGCGTTGAACAGGTGAACTTCCGCCAGCTTTCCAAAGAGGAGGAAAGCTATCTAAAAGCATATTTCACCGCGGAAATTCTTCCCCTTATCTCGCCGCAGGTCATTGACAAGCGCCACCCGTTCCCGTTCCTGAAAAACAAGGAAATTTACGCCGTTGCACAGCTTGAGTCAAAATCTTCGGTGAAAATTGCCCTCGTTCCCGCAAGCGGCACTTTTTCGAGAATAATCTTCCTGCCTGGCACAAAACAGCGGTTCATGCTCGTTGAGGAGCTTATTCTCCACTATATGCCCCTTATTTTTGAAAATTATAAAATTCTGGATAAATCACTTATGCGCATTACCCGCAACGCCGACATAAATATGGAAGAAGCACTTTACGACCATGACGTCGACCTTCGGGACGTTATGTCGGAACTTATCAAAAAGCGCAAGAAGCTCTCTCCCGTAAGAATGGAACTTTCCCGCAAGCTGGGCGATGCGGCGGTGGATCACCTTTGCGAAAAGCTGGAACTCAACAGGGCACAGGTTTTCAGACAGCGTTCACCTCTTGACCTGTCATTTGTATATCCTTTGAGAAATCGTCTGGAAGAATCATTGCCCATGCTTTTCTTCGGCAGGGCAGACCCCCAGCCGCCCCGGGAAATTATCCGCGACAAGCCTATTCTTCCGCAGGTCTTAAAGCGCGACATTCTGCTTTCCTATCCTTTTGAATCAATACGTCCGTTTCTGAGAATGCTTTTAGAAGCCGCTCACGATCCTTCGGTGGTTTCCATAAAAATAACTTTGTACCGCGTTGCTTCCGATTCAAAAGTAATTGACGCGCTTATCTCCGCGGCGGAAAACGGCAAGGACGTGCTTGTGCTTGTGGAACTGCGGGCGCGTTTCGACGAGGAAAACAACATCGGCTGGTCAAAACGTCTTGAACGGGCGGGCTGTAATGTTATTTACGGTCCCGAAAGCCTGAAAGTACATTCCAAACTGCTGCTTATCACACGGAAAAACGACAGCGGCAAAGCGGAATACATTACCCAGATAGGCACGGGAAATTACAACGAAAAGACCTCCGCATTATATACAGACCTTAGTCTGCTGACTGCAAATCAGGGCATAGGCGCGGAAGCCGCGCAGGTTTTCAATGCACTTTCAACAAATACTCTTGTGGAAAATACAAGCAAGCTGTTAGTCGCTCCAAGATGTCTGCAAAATAAGATCATCGAAATGATAGACGGCGAAATTGCCGCCGCAGAACGGGGCGAAGCGGCATTTATCGGATTGAAATTAAATTCCCTGACCGACAAAACGCTTATGGACAAATTGATAGAAGCGTCACAGAAGGGCGTAAAGATACGCATGGTAATACGCGGTATCTGCTGTCTTGTGGCGGGAGTGGAAGGTTTTACCGAAAATATAGAAATAACGAGCATTGTGGGCAGATACCTTGAACACAGCCGCATATACATATTCGGAACGGACCAGCGGCAGAAAATTTATATCAGCTCGGCGGATTTCATGACTCGGAACACACTGCGGCGTGTAGAAGTTGCCGTGCCGATATATGATGTGCGCGTGCGGAAGCGGATAATGCACATTTTCGGAATACTTACCAAGGACAATGTAAAGGCGCGGAAGATGCTTCCCGACGGAACATACACCCATATGCAGGACGATGGCGAGCCGATAGATTCCCAAGCGGAATTTATCCGCGAGGCGTATGCCGCTGCCGAAAAGCAGCCCGTTCAAAAACAGCCCGCAAAGCCGAAAGCAAAGATAATGCAAAGAATTAAAAGTTTTCCAAAATTTAAACGTAATTAGCAGGCAGGCTGAGTCTGCACGCATATCTGCAAAAATCCCCGCCTTCGGCGGGGATTTTTGCAGTAGGTTTCTATTGCATTTTCCCAAAAACCGTGATATAATATAATTGACAAGAAAGTATAGAGGAGTGTTTGAAAGTGCCCGATCAGGAATATTTTATGATGTCGCCGAAAGTAGATTTTGCTTTCAAGGAAATAATGCATAATGACAAAGTCCGGAAAGGCTTTTTAAGTGCGGTTTTAAATATCCCTGTGGACGACATAAAGAAAACTGTTCTTAAAAATGCAAATCTTCCCAAAAACCACGAGGACGTAAAGCAAGGAATTCTTGACGTTTATCTGATTATGAACGACGACACCGAGATCGACATTGAGATCCAGCTTTCCTATATGGCAACATGGGCGGAACGGAGTGCATTCTACGTCTCCAAAATGCTTGTGGATCAGACCAATATAGACAAGATATACTCAAACTTTAAAAAGTGCATTGGAATAAACATTTTAGACTTCAAATATGTCAAAGAAACAGAACGTTTCCACACGATCTATCATATCCGCGAGGACAGCGAAAATATTTGTTATACAGACATAATGGAATGGCACTTGATAGAGTTGCCGAAACTTCCGACAAAAGAGGACGGCACAGTCCTGTATGATTGGATAAGATTCTTAAAAGCGGAGAAGAAGGAGGAATTCGATATGGCAGCAAGCACTAATGAATATATCAGAGAAGCAGTTGACACGCTTGAAATTATAAGTCAGGACGAACAGAAACGCTTGGAATATAATGCACGTCAAAAGGCACTCTGGGATTATAATACTTTAATGGCGGAAAATTACACCAAAGGAAGAGCAGATGGCATAACCGATCTACTCGCACAAATGGCAGCAGACGGCGTGCCGGAAGAAATCATCAGAAAATATATGCAGAGTTAAGAGTTGAAAGTTGAGAGTTGAGATATTGCAGTAACGCTTATATCTCAACTCTCAACTCTTAACTCTCAACTCTAAAAATTTTCCCCCGCCCGGACGGACGAGGGAAATTTTTATGCTTTATGCTTTACGCAATTTTCTTAATGTGAAAATCACTGTAACAGCTGCAGAACGCTCTGCGGCAGCTGATTAGCCTGTGCGAGCATAGACTGTGAAGCCTGGCTGAGGATCTGATTCTTTGTGAAGTTCATCATTTCTTCTGCCATGTTGGTATCACGGATTCTGGACTCAGCATCAGTCAGGTTCTCAACTGTTACGTTCAGGTTATCGATCTTGTGATCCAGACGGTTCTGGATAGCACCGAATGTACCACGAACGAGGGATACTTTATTGATAGCCTGATCGATCTTGTCGATAGCGTAGTTAGCGGACTCCTGAGTCTTGATATCAAGGATATCGGTTCCAAGACCTGTGGCTGTACAGTTAAGGTCAGCCTTGAGATCACCAATAGAAGTAGAATCATACTTGAATGTGAAGTCTACAGCGTCCTTGGTTCTGCCGCCTACCTGAAGAATGAGGTGATCCTTATAGGTCATCTTAGCTTCGGAGTGTTTGAAAGCATTGGACTTAGATACAGAGTAATCATCTGCAGGATCAACGATTGTTGCTTTAGGCTCTGTAGATTTCTCATATACTGCAGTATCAACGGACATCTTAAATGTGTACTTTGATGTTGCTGTTGTACCCATACCTGTTCCTGTTAACTCGTTATCAAGTGTAATTTCAAATAATTCCACACCAGCGCTATCATTTATTGTCATTACACCATTGTTAACTGTTACAGAATATTTAGTTCCATCCTCTGCTACAAAGCCTACACCGGTAGCATTTTTAGCAAAAGTTTGTTCCGAGCCATCTGCTAATGTAACTTTAATAGACTCTACAGCTCCTGCTGCAGCGGCACTATTCTTATACAACACCTCAAATGTCGCACCATTAAAGTTATTAAAAGCCTTCTTAGCTTCTTCTGACATATCTTTGTCACCTGCTGCATTTGTACTCTCATACTGTCCGGCAACGCCATTTTTATTCACTACTATCTTAGGTGCATCTATACTGCTCGCGTCTGCACCCGCAGTAAAGTCTGTCTTTATGCTATCTTCCATAACACCGGCATTTTCAGGTGCAGTGTTATTCTTCTCAGGTCTTGTAAAGTTGAGTGTAATTGTATCACCATCAACGAGTTCTGTTGAGTCTAAAACAACATTAGCATACTCAAAGCCTTTACCTGCTGCATCATAAGCCTCTGGGGCAGCTGCACCTAATTTATTGGTATTATTAGCATTATTACCACTTGATACTACGGAGAAACCACCGTTATTTCTTGCAGCGGTTTTTGCCGGATCTGTTGCGGCTATATCTGCATCAGCACCACCCTTTAAAACTGTTAAATTTGCTAAGTTTTTAAGAGCTGTACCATTGTCAGCATCAACTGCAGACCATGTATCTGTTGTCTTATCATACTTAAATGTGATATTAACAGATTCAACTTCTTCAGACAAACCTAAGTTATCCCAGAGAGAGTCAGCAGCAGCCTGCTTAGCATTGTAACCCTTGCTGTCAATAGTATTCACATCAATGTTACCCCACTGAGCAGCAGCTCTTTCGGGCTGATTAGCATAGTCGATAAGACCGTTAGCGTCAGCAACTGCGCCGTCTGCCATTTTACCGCCGTTGAGAACTACAACGCCGTTGTAGTCGGTGTCAGCGATCTGGTTGAGTTCGTCGTTCAGCTGATAGAATTCCTGCTGAGCAGCTGTACGGTCAACGGGATCATCATAACCGCCGTTTGCCATCTGACTTGCAAGAGTCTTCATTCTCTGGAGAATGGAGTCGGTCTCTGTGAGAGCGCCCTCGTAAGTCTGAACCATTGAGATACCGTCCTGAGCGTTCTTGACTGCCTGAGTCATGCCCGCGATCTGGGATCT
>CANQTP010000076.1 GCA_947626755.1 uncultured Clostridia bacterium
CCTGCCATAAAAAATGTCCTCAAATGACGTATTCAAGCCGTTTGAGGACATTGTGCTATTTCGTGTTTTTTCGTTCTAAATGATGAATTTTACGCTGATTTTGCTTAAAATTATGCCAAAATCCATAAAAAGTGTCGTATTTCCGTCGTATAAAGCGGGGTAGGAAAATCCCAGAATGTTGGCTTGTTATCACGGTTTGTGGGAATAGAGAAATTTTGTTTTACGGTGCTTTTGGTGAGTTTTTAGTGAGTTTTTGTGTTGTAAAATGCTTTTGTCGTCAAATTTGTCGTCAGGAATGTGTCAGATAATATATTTACAAACATACCATTCCCCCGAAACCACTCATTCAGGCTTCGGGGGAATTTTCATCTTTCCCCTCTGCCGTGTTCCTCGTCGATCAGATAGGAAAGTCTGTACCCGTGTATTCGCTTGTCAAGAATTTTGTCAAAGTCAAAACCAAGTTTTCTGCAAATGTATTTGCCGATCTCGCAGACGGTGTCGTAAAGGTCGAGAATGACGTTATTTTCCTTTACTTCGTTTTCAAGCGTTTTGATATTTTATCTACATTTATGATAATAAAATCATTCTTCTCTCTTGACTTGCTTGTCGTAATATGTTATAATTTATACAATATCAACAATGTTATGGTATTTTATGGTTTGTAAATTATTCAAATGATAAAATTTCAGGAGGGATTTAGAATGAATTTGGGAAATGTATTAATTATAGGCAATTCCGGCGTTGGCAAATCAACACTTATAAATGCGGTTTTGGGAAAGGACGTTGCAAAAACGAATTGGGGAACTTCAGGCACAACGAAAAAACTTGAAATATATGAAAGTGATGATGTTCCTTTTAGAATAATCGACACTATTGGTTTTGAGCCTTCTTTTATTAAAGAACAGCAAGCTATAAATGCTGTTAAAAAGTGGTCAAAAGAGAGTGCCAAGGCAGGAAATGAAGATCATCAGATCAATGTCATATGGTTTTGTGTTGAAGGAACAACAAGCAAATTGTTTTCGCAGACAATAAAGAATTTATCAAGAGCGACTTCAATGTGGGAATCCGTTCCGGTAATTGTTGTTATTACAAAATCTTATTCCGAACCGGATCGCGAGAAAAATATTCAAATGGTAAACAATGCTTTTGCAAAACAGAAAAAATTTGCAAAAAATTTACATAGTGTTATTCCTGTTGTTGCAAAGTCATTCGTGTTAAATGATACAGCTATTGCTCCGCCTGTCGGCATTACGGAATTGATAGATGCTACCAACAATGTAATGCCGGAAGGAATAAAGGCGGGAGAAACGGACATAAACGCTTTTAAGCTGAAAAGAAAACGTGTGCTTGCTCAAAGCGTTGTCGGTACATCTGTTATTGCAGGAGCAGTAGTGGGTGCAGTTCCTATTCCTTTTGCAGATGCAGCTATTTTAACTCCGTTGGAAGTATGTGAAATAAATGCTATTGCTTCTGTTTATGGAATAAACAAAGGAGAAGAAACAAAAAGGCTGTTTAATTCAATGGTTGAAGTCGGTACTGTCAGTATGGCGGCAAAAACGATCATCAGCGGTTTAAAAGCTATTCCGGGGCTGAATATTGCCGCCGGCATACTTAATGCCGTTATTGCAGGGACTATTATAGCCGCCATAGGTGAGGGTTCGTCATTTGTTTTTGAAAAAATATATCTTGGTGAAAAATCTATTGACGATATCGACTGGATCAAGAAAATTCTTGAATCAAAACTTTCAAACCAACTTGTAGACAAAGTAAATGAAGCATTTGCAAGCGGTCAGGTAACAAACGAGACTAACATTAAGGATATTGGTAAAATATTGATGAAAATTTTTTCTTCCAAGAATAACACGAAAAATCAATAACGTAAAAGTGCTGTTAAAATTCCCCCGAAACCACTTATTCAGGCTTCGGGGGAATTTTCATCTTCCCCCTCTGCCGTGTTCCTCGTCGATCAGATAGGAAAGTCTGTACCCGTGTATTCGTTTGTCAAGGATTTTGTCAAAATCAAAACCAAGTTTTCTGCAAATGTACTTGCCAATCTCGCAGACAGTGTCGTAAAGGTCAAGAATGACGTTATTTTCGTTGGTAAGTTCTTCTATTTTGGCTTTTATCCTGCTGATAATGCCGTCCTTTTCTTTTACCTCGTTTTCAAGCGTTCTGACCTGTTCGGAAAGTCTGCGGTTATCTTCCTTTATCGGAGCAAGTTCGGAAAGTTCTTTTTTCAGACTGCTTATCTCCTCGTCCTTTTCTTTTTTCAATTTGTAATACTTTCCCGATATTTCCCTGTTACGGCTGTCAAGACACTCGATAAGTTCGTTTTTAGTGCTTTCCAAAGTCAGCAGATCTTCTTGCAGTTCGGCTTTTTCGTCCATAAGCGAACGGACGTATGGAAAACGTTCGGCATAAAACTCCTGCTTTTCGGCTGCATATCTGTCTGCTTCTTCTCGGATAGCGGCAGCTTCTTTTTCTGCTTGCCGTTTTGCCTTTTCGGCGGCTTCACGTTTCCGTTCCGCTTCGTCAGCTTCGGCTTTGTAACTTTCCGCATTTTTCTGCCAGATCCCGATCTCCTTTTCTTCTCCGTATAACTCGGCGCGGCGCGTTTCCTTTTCGTCATATTCCGCTTTGTCCTTGGCAAGCTGCGCTTCGCTTACCGCTAACGCCTTTGCCGTTTCCTGCAACGCTGTCACGGTTTCGGGAGAATACAACAGCTTGCCCTTGTTTTCTTTTCCGATAAGAAACCGCGCCGCGGACGGAACGGCAATACCCGATACGTTCTCCATAGGTTCGGCTTTAAGTATTTCGTTATAATCGTTGACTTGCTCTTGTAACCGACTTACTTCGGCGATCAGCTTTTCTTTTTTCTGTTCATAGTAGTCGGTGCTTTCTTTGTATCCTGCAACAGTCTGATGTTTCCTTGCACGTTCTCCGTTGACAAGATCGGTTCGCAATCCTCTGTCCAGTCCGTGGGGCTTGCCTACCGTTTTGTAAAAATCGTCCTGCAACGATTGCAAGGCTCGGCTGCCGTTTCCCACACAGTCCTTTGCGGACAATCTCCCGTCCGAGGTCAGCGGAACAAAGTTCAGGTGCATATGCGGCGTGACTTCGTCAAGGTGGACGTCTGCGGAAATGATGTTCTCCGCGCCCCAGCGTTCAGCCGCCCACTTATAGCAGTCCTCAAAAAATCTGCGCTGCTGTTCTTCGGAAATTCTTCCGAAAAAATTGCTGTCTGATGTGAAAAGCACTTGCACCATTCTCACGGCATCTTTGCGGATAGCTTTCTTTCCCGTGTAGCGTTCGGCGATCTGCTTGTCTATAAATTCGTTGAAATTCATTCTGTCAGCCGCACTGCAAAGACTGTAATTGTCCTTGCTTTTTGAAAAGTCAATGTCGGGGTTGCTGTTGCTATGACGACGTTCACGTCTGTCGTGTATCTGCAATCCTGCAATGTCGTGACTGCTGCTGTATTTGCTTATTCTGCAAATTGCAAAACTCATTTTGTACTCCTTTCGGCGGGAAGATTTGCGGGAGAACGCTGACACTTCGCTCCGCTAAGTGTAACACACTACACTTTACTCGTACCTTATAAAGTGTGTGTGGTCTTCCGACGGATTTAAGAGACGTTCCCCCTCTTAAAAATCTTCCCCTTTGTTTTCGGAAAAAAATTAATAAAAATTGTTAAGTGACATAACTGCCGACTGCTTCTGTTCGTCAATGGTATGATGATATATTTTCAGCGTTGTTGCAACATCTTCGTGACCGAGTATTTCCGATACTGCTTTTATGTCAACGCCGTTTCGGATCAGCGATGTTGCAAATGTGTGACGGAGAGCGTGAACAAGATTTTTCTTTCCGGTGATATTACATCTTTCAAGAATGTTCTCCATTGTGCGGTAGACCTTACGGGGAGAGAGGATAGTGTGGTTCTTTGTTGCGATCACTCTATCACTGTCCTTGATAATGGAACGGAGTTCTTCCAGAGCGCGGACGGCGTTATCATTGAGAGGAATGTACCTGTTTGATTTGTCCGTTTTGGGCGTTTCCTGCTCAATGGCTATGTATTTGCATTTTGCGTTTTTGTCACGGTTTTTGACTTCCGTCACATTGCCGTGTATGAAAATTCTCCGTTTTTGAAAATCTACGTCTTTCCATTTGAGGTAGAGCGGCTCGCCCTCTCTCATTCCCGTATTCAGAATAAGAATGATAAGATAGCCGTATCTGTAAACGGGAGCGCCGTTGCTGTAAGTGCGGCAGGCTTCTTCGGTTATCGCCTTTATTTCTTCGGGAGAATATGCGGTGACTTCTTTCTTCTCCTTTGTTTTTGAGGACGGCAGCTTTACGCCCTTGACGGGATTTTTGAGTATCTCTCCTCGCTGAACGCCCAACTCCATACAGGCGTTGATATTGTTGTACGCTTTTTTGGCGGTGGAGTAAGACCGCTCTTCAAGAATTGCATTTATCATCTTCTGTATGTCGTGAGATGTCAGCGCATTTATCTGGATATGCCCGATATGGGGAAATATCTGATAGTTTAAAGACTGCTCTACCCGATCATATGAACCGGGTTTAAGTTCAGGCTTTTTTACTTCCGTGAGCCAGTGTGTCATATAGGAAGCCACGGTCATTTTCTTGACGTTGGAAATATCAAAGCGGATAGCTTCGTTCCGCAGTTCTTTTGCTTTTTTACGGACTTCTGCTTTTGTTGTTCCGTAAACCGATTTCCTCACGTTTGGTGAAACGGTGATCTTCACTTCAAAATAACCGTCTTTCCTTTGCTTTATTTCCGGCAATTTTTGTGCCATTTCGATACCCCTTTCTGTTTACATTGTGTAGGTTTTGCCCGAATAGGTGTTGAGCCACTTCTCAAAAGCAGATTTTTCAATGCGGAGTATTCCGCCCATTTTTATTGACGGAAAGGCTTCGGAACTGAAAAGTTTGTAGACACTGCTTCTGCTGATGTGCATTATCGCCATAATATTTTCGGGTGTGTAGATAACGGGAGCGTTCTCTACGGGTGCTGCTGTTGTTTTTGTTGCATTCATAGTTGATACCTCATTTCTTTTGTTTTTATGTAACGGCTGTTTCGGACAAAAGGACAATGATTTGTCGGAATGTGGGAAAGTCCGTTGTTTACTTTGTTTCGGCAATGGTTTGCGGCGGGACAATATCGGGACAATGACCGTTCTGACCGTGACAAACGCTAAGCGTGGGATTTAATTGATAGCTTTCCTTTCTTCTGCTGCCGTCACGGACAGCGGGTATCATTGTAAGATAATTGTGGGAAGTAAGGACTTCAAGAGCGTCCGTTATCTGTTCTCCGTTCAGCCGTCTTGCCGTCCGTTTGATGTCCCGCAAGGAAAGTGTGTCCGTGTTTTTCTGTTCAGCTTTTGCAAGTATCTTGTCAAGGAGATACTGCGGCGTATCATCATAGGTATCGGCACACATCATTTTAAGGTATTGCTGTCCGAAATACCGTGAGATCGCCACGGCAGATAACATAGTATCTCCCGAAATAGGTACTGTAATATCATTTTCGCACATATGGAGAAGTCCTGCGATCCGCAGTGTTTTTCCTGTCAGCTTACCGAAAAATTCTCTGTAATCCGCCAGTCTGCCGTTATCCGACATCTGAAATTCTATCTTATCGGCATAATCCGTGATGATAGCAGACGCTTCGGGAGAGAGGTCAATGTATGCGCTGTCGTTCCTCGGAATGTTCAGCAGACGTTCGATCAGCTTTCTGTATTTTTCCGTGACAGCCGTTCCGTCAATGTTCTGTATAAGTTTTCTGCGCCCTATCATACTGTCGGGCAGACAGAAAAGAAAACGCTGCGTAAGACCTTTTCCGAGAAATTGCGGATTGTTGATAACACTGTTCAGCACTTGCGGCTGCGCGCATATTCCAAATGTAAGAAGCGGGTGGCTCAGCACTATCGAACCGTATTTGCGGTCGATCTTAACAGGTTCTCCGTCATAACTCAAAAGAAAAATATTCAGATTTGTCACACTGCCCGAATACATTCCCGAAATTACGTCAAATATACCGCCCTCCGGCGACATTATCCCCATAATGCCGTCATTCTCACTCATAATGGCTGCCAAGGCTTCGGCAGTGACATCAGTTGTGATAAGTTTCTTTTCTTTAACAGGAACAAGAGCATTGAGTTCCGTCTGAATGTCACGGACGGTTTCGTTTTCCTCGCCCTTTTCGATAGCCTTGTTAAGTTTTGTTTCAAGCATTTTCTTTGAGTTGCGGTAAGTCTGGCAGTCAATAAGGTGTTCGGCGTTGTAGTTTGCAACGTACCTGTTTATCGGTTCGGTGACAGCACTGTAAACGGCGGATTTTCTTTCTCCGGGCGAAGCAACGGTCAGAACATACAGATTAAGTTCTTCCGACCAGAACGGACTGAAACGCACCTTTGCTTTTCCTTGCAGACATACCGCCAATGCCGCCAATGTTACCGTTGCGGGCATATCGGGATAAACTTGTGTTACTTCCGCAACAAATCTGACGAAATCCCTTAATACGGCAGGAAGTCTGTCAACGGGAAAAGGCGGAGGAGAATGTACCGTTTTCAGTGGTGTGGGGGCAATAATGTTATCCATTATGATCCTTCTTTCTGTTTATAATATTTTTTGTTGCATAAGACTTGACAAAGTTTCTTGATTGTGATATAATCATATCAATAAATGCTTTATAATATCTTATGGTTATATTATATGCTACTATTAGTAAAATGTCAATATAAAAATGCTACTAATAGTAAATTTTGTATGATTTAATAAAAAACAGGAGTTGATTTTGTGTGTTTTGGCAAAAATATGTTTCTATCTGCGAAGAAAAGAATGTAAAACCAAGAGCGATCGCCAAGGAACTTGACGTATCTCCTGCAACGGTCACAAAATGGAAAAACGGAAGTATTCCAAACCGTGAAACACTTGAAAAAATTGCAGAAAGGCTTGATGTTTCAGCCGAGTACCTTATGAATGACGAGGAGTATGAAATAACGCTCCGCGACAAACGGAATATGTTCAAGAAAGTGACATCACTTCCGCAAAGGTGGTTGAGCCTGCACAGCGGTGTGGATATTTCCAAACAGCAGCTTGTGGAGATAGCGGATTATGTGAACGCTTCACTGTACTATCTGAACAGCGATAAATGTGTTGAATATGTTCCCGAAAACAAAAAATATGACAGGAAAAATCTTCTGAATGTAGAGATATTATTTGAAATAACAGACATTCTTGATGATTGTGCCGATTCGGATTTTTATCGGACTTTGCAGATACAGCTTTCAAGGATCGTTCTGTCACATCTTGCGGAAAAAGGATTTAATCAGGAGAAATTGTCCGCTTGCTCGCAGCTTTCCACGGCAAAATTGGAATTTCTGTATAGCGGAAAAGAAAAAACCGATATAACAATGAATTATGGGTTGAATTATTCCGATCTTTCCGTACTGCACAGATTTACGGGAGAAAGTTATCAGTATATGTTCACGGGCGTTGAGGAAAGTTATGCGGAGATAGCGGAGGAAATGTTTTCGGACAAATGAGGGATATTGTCCCGAACGGGGGAGCATTGTCCACATATCGTCCGAAAATAAAAAAGGCGGCAAACGCCGCTTTGTACGGGGTTTGCCGCCTTTTT
Source organism: uncultured Clostridia bacterium (assembly GCA_947626755.1). GTDB lineage: Bacteria > Bacillota > Clostridia > Oscillospirales > Ruminococcaceae > RGIG8773. The sequence continues at coordinate 7,661 of CANQTP010000076.1, forward strand.
ACAGACTATTGTCCTATTGTCCGATAAATTTGACATACGGTGGGATAATGTGGTATAATAATTTTGTCGGATAAACTGACCGATAAATCGGTATTTACCAGAGGTATGATGTTATGCACAGACTTATTATAGTGGAAGGCTTGCCCTGCTCAGGCAAAAGCACAACTTCAAAATATATTGCAGACAGTATCGGGGCAGAATTCTATGATGAGGGTAGTGGAAATCACCCTGCTGATTATGAATTTCATTCGTTTATAAAAAACAAGGAATTATGCAGCTTTTCACCGGAAGAACAAGTACTTATAAAACAGAATGCTGTTTCCAAAGCTGATGGATATATTATTTCTCTGAGCTTATTCAGCGGAGAATTGTTTGACAAACTATTACAGCATAAGATCTATGATTTTCTGCCGTGGAAAACAGAAAAACCTGTTATGCTCGATAAATGGACAGAATTTGTCCATGCGGCTGAATCGGATAAACAATATGTGTTTAACTGCATATTATTGCAGAATCCAATGTGTGAAACAATGATGCGTTTTGGATTTGATATTCAAATGTCATCAGAATATATCACCAGCATCTGCAATATCATAAGACCGATGAATCCGTTTATTGTCTATCTTCATTCTGATAATATAAGAAATGCAATCGAAAAAGCTGTTTCTGAACGTGGAACAGATTGGCTGAACAGTGTGATAGACTATCATTGTAATGGTGCTTATGGAAAAGCGGAACATCTGACCGGATTTGACGGATATATAGAAGCACTGGAAGAACGCCAGCGCAGAGAAACAGAAATACTGCGTGGCTTGAATGTACAATATATGATTATCAATAATCCCAATGAAAACTGGAACAAAACATACTCAAGAATTATTCAGGAACTAAACACAACAACGTAAATTCTAATTTGTCTGTGAGTTATCGGAAAAATAAAACATAGTCTGTTTTGTGCTTTTTTGTGTTCTTTTGTCTTTGTACCGATAAAAATGAACGGTGATGTCGTAATAATCAAAAACCGTCGTATATCCGTCGTATTTTTGAAAATAAAACATTTTATTTTACGGTATAATGGGGGGTTGCGGTCGGTGTTGGGCAGAACCTCCAAAACCGCGTGCCGTGAGTTCGAATCTTACTGCCCCTGCCATAGAAAAGCCCGTAACTACGTCAGTTGCGGGTTTTTGCTTTTTCAGAAATTTTGAGAAAAAATCAGATTTGTGCACCTTTTGTGCACCTTTTAACTTCAAAAGTTATTTATGGAAGCTGCCTTAACAGTTTCAATGACAGAATAAATAATTGCAGCAGCATCCGCGCCTTTTTCGGTATTAGCAAATAATCGGTTCTTCCTGACGATAATCACGGGTTTGAACGCTCTTTCCAACTGGAAGTTTTGAACGTTTTCAAAGTGATATTCTTGAAGTTTATGGTAATTATGGAAATAATTAATATGTGATATTTGGAATACTGATTACAGATCCTAAACAACCGGAGCGGCTGATGGTGATCCTTTGTTGTTGACATAGAAAATTATTTCCAACTTCTTGACAATATAAAAAATACATGGCATAATATTTCCAACAATTAAAATAATACTGCTATAAAAGAGATGTGATACCATGTTGATACAAAGAAATGATTACTTGAATTTTCTTCTTGATTGGAGGGATAAGCAAATAATATATAGTTATCATAGGTTGACATTAGTTGTTAAATCTTTGTTATGCGTATTTTAACCTTAAAATTTACTTAAGGCTATATAAAATTAGATGAAAAGAGAGGTATAGATATATGGATATTTACGATTTAATGTACCTGTACTTTCCAAGGAGGAAAGCAACTATAAACCGTGTAAGAGAGATGGATAGGATCAGCCATGAAGAAGCAAAAATCAAAGCTGCCGATAATATGTATGTTTCTAAAGGGACAGCGGGAGATATTCTATCTACAGCAGATATAATTATACCGTTGTCATGGATAGGCGATAACAAGCCGGATAAGATCATTATGGAAATTGATAATCTTCGTAATGTGGTGGAAGGTATTGGGAAAGTAAAGTATGAGGAGAATGGTGTCAATAAAATGTGTGCCGAGCCTGCTTTGATATTTGATTGGTTCCCGTTTACTTTATCTAACGCAGCTTTGCAGCTTTATAGCGATTTTGTTATGAAACTCATAGGTAAGATCTGCAGAAATGAAAATTTGCTGATGCCTTAAAGGGTTTTGCTTGTAAATCGTTATGGTATACTGTATATTGTCTTTGAGATCAGGCGGCGTTTACTACGCTTTGGTTAGTTTGTGCTTACTCAAAGGCAATCTTTTTATAACCATAATACAGATAATGATATAATGAATTTAGTTGTAAGTTAGACCAAATAATTGTAAGTTATGCCAAGACTATTGACAATATTAATAAAAAATTATATAATTTTAAAGAAATCTGATTTTTATGGAATAATTGAAAGGCAGATGTATGTGGAAAATCTTGTTAATAAAATAATAAAGGAAATGAAAGTAAATGACGTTCTTACCTGTGATGAAGAAATTGTTAGGACAGGTTTGAATATTATGATAACAAAACTTGTTTTTACAATTACAATGTTAATAATAGGTATATTAACAGACAGTTTCATAGAAAGTATAATCTTTATGCTCTCATTTGCATTAATTCGTCAATATGGCGGCGGCTATCACGCAGAAACAAAGAGCAAGTGCTTTGTGCTTTCTGTTTTGAGTTTCCTTGTGGGATTGGTGATAATAAAGCTTTCTGCGAGAATACCGATCATATCAATGATCCTTTGGGTAATTTCCGGAATATCGGCGGTATATATTTTTTGTAAATCACCTGTTGACACAAAAAATAAACGTCTTGATGAAGATGAGATTAGAGTTTATGGACATCGTGCAAAGATATTAACAGTGATCGTTGTTTTGACGGCAGTTATTTTCTACATATTAAATTTTCACTGTATTACAATTCCGATTCTGACAGGAATATTATCAGAAGCGTACCTTATGGTAAAGGGATCTATATATAATAAGATGGGGAGCAACAATGAGCAGAAATGATTTTGGACAATATATCATTGAATTGAGGACAAGATCAAATTATTCACAAACTGAACTTGCTGAGCGTATTGGTGTTGCTCCAAACTATATAAGTCATCTTGAAAGCGGAACAAAGGTAAATCCAAGTATTACCATAATGGCACTGCTTTTCAGAGAACTTAACATGAGTAAATCGGAAATTGAGAAGTTTCTCGATCTGCACGCTAAAGCAAATAACTGTGTTAGCTATGATATTGCAGATTTTATAATGGAAAATGACAATGTACGTCAGGCAATAAGAATTGAACGGGACAAACCCAATGCTTCTCCTAATTGGAATGACTTTATAAAAAAAATTAATAAGTATTAAAGATATGACGGCGTGAGCCGTTGTATTTTGCATAAATTATGACTGACGAGTCACAAAAGAGGTGTTAAATTGATAGCAGTATGTTCTGATGTGTCAGGAATGCTGACCAAAAAGATATGTTGTCCGGAATGTCACAGCAGATTATGTGATCTTCTTATAGAACAGGGTTATTGTGAACACAGTTACAGAATAGTTATTGACAGTGGAGGGGAAAGCCTTATAGCAATAAAATGTCAGAAGTGCGGAAAAGTAATAGGCTTGGGTTTTAAGGATTATTACAATAAAAAAATT
>CANQTP010000077.1 GCA_947626755.1 uncultured Clostridia bacterium
TTTTTGTATTGCCTTCAAGATATGAGGGTTTGCCGGTGGTAGGTGTGGAAGCACAGGCAAACGGACTTCCGTGTCTGCTATCCGATAAAATGACAAGGGAAACAAAAATGACGGAAAATGCAGAGTTTTTAAGTATTGATGAAGGAATAAAAAAGTGGGTTGAAGCTGTCCTTGGTGAAGAAATTAATTGTAAAAGAAGTTCATTAAAGCTTGAGAACATGGGCTTTTCAATAAGTGAAAGAGCTGCTTTAATGGAAGAATTTTATGAAAAGAATTTGAATTTATCTTGAGATAGTTATGAGGAAAGAGTTTATAATGAAATTTGAGTGCGTGTCGTTTGATATATATGATACCCTTATTGGTCGGCTATACCCAACGGAAATATTGTATAAAATGATTTCTGAGAAACTTAAATCAGATGCAAAATTTCAAATTGTTGATTTTCCTATTAAGCGTGTTGAAGCAGAACATATGCTGATCGCCCAAGGAAAACGTTATTATAGTTTATTTGATATATACAGCAGCGGAGCGTTTTCTAATATAAAAGATGAAAACAGGCATTATTTGATCCAACTGGAAGAAGAATTTGAAACTCAAAACGCTTATCCTTTGGAGGAGGGCAAACGTCTTTTTAAGCAATATAAGGAGCAGGGTAAAAGAATAATTTGTATAAGCGATATGTACCTTGATTCCAGAACTTTAAAGAATATTTTGAATAAAAATGGATACGAACCTGAAAAAATTTATGTTTCGTGTGAATGCAATGCAAGCAAAAGAGACAGCACGCTTTTTAAACAAGTGTTAAGAGAACTTGGAGTTCCTGCACGAAGAATATTACACATAGGAGATGCTATAAGAAGTGACATAATAAACGCTCGAAAAAGCGGGATTCATATTCACAAAGTTTCAAGAAACGGTATAGTTTCATCCGATGAATATTTTCAGCTTGGCTTTCAACGGTTTGGAAGACTGATGTTTGAGTTTATAAAATGGATCCATAGACAAAGTAATGGAAGAAAACTGATATTTTTAACTCGCGAAGGAGTGTTTTTTCAGCAATGCTTTCAGATGATTTATGATGACAAAAGTTATTTAATGGCTGTATCGCGAAAAGGTATTATAAAAGGTGCACTACCAGTTCTGTTAAATAAAAAACGATTCTCTGAAATTGTATCAGATATGAGTTTACATCTGACAGATACGGTTTCTGATTTGTTTAGGCGTGTGGGATTGTCTATTGATAATTACCGAAATGAACTGCAAGAAGCTGAAGTATCCAATCAAGAAATTATTAGTAAATTGACGCTGAGCAAGTTGGATAAATTATTTGAAAATAACAAGCAAAAAATAATTTGTGAGCTTCGCAGCGATCAGGATATGCTTGATAAATATTTAAAACAGTTTGTAGACAAAAGTGATTCCGTGGCAATTGTTGATATTGGTTGGAAAGGAAGTATGCAAAACACTTTGCAAGCATTTTGGCAAACAACCGATGGACCGCAAGATGTTATCGGGCTATATTTCGGGACTACTCAAAAAGAAAACAAACGAGGATTTTTGTTTGAAGACGAGGAAAGCAGAGCACAGGATACTCTATGTTTTTCAGGTCTGATTGAAATACTCACAACACCGTGTATGGGATCGGTTACAGGTTACCGATCGGACGGAGATATGGCAATCCCGGTTTTTGCTGAACCTGAGTTTTCAAAAGAATCATCATTACATATTAATGCAGTTCAACAAGGCATTTTTGAATATATCCGGCGTGCAAGTTATTTCAAAGATCATATTGATGACGGATTGGAACAAGAAAAGAATAGATTTGTTCGGTGGGGATGCTTTCCAACCGCAAAAGACATAAATCTTTTAGGCAGTTTGGATATTTATGATAATGATGTTTATCTAAAATTGATAGAGCCTATAACATTAAAGGATTTGATTCAGCCTAAAGAGATAAAACGTAAATTATTACAATCAAAGTGGAAAACAGGTGCATTAAAAAAAATATTTATTATAAATCTTCCTTATAATCGCTTTATAAATTATCTTAGGAAGAAACGCAAAGAAATTGGAAAATAATTTATAATATTAATCTTAATTCTTTACTGCATTTTGAATCGAAAAGAGGAGTTTTAATGGCAGAAATTCATGTTTGTCACGCCAATAATGATAATAAAAACGGCGGCGGAGCGTACATAATAACACGCCGAGTTGAAAGTGAAATGCGGAAACACGGATATATTTTTGATTACATGACCATGGACGAGTTTATTACAACGAATAATCCCGATCTTGATTTATTGCCCGGTTCCACTGCACATTCGGTACACTTGCGCCGCAACCGTTGGCTTGGACATATAAAACTTCCCTTCTACGCATATTCTGTGTTCAAAAAGTGTCGTTATCCTATTGTTCATATTGATATTGATCTTGCAGGCAAGGCACTTTTATATGCGATTCCTGCAAAACTAAGCGGCTCTAAGGTAATAGTTCATTCTCATTCTACGGGGATCGACGGTGACCACCATTTTCTAAAAGGACTTGCCCACAAGATCGGAAGACAGATACTTCCATTTTTTACAGATGGTTATCTTGCTTGCTCTCAGAATGCTGCCAAGTGGATGTTCCCAAAAAGGTTGTGGAAAGATGCTCATGTTCTGTTTAACGGAACAGATTTAAATAGATTTTATTTTGATGAAGATGTAAGAAAAAGAAAGAGGATCGAATTAGGCATACAAGATCAGCTTGTTATAGGGAATATTGGAACCGTATGCAGAAATAAAAACCAAATATTCCTTATTGAGATATTGAATGCGTTAAGAAAACGTGGAATTGATGCAGTTTTGCTGCTTGTCGGGCCGTATTCATCTGAATGGGATCAAAAGATTTGTAATATGGCAAGTCAATATAACATTTCGGAATATGTTAAATTATTGGGTGTTCGTTCTGATACAAATGAATTGTTAAATGCTATGGATATTTACATTTGTCCATCATTATTTGAAGGATTTTCTTTGACCTTATGTGAGGCACAAGCGACAGAGTTGCCTTGCATAGCATCAGAGGCTATACCGGATGAGGTCTATATTACTCAATTGATTCATCGCTTGAATTTAGGCGATGATATAAATCATTGGGCGAATGAAATTGTTAAGATAGTAGAAAATCATATTGGTAAAAGAAGGAGATGCAAGGTTGATGATAAATATGGATTGGTTTGGATGGCACAAAACTTAAGCAATATATATGATGGTCTCTGTAGAATTGATTCAGATGTAAAATTATATGAAATAAATGCAAACAATAACTGTAGGAGGTACTATCAATGAAATATCTTACAATTTCAGTAGCAGCATATAATGTCGAAAAATGGCTTGAAAAATGTTTGAGTTCGTTTGTGATTCAAGAGATTTTAGAAGATATTGAAGTGCTAATCGTAAATGACGGTTCAATTGACGACACTGCAAAAATAGCAAAAAAATATGTCTCAAAATATCCCAATACCTTCGTTTTAATCAATAAAGAAAATGGAGGACATGGCTCGACTATTAATACCGGCATTAAGACAGCATCCGGAAAATATTTTAAACTTGTTGATGCAGATGATTGGGTTACAAAGGATGGGATCGTTGACTTGGTAAAAATAGCGCGGGACTGCTCAGTTGATGCTATTATTTCCCCTTATTATAAATTCTATATGAATAGCAATGATATGCAATTACAAAATATATTACATTGTACATTTAATGACTTTGAAAAAGTAATTCAAATTGAAAATATAGCTGAAAAATGCGAATTTAGTTTACCTACATTGACTTTTAAGACTTCCTTGTTGAAGGATAATTTTACAGAAATAACGGAAAAATGCTTTTTTGTAGACATTGAATATGATGCGTTTTATTCTTGCCGTATATCCAATGCTTTAATATCCAATATACCGGTGTATGTTTATCGCTTGGGAAATGATAATCAAAGTGTTGCGCTGACGAATATGGTTAAAAGAAGAGATCAGCATCTTGTTGTGTATAATAAACTGTTGAAATTTTACAATGAAGTGTCGGGCAATATCCCAGAAGCAAATTTGCATATTATAGAAAAAATGATAAACATTCTTTTTACAAACCAAGTGCGTATACTGCTTGAAATAAATGATAGACATCAATCGAAGGAGGAATTGATCTCGTTTATCAATTATACAAAAACAAATCATATGAATTTATATAATGAAATAATTAAATATGGTAAAAAAGAAAAAAAAGAGACAATATTCCTTACTATGTTTTTGGACAAAATACATTTCCATTTTTATGATTTTATACATAAATTAGTTCATTCTTTAAAAAAAGAGGTTTCCTGATATGAATAGATATTTAGTGATCGTTGGTTCCGGAATTGCCGGCTCCGTATTAGCCCGCCGCTTGGCGGAAGAAAAGGATCAACAGATTTTAGTTGTTGAAAAACGAAATTACATAGGTGGTTATTGTTATGACTACCGTAACGAAAACGGCATCCTGATTCACAAGCACGGACCACATATATTTCGTACGGAATCGGAAAAAGTATGGAATTTTCTTTCACGTTTTACAGAGTGGGAAGATTATCAGCATAAAGTACTCACAAATGTAAACGGGCAATTTTATCCCATGCCGATCAACCTCGACACTGTCAATAAATTCCTTGGAACAAGCTATACAGCCGAAACGGTGGACGAGTATTTTGCGGCTCATCGGACAAGTCCGGCAGAGATCAACTGTGTGAAGGACGTTATTGAGAGTCAGATCGGATCGGAATTTTACCATGCTTTTTTTGAAAAATATACGGAAAAGCAGTGGGGACTTCCTTGTGATAAACTCCCGCCGGAGATCGTCGCCCGTATTCCGATCAGAAAAAACCGTGATGACCGCTATTTTACACATCGCTATCAAGCACTTCCAAAAGAGGGATATACAAAGATGATCCAAAATATTTTGGATCACCCAAACATTCATATTTTACTTAACACGGATTACAAAGAAATTAAAAATAACATCGAATGTGACCACATCTATTATAGCGGTCCTATAGACGAGTATTACGGCTATCGTTACGGGAAACTGCCGTATCGAAGCGTGACATTCAAGTTTGAAACCTATCCTGTTGAGCAATATCAGCCTGTGACGGTCGTCAATTATCCTAATAATTATGACTATACGAGGATCACGGAATTTAAGCATTTTTATCGCGGTAAAGCTGCAAATACAGTGATTGCCAAAGAAATTCCCGGTTCCGACGGCGATCCGTCCTATCCTATTCCGACAAATGAGAATAAAGAATTGTATAGCAAATATGCAGCGATACCGAATGATAAAGTGACGTTTATTGGTCGTTTAGGAGAGTATAGGTATTACAGCATGGATCAGATCGTGGAGAGAATGTTGGAATTGATCCTATAATAAGGAGTTAAAAGATGCACTTAAAATTGTCGAGTTATAAAATAATTATGTATATTATTGCCTTGTCGCTTTTAATGGGTTCATCATGTATGTGGTTTTTAACATTACCGTTTGCGTTAATAGATGGTATATATAATATTCAATATATCTTGTTGGCTTTGTTTTGCGTGATAGGGTGTTTTTATCATGGGAAAATACGGGTCAATCACAAGTCGTTATTGATTCTATTTTTTTTAGTTATGTACTTGCTTTTTTATCTTTTAGTAACAAGGTCAAATCCGTTAAGTTATCTTATAAAATTTGTACTCATTTTTGTTATCTTCTTCTCATTTTGTAATACTCTGATACGAAATGGGAAAATTAGAGAATTTGCAAAGGTGTTTGTTAATGTAGTTAGTGTTGTTGCTTCTATAAGCTTGTTCTTTTGGCTTTTTGGCTCAGTTCTTGGGCTGATAAATGGCGTTTCAACACCATATATTTGGGGTGAAAACTATAATACCACAGTCAATTATTTTTGGCTTTACTTCGAGAACAGAATTCAGGCAGCCGAATTATTTGGTCAGCCGGTAATCAGAAATACAGGGATATATGCGGAAGCACCCGGGTTTAGCGGCTATTTAATAATGGCATTGGCGATTGCGATCCCGGCAGAAAAGGAAGAAATATCACTTAAGCAAAAAGCTCTTTTGGTTGTTACAATGTTGACCACACTTTCGACAAAGGGACTTATTGCTGTTATGATTCTGATAGCATTGACATATCTATTTACACATCCCGCTAAAAGTACATCAAAATTAATTCAAAAAATATTTTTTACTGTTACAATAGTAATAGGAGCATCTATAGGAACATCCTTGTTGCTTGAGGATAAATCTACTACAATGTCATACCTTATACGTATGGATGATGTTAGAGCAGCGGTCAATACTTGGAAAAATCATGTGATGTTTGGTGCTGGATATATGGAAACAAATGAAATTATTCAAAATTTTAGTGTATATAGGCCAAATAACGGACTGTCGATGGGTCTTACTTTGCTATTGGCACAGGGTGGGATTTATATGATTTTATTTTATGCGGCGCCATTCATAGTGGCATTACCGGCGGCAAGGCGCATAAACAGGAAATTGTTTATGCGAGTTTTGATCTTTGGCGTTATGATCGTATTTAATTTGTTTATTTCAAGCTTCCAATATGATGTAGCGATGATATTTATACTTGCCTGTGGTTATGCATTTTCATGCACATATTCAAAGCAGAAATACCTACAGCTCGATCGGAGTGAATGATATAATGGAACAAAAAAATCGAATATTATGGGTTGATTTCTCAAAAGGTGTTGTAATGCTTTTGGTTATTGTTGGGCACTCAAGTATTCCCACGATTATTCGCGGAGCAATTTATTCTTTTCATATGCCACTGTTCTTTCTTTTAAGTGGTTATACAACAAAATGTTCAGAAACAAAACAAGACATTTTACAGAGAGTAAAAAAGACGGCTAAAGGACTGTTGCTTACTGCTTATCTGCTTTGGATTACTCGCACTCTGATATACTTGCTGATAGGTCGCGTGAATTATTCTTTACCACAGATGTTTTTTTCAGCAATATGGGCCGGTGGCGAAGAATATGAATTTTGGGGACTAAATATTCCGGCAATGGGTATGACATGGTTTTTGGTCGTATTGTTTATTTTAAGAAATATATATGATGTTCTCCAATGCCTGACAAAAAAGCATTTGACGCTTATTTCCGTTTGTATTACATTTTTAGGAATGCTGATCGGTCATTGGATACAACTTCCTTTTTCCTTCGATCTTGCCTTATTTTCGTTTGTATTTTATCATTGTGGTCAAATTCTAAAACACAAAGGTATTCAATTTTCTACTTTTAAATGTGTAACATCTGCAATGCTTGCGGGGGGGGGGCTGCTTATAGAATATGTAATCTGCGATACATATCTCGGAATGACTTCAAGAAGATATCCAATTTTGTGTATAATATGCGCAATAGCGGGTAGTTTGTTTTGCATATATGTTTGTCAGATATTATGTAAGTTCACTCCCGGATTTGTTATGAATCCTATATGCAAAATGGGGCAATATTCTATTTTGCTGTTTATGGTGCATTATATGGATGGAATCTGGTATCCGTTAATTGATGGTAGAATGAATAGTTATCTTTCAGTTTTTATTAGACTGCTTATTGATATTTGTCTCTTTTTTGTAATTTTATATGTAAAGCAGTATATTAACAAACGATCCCAAAAGTGAACTCTGATTTTTGGCATTCAACCCGAGTAAAAAATAAAGTGAACGATACGGTTTTGTCTGCAAGCATTATCGCATTATGAAGGAGATGTTTTATTGTCGCAACCGAGTGTTAAGAAAAATTACATATACCGTACTATGTATGAGATACTTGTTTTAATAACTCCCTTTGTCACAACACCGTATATATCTCGTGTATTAGGAGCTGATGGTGTTGGTGTTTACAGTTACACATATTCGATCATGACATACTTTACACTGTTTGCAGCGCTTGGAACGGTATCTTATGGGGCAAGAGAGATCGCACAGCATCGTGACGATAAACGACAGTCGAGTAAGCTCTTCTGGGAAATTGAGCTGATGACAGTTGCGACAACAACAATATGCCTTATTGTCTGGTGTGTTGTGATCATATTCAGCCGACAGTATAGACCTTATTTCATCGCTTTGATCCCTGTTCTGCTTGGAACCATGTTCGATATATCGTGGTATTTCACAGGACTTGAACGGATCAAAAATATCGTCATTTGCAATTCATTTTTTAAAATTGCCGGGATCGTCCTTTTGTTTACTTTTGTGAAGCAGCGGGAAGATTTGGTATTCTATTTTGTGATCAATTCAATGGTTACTATGTTGGGTAATCTTTCTATGTGGATATATCTGCCCAAAACGCTTGCAAAAGTTAATTTTAAGACATTGACTTTTAAGAAGCATTTTAAGGAGACACTTATTTATTTTGTCCCGACTATAGCAACTTCGATATATACCGTTCTTGACAAAACACTTATCGGCGCAATAACGCATGATACATATCAGAACGGCTATTATGAGCAGGCGAATAAGATTATGCGGATGACCTATACTGTTTCTTTTATTGCGATCAACAGTGTTATGAGTGCGCGTATATCCTATTTGTTTGCGGAAAAGAAAAATGAAGAAATAAAGAAACGTATTTACAAAACCATGGATTATATTTTATTAATAGGTTTTGGGTGTACATTCGGAATTATCGGTGTAGCAAACAAATTTGTGCCCGCTTTCTTTGGCTCGGGATATGAGCCGGTTATTGAACTTTTACGCTATATGTCGCCACTGACTATTATTGTCGGGATAAGCAATTGTCTTGGCGCAAATTATTACACCCCCGGCGGTCAAAGAGCGCGAAGCGCAAGAGTCATAGTTTTAGGGTCGGTTGTAAATCTGATCTTGAACCTTTTACTGATCCATTTTATTGGTGCAACAGGTGCAGTAATGGCATCTATTATTGCTGAATCGGTCATCACTGTACTTTATGTTTACATGAGCGGTGATTATATGTCAGTGAAGCTGTTGCTGAAATTGAGTTGGAAACGAGTATTAAGCGGATTTATTATGCTAATGTTTGTTTTGATTATTGGAAAGTCTCTGTCATATGGGGATATAGTTGTAATAGCAATTCAGGTTATTGCAGGCATTGCAGTATATTTCGGGCTTTTGTTTCTCATGAAAGACAATATGCTGAAAGAACTGATAAATACAGCTTTGGAAATGTTAAAGAAAGGAGTCAGGAAAAATGCTTCCGATTAAGATAGAATTGCCGGAACACTTTTTAGATGAAGAGGTTCGGTGCGGCTACACGGTCACGGAGAAGATGAAAAAAGTATGGGCGGTGGAGCTTGACTTATTATGTAAGCTGGATGAAGTGTGCAGAGAGATGGGGCTGCATTACTTTTTAGATGGAGGCAGCTTGTTAGGGGCAATTCGGGACAAAGGCTTTATTCCGTGGGATGATGATATTGATATTGTTATGCTCAGAGATGATTTCGAGCAGTTAATCAACAATGGACAGAAATATTTTGAGGAACCGTATTTCTTGCAAACGGCTTATTCCGATCGTGGGTATTATAACTGCCATGCTAATCTGAGAAATTCTAAAACAACAGGCATACTGCCACACCAAGGGAAAAATCCTTCGATTAATCAGGGAATATTTATTGATATATTTGTTTTGGACGGCACGCCGGAAGATCGAAAAATATTAATCAAAACAATCAATAAACAAAATCGCTATAGAACAATGATCCGTATTATGAATTCAAAATTTGATAGCAACAAAAAAATAAAAAGTGTCATTAAAATTGTTTTGGGTTATTTGCTCAAGCTTTTATACTGCTCACCTGAAAAAGTTTATTCTCTTTCAAGAACCGAGGCTATGAAATGGGAAGATTCCGAATTTGTTGATAAATTATGGTGGATATCAGATCTTAAAAATGTTCATTATCTTGAAAAGAACCGGTTTTTAAAACAAGAATTTGTACAGTTTGAATGGATGAAGTTTCCTGTCCCGACGAATTCTGATGATATACTGACCGCCTACTATGGTAAGGATTACAACACGCCTCAACATTTGCCAAATATGCATGGAACGGTTATTTTTGATGCGGAAGTTCCATATCGTGATTATTTAAAAACAATTGACGGTGATGAGACATCATATTTCAAAAATCAACAGTTATAAAAGCAAGGAAGAACTTATCGCATTTTACAATAGAAAAGGAGCTAAATATGTATTATAGTAATCCTGCAATAGAAAACCTTTACCGAATTTTTGACCAGAACGAGAGAAAAGATTATCTGCGTCTTGATCTGAACGAAAATCCCGGCGGTTTGCCGGAGGACTTTATCGGTAAAGTTTTGTCGGAAGTTACACCACAGTTAGTGGCGCAGTATCCGGAAACATTGCATTTTACAGAAGTTCTTGCAAGACATTTGGAAACTGATATTTCACATATATGTCTTGTCAATGGTTCGGCTGAGGGGATACGCTACATAATTCAAGCGTTTACTTCGGAAAACGGCAGAATAGTCGGCGTGGTGCCGTCGTATTTTATGTTTCAGGTTTATTCCGAAATGTACGGCAGAAATTTTGTAAAGGTTCCATATAACGACGATATGACGATGGATGTTGATAATATCATAGATAACCTCACAGACGATACGCAGCTTTTGATACTTCTGAATCCGAATAACCCTATGGGCAATGTTTATACGATTGAGGAATTTGAAAAGATCCTTTCGGCTGCAAAACAAAAACAGATAACTGTTTTAATTGATGAAGCGTATCACTATTTCTATCCGGAAACATTTATGAAATATGCACTTACTCAGGAGCATATATTCGTCACTCGTACATTTTCAAAGTTATGTTCAATGGCAGGCTGCCGCCTTGGATATGTTGCCGGGTGGTCTGACGGTGTAAAGATGGTACAGAAACTCTGCACTCCACATAATACAAATGCTTTTGCAATGCTATTTGCCGAGAGGATTTTGGAAACGCCCGGTATGATTGATAGTCTTATCAGCAAATTCAATGAGGGGCGTGATTATCTGATAAATGAGTTAGATAAGCAAGGCTATCCGCACAAAGGCGAAGCAGGAAATTTCCTATTCATTAAGCCAAAAACCAATGCTCAGAAAATAGTTGGGCGAATGAAACATGAAAAGAAGATACTGATCAAAACATACCCAAATGTCGGCGAATTCGGCGACTGCCTGAGGGTGACTATCGGCGAGAAAAAGTTTATGAAGATATTTATTTCGGCGCTGAT
>CANQTP010000078.1 GCA_947626755.1 uncultured Clostridia bacterium
TTGACCCCACCGCCATGACCCGGGTAAACAGCGCCCTGTCCATCAGTTTCGGTCTGCAATAACTTGCTACATAAGACAATTTATGCCTTATGCGGCAGATCCCCGCTCACAAAGGCGGGGATTTTTATTAACTCTTATTTTTGAAAAAAACGCCGAAAGGCGGTTTTTTCAAAAATCACGCGTGCAGGCTCAGCCTGCTTAATAATTACGCATTACGAATTACGCATTACGCATTATACATCGTATACGCCGATTATTTTCAGATCATCTTTTTGTGCTGCGATTATCCGTCCCGGACTTGTTATGTAAAGCACATCACCGCTTACAGATCCGCGCTCAAATGCAAAACTGTCGTCAATGTCGGTGTATTCTATCTTGCCTTTGCTGATAAATCCCACATCATCGGCAAATTCAAATACATAATAACAGTTTTTCGTCCCGAACTCCGTGTGGGTGTATATCGGGATCCCTATGATCCCGTTGTCACTGTCTATCAGTGCCGCGCGCCTGTCGGTGAATATTTTTGAAAAAATCTCCGACTCGTCCTCTGCAAAAATTATGCTTCCCACCGTGATCCCCGTTTCCGTGTCATACATCGTCAGGGAAATCCCGCTCGGTTCTGCTTTTCCTATCCCAAGAAGTCTGTTTTCGGAATAATTGTATAAATATGACGCTTCCGCCGCCTGCGCTTTTGTCAGCGTCGGAGGATATGACGAAAGATCAAGAACTTCCGCCGCGTTTTCTCCGTCAAAAAGCTTTGCATATTTTCCCTCGAAACGCACCGCCGTAACGTTCACATTCGGCAGGAGCTGTCCCGCGCTGTTTATTACCGTCAATGTCTTATCCAGAACATATACCGAATGTGAAGTGATCCCGTCCTCATCGGTAATTTTTGTAGCTATGCGGAAATTGCCTTCATATTCGTTCATGCTCTGACCGCCGAGAGCAGTTCCTTCCACCGAACCGCCGCTGCGGTATTTTATTCCGTTTTCCGTCAGGTCGAATGCGGAAATAATGCTGTATTCCCGATCCCGTTTTCCCGAACCTGCTATATATAAAGTATCTGCGGAGCAATAGACGTTGCTGCTCGTTCCCAGTACCGCCTGTACCGATACCGAAAGCGTTTCCGTGTCTATTGCCGAGATAACAGTGTAGTCTGTGCTGTTTGCGCCTGCGGGGACGATTATATCTCCCGCGTCGGGGAAAAATTTCTCCCCATCAATATAATAGGCAGGAACAAAACTGTCAAGATCCGCTTGCTCGTCAAGAGGCTTTACTCTGTAATCGGTGTACGCCGTCACTGTATAAAGCTTTCCGTCAGCAAGCCTTGAAGCTATGCAACTGCCATTCTGCTTGTATGAAGTTTTATGTATCGGAGCCGTCCTGTCCGTCACATCGTAAATTTCCACCGCTGTGCTTATCCCGGACGTTTTTGTTACCCCTTTGCGGAGGGTATCGGCTTCCTCCGCCGAACTATTCTGTATGCTTGTTTTGTCATCGCTTTGTTTCTGTTCCGTCATGTCGGAATTATTATAAACTGTCGGTTGGTAAGTGTCCGGATCGTTTGCTGGAACATCAGATCCGGTTGGAGAATTTCCGACATTCACATCGGGAGCGGCATTTTCCGCGGCACTGTTTATAGCCTGTCGCTCCCCTGTTTCTGTAGAAACCAGTATCAGACTGTCGCCGTCGATATAGAATTCAATAGGCGGATCAAGCGCGCAGTCTATCTGTGAAACAGTTTCCATAGTTTCAAGCGAAACTATATATAATGTCTTGTCCTTGATGCAGTACATATATTTTCCGTCGCTCTTTACTATATCCGAGCCCGAAACGCTCAGTTCCGAACCGTTCATATCCGTAAATCCGCTGTCGGGGATCTCTGTCATATCAGGAACTGTCACCGAATATTCTATGGGTTTATCCGGGGAAGCAGTTTCATCGCCCACCGCGGTCTCGTTTCCGTAACCGTCGGGTCTGTCCGATCCGCCGCCGTTAAGATAGATGTCCGTGTAGATATTGTAAAGATCGTCATAGGAATCCGGAGATACCGCCTCGTACTCGATGCGTTCTTCGATCTCCTGCTGTTTTCTTTCGGAGCTGTTGTACGCTAACATTCCCGCCGCGAAAACGGTACACGCGGCAGCGGCAGCAGCAGTCCTTATCATAATAGTACGGCGTTGTGCAGAAGCGTTTGCGGACATTCTTATGTTTTTCTTATCCGCTCTGACATGGGACTGTTTTGTTTCAGCTTTGAGCATAGCTGCTATGTTCTGAGGAGAAAGTTCATCGGGAACTTCGACCTCGCTTATAAGCGCGTTCAATCTTTCTTCAAACTTCATAATTCCGACCTCCTTTCGTTCAGCGTTCTTCGAGCATCTTCCTGAGTTTTATCTTGGCTCTTGCCGCTTTTGATCTTACGGTGTTTGCAGACGAACCCGTGATCTTGGCAATTTCCTCGCTTGTATAGCCGGAAACCACGCTCAGTGATAAAACAAGCCTTTCGTCCTCGTTCAGCTTTCTGAATTCCTCCATTATTTCTAATCCGCCGTAATTTATCTCTCCGGCTTTCTCTTGTTCTACACTTTCAATGTCGTCAAGGTCTGTCAGGTGATCGCGGTTCTTTATATATTCCTTCTGCTTTCTTTTTATCTTTGCAGTAAGGATCCTGATCATCCATGCCTTGAATGCGTTTTCATCTCTTAAATTCTTTATGGAGGAGAATGCTTCCAGAACTGCGTCGCTAACCGCGTCGGAAGCGTCATGCTGATTTTTAAGGTTTACGAGAGCAATGCGGTACAGTTCTTTGTAAACTGCGGAATACAATTCGGCGAACGCGTCCGCGTCACCGTCCCGTGCTTTTTTAACGCATCGGGCGAAATTTGTATCCATGTTATAACATCACCTCTCAACAACTCTTTTTATTTTATGCTGATAATGACATTATAACCGCTTTTCTCTGCCCTTAAAGACCTGTCATTTAAGTAGTGGCAAAAACCCGCTGTTTTGTTGCATTGGTTTTTAACTTTTGTAACATTTCACAAAAATTTCTTTTGAGAAATCGGCTTTATATGCATTTTGCACGGTTAAAAAGCAGTTTGTCATTATCAATAATATTTCAACTACACATTATATCATTTTTTTCATGGGATTTCAACAATAATTTGTAAAGAAATACACATTTCGGCAGCCCGTATCACAAAGCTTCCGCCGCGTTGTTGTTCCGCGAGAACAATTCTTCTGTTTCGGAGCGGAGAAGCGGGTATTCCGCAAGATCGGGACTTTTTTCCAGAAGTTCTTTTGCCGCGCGGCTGCAATCCGCAAGAAGTTCTCTGTCCGCGGCAATATCCGCAATTTTCAGGTCGGGAAGTCCGTGCTGCCTGCTGCCGAAGAAATCTCCCGCACCGCGCATTTTAAGATCGTACTCCGAAATTTCAAATCCGTCCGAAGTTTTTGCCATAACTTCAAGCCGCTGACGGGATTCGTCAGTGAAATTTTCCGCAATGAGAACGCAGTAACTCTGATATTGTCCCCGTCCCACACGTCCGCGGAGCTGATGAAGCTGCGAAAGTCCGAACCTGTCCGCATTTTCTATTACGATCACCGTTGCATTAGGAACGTCCACACCAACTTCCACCACTGTGGTCGCAACAAGAAGATCAAGCTCATGATCCTTAAAAGCGGACATCACCTTGTCTTTTTCCGCAGCGGACATTTTCCCGTGAAGAAGTCCCGTCCTGTAAGGCGCAAGAACGGTATTTTTCAGGCTCTCCGCGTATTTTTTTGCCGCCGCAAGTTCCTGATCTCCCTCTTCTATCATGGGACAAACGATGTACCCCTGCCGTCCCTCGTCAAGCTGTTTTTTCACAAATCCCAGCGCCCGCATACGAAGCTTAGCTGTTACCGCAAAAGTTTCCACCTTTAGCCGTCCTTTTGGAAGTTCGTTAAGGATAGAAATATCAAGGTCGCCGTAAATTATAAGCGCAAGCGTTCTGGGAATAGGCGTTGCGGACATTACAAGCTTGTGGGGATCATTCCCCTTTACTGCAAGAGCCGCACGCTGATTCACTCCGAAACGGTGCTGCTCATCGGTGATAACAAGTCCCAGCTTGTCAAACTCCGTTGTTTCGGAAATAAGCGCATGAGTTCCCACCGCCACATGGCATATGCCTGCTTCAAGACGTTCCGCCGCGGCAGCGCGCTGCTTTTTCGTCATTGAACCTGTGATAAGGCAGACTTCTATCCCAAGCGCGCCGAGCATTTCAGAAAGCGTTTTGTAATGCTGTGAAGCAAGTATCTCGGTCGGCGCCATAAGCGCAGTCTGGAAGCCGTTCTTTGCCGCAAAATACGCCGCTGCCGCCGCAACGGCAGTTTTTCCCGAACCCACATCGCCCTGAATGAGCCTGTTCATGGGAGTTTCTCCGCACATATCCCCGATGATCTCGGAAACAGCGCGTTTCTGCGCGCCTGTAAGTTCAAAGGGCAGCGATGAGAAAAATTCGTCCATAATGACCGTCTCTCTGCTCATCTTGCAGGAATTTGCCGTTCTTGTGCGGCTTTTTATCATCATCATGCCAAGCTGGAGCTTTAAAAGTTCATCGAAAGCAAGCCGCTTTCTTGCAATTTGAACGGCGTATTCGTCTTTCGGGAAATGTATGCTCCGAAGTGCGTATTCGTATGTTGAAAGGGAAAATTCCTGCCGTATGCTGTCGGGCAGCATATCCGCAAAGAAACTGTCGTCGGCACTTTTCAGCACTTCCGAAACATTTGTTATCACCATTGCGGCAGAAAGTCCCTCTGTAAGCGGGTAGACCGGTCTTAAAAGATCCGTCTCGGTGGTTTTCAGAACTGTGGGAGTGTTCATTTCCTTGCGGGTGAAATTCCCCGTAATCTTGCCGCTGAAATAGTATTCTTCCCCTTCCTGCAAAGCATCGGCGGCAAAGCGGTTGTTGTAAAAAACTATTGTGACACGTTCTCCGTTATCGTCCTGCACAAAAATTTTATAAAGCACAAGACCCTGCCTTATGCGCGCGGCAGGGTTTTTCTTTATGACAAGAGCCTTTATCACGGTGTGTTCTCCGATAGGCGCTTCGCTGACGGGAACCGTTTGTGTAAAGTCGATGTACCGTCTGGGGAAATGGTTTATCAGGTCGCCGACTGTGAATATCCCCAATTTTTTGTAAAGTTCCGCGCGCTTTATGCCAACGCCTTTAAGTTCGTTAATGGGAGTTTCCCTTGTCATTCCGTTCATTCCTTTCAATCAGATATGTCAATTAGCTTGCTATTCCGTAACCGATCTTTACGGTCAGTATCCGTAAAACGCTTTCGTCAAGACGCTCCTCTGAAATTTCTCCGCTTTGGTATGCCGCTGAAAGCGAATCATAGCAAGCTGCTCCGTCACTTACGCAGAGCATATCATTTCCTGCAAGGAAAGCGTCAGCGTAGGGATCGTCCGAATACAGGGAAATTGCGTCCATTCCCAGATCGTCCGTAATAATTATACCTTCAAATCCCAGATCCCGCAAAGCGCTGTGGACTTCGGGAGCAAGACTTGCGGGAATCGTCTCATTGTAAGCAGCCACAATATTATGATTTACCATTATCATAGGCGCGCCCGCTTCAATTCCGCTTACAAAGGGGATAAAGTCGCCGTTTTCAAAGCTTTCGCTTGTCCGTGAGTCAAAGGCGATCCCCGTGTGAGTGTCAACATTTGAACCGTAGCCGGGGAAATGTTTCAGGCAGCTTACAACATTCCTTTCATTTAGAACCGAAACTATCCGCCCGATGATTTCTCCCGTTTCCTCGTACCCAAGCCCGCAGGTACGGCTGTAAATGTAGTCGCCTTTACTCTCCGCAACGTCCGCCACGGGAGCAAGGTTGAGATCAATTCCTGCATTTTGGAGAATGTCCGCCATCTCGTTTGCCCAAGTTTCAACATCTCCGCCGTCGGAAAGCATTTCCTGCACCGAAGGCAGGGGAGTTTCCGCAAAGGCGGGGTACTTGCTTACGCGGACGATCTCTCCGCCTTCCTCATCGGCGGCAAAAAAGGGCGGAACGGCAGCTTTGCCGCTTATTTCGCGAAACTTTTCGGAAAGGCTTTCGGGCGTCTGTCCCTCAATATCCTTTGCATAAAGGGTATATCCTCCAAAATGGTACTGTTCCATATCGGAAACGGGATCGGCGGGGAATCTTGCAAGGATCACCTGTCCTATCTTTTCTTCCGCGGACATACTTTCAAGAAGCGTTTCCGCAGGGTCGGGAAGTGCGGCAGTTTCCGCTTCGGTCTCCGTCATTGTTTCGGAAATTTTGCTGCTTTCCGGAACAGTTCCCGCAGTTTCATCAACAACAGAACAGCTGCAAAGTGTAATACTTAGTATCAATATTACGGATAGTATAGAATATTTCATAAATTTCCTCATTAAAAATTTTATTTCTAAAATGTTATTTCTTCCACCTGAGAAGCCGCGATACCGAAGATCTCAATTGTTTTTCCCGCACTGTCGGCAGTGGGAACGATCTCCACATTCATTTCATGGACAGTCTGCCATTTGACGGCTTGAAAAGCGTATGGTTCGCCCCAGCCGTCGGGTTGGTTTGTGTCGATAGTAGTAATTCTTTCGCCGTCAACATAGACGTCAAATTTTCCCATGGAACTGCTGTTGTTGCGCTTGCAGACAAAGAACAGAGCATTGCCCTTGACGGTCATTTTCAGCGGCTGCTGTCCTTCGCCCGAATACAGCCACGCGCCTTTCTCGAAATCCGCCACACGCCTTGCGGTAACGGGGAAACTTCCCGTATCCTGTATCCGGATATTTTCGTTGGAATTGTCATAGTCCGCTTCCGCGAGGAACGCGCTTTCGTAGTCGTTGCCGAACTTGGGCAGCACGGGCATTTCATATGACGTATCAACAGTATCTCTCATCATCAGCTGTGTGAAATAATTTTCAATAAATTCTGCAACAAGCTTGTGTCCCTCGGTGTTGGGGTGGGCGTCATCGTCGGAATAGTCCGCCCATGTCATTCTTCCCGCTTCGATCTCGGGCTGAATGGCATTGGGAACGCTTATCATGGGCAGCTGATAGCGTTCGCCTATCTGCGACATCTGCTCCTGACAGGTATGTCCTGTTTTCGTCACGGTGAAAAGCAGTATTACGGCGGGTTCGTTGTCCTGTTTCAGGATAGTGCGCACAAGTGACTCGTAAGACTCTTTGTAAATATTCTCCATGCCGTCATTTACGGCAAATTCCAGAAAGACAATATCGGGGGAATAGTCAAGCACGTCTTTCTGAACGCGGAGATTGCCCAGTATGGACGGCGTTCCGCTCAGTCCTGCGTTTAAATATTCAAAATTCCCGCCGTTCATTTCCGAAAGCGCGTTAAAGGAAAGTTTCGCATAGCAGCTTTCCTTGTCGGGCGCGCCTATCCCCTCGGTGATCGAACCGCCCAGATACGCCACTGTCACCGTTTCGCCGCCTGCGGCTTTGGAAAGTTTATTTTCAAGGCGGTAGGTGTTTCCGAAAGACACAAAAGAACGTTTTACCATGTCATTGTGTATCTGTTCTTCGGGAGAAAGAGTCTCCGCAGTCGTTTCCGCCGTTGTTTCCGCCGAATTTTCCGTATTTTCGGCGATCGTTTCGGAATTTCCCCCGCAAGCCGAAAACATCGGGCAAATTGCGGCTGAAACAAGAATTGCAGCGAGCTTTTTTAATTTCATACAAAAACTTCCTTTCAGAAACCGACGTCAATGATATTCATAAAAACGCCGTATTCGGTAACGTCTATAAAGCCGTAGGACGGCTTGTTCCCGTCTCTTGGGAAAGAGCAGCTGCCGGGATTCATGATGTCAATGCCGTCCTCGCGGGCGATAAGGCGTTCATGGGTATGCCCGAAAAGCGCGGCGCAGCAGCCGTTGTCACGGGCAACGGAGCGGAGAGTCTCCGTTCCGTCCTTGACGTAATATCTGTGACCGTGGGTGCAGAATATCTTCCTGCCCATAGCTTCCAGAACGAGGAAGTCGGGGGAATCCTTTGAAAAATCGCAGTTGCCGCGGACGCTTCGCAGATCAATGTCCGGGTATTTTATCTTCATTTCGGCAATTTCGGCTTCGCCGTCGCCGAGGTGTACGAACATATCCGCTTCGGGATTGGCTCGTATAACTTTTTCAAGCTGTACCCGCGAGCCGTGTGAATCGGAAACCACAATAATTCTCACAAAAAATTCTCCCCTTCATATACTGTATTATCCGCAGAAATGAAAAATCTGCCGTTTTGTTCTTTTTAAAGCTATTATAACATATTCTGTAAGAGAAAGAAAGAACAATTTTAAAATTTTGCGGAGAATTTTCACACGAAAGGAAAATCTTACATGGCAAACATAAAAGCAGACCCGCAGAAACTGGATCAGCTCATAGGTGCGGTAAGCTCCAAGCTGGGAGTTTCCAAAGAAAGTCTCAGACGGGATCTTGAAACAGGGAAGTTTGACGCCGCTCTTAAAAACATGAAGCCCACCGAGGCGGCGGCTTTCAATCAGGTACTTAACAACCCGAAAATGCTTGAAAAATTTATGACAACACCCCAAGTCCAAGCACTCTATAAAAAACTTCAAGGCTAATTGGTGTGCAAATTCGTAATTCGTAATTCGTAATGCGTAATTATCGGTTTGCTTATAATTACGCATTACGAATTACGCATTACGCATTGCGAGTCCGGGGGGCGAGATAATGGAGGATATTTCCCGTAAAATCGAATCTCTGCTTTCCGATGAAGAGAGTATGCGTCAGATACAGGAACTTGCCGCCATGTTCTCGGGCGGCGAGTTCTCCGACACGGACAATGCCGATAATACGGAAGATCCTGCCGATACAGGCAATTCAGACGGGCTCGGCATAGACCCTTTTGCCCTGATACAAGTGCTGAATGCGGCTTCCGCCAAGGACAAGAACTGCGAACTTCTTTCCGCCCTCCGCCCCCACCTTTCCGAGGAAAAACAACTGCGCATTGACAAGGCGGTAAAACTCCTTAAATTATATAACATCTTTACCGTATTACGGGAAAACGGTTTGTTGAATGATTTGGAAAATATACTATAAGTATAGCAAGGAGCGGTAAAAAATGTCTGAAAACGGTATCAGGGAGGCGGAACAGCGGGTAAGGGAGATGAACAGAATGACAAGACAGTATTCCGAACAGGGGAACCGCTATTTGCAGAATATCCGAACACCGCAGACCCCGCGGCAGAACGTTCAGCGATCCGCAAGGTTTGAGCCTGCCGCACAAAAACAGAATGTTCCCCGCGGACAAGACAATGTTACACAGCAAAGCGCCGCGCAGACAATTTCACAAAATACCGAAAGGAATAACAGCAATAATATATACAAACAGGAAATACATAAGAGCGGGGCGATTTTTCCCGACCTGAAATTTGACAACGAGAAACTGATGATACTGCTGCTGATGTACCTGCTGATGCGGGAGAATGCGGATATAAAACTGATACTTGCGCTGGGATATTTACTGCTTTAAGGAGGGGAACGCGTGCGGTTTTTTGAAAAAAATGCTGCGGAGGAGTCCGCAATGAAGCGGCAATTACTGGAAGATATTGATTTTGTGACGGAACGTCTGGAGCATATCCGCGAAAGCTACGACATGACCGCCGAGCCGGAGCTTGTGGACGCGCTGATCTACGAAGAAATGGCTATGCGGTCGAGGTTTGACTACCTTATACGAGTTGCAAAGGAGAATAACATAAAATGCAGGATCGGTATCCGGGATTGATATTTTACGGCGCGTTTGTGTTGGCGGCGGCGGTAATGCTGATATACTATATGCGCAGGGAAAAGCCTGTGCGGAGCGCAGTCCTCGGAATGGTTTCCGGGGCGGCGGCTCTGCTTGCGGTACACTACCTTGATTTTCTTCCGACAGTGCCGTTAAACGGGTTCACGGCGTTTGTTGCGTTAGTCCTCGGGATCCCCGGAGTCATTTTTATGGCATTAATAACTCTAATACTATAAGAAATCCCCGTTACAGGAAATTTACCATGCAACGGGGATTTTATATAAACTTTTATTCTACACGACTTTATTTAACTTCAAACATTGTGTATGTGCTAAAGTGTTCAACATTCGGCTCCGCAGTGTTTGCGATGGGTTTTCCGTCAAGGGAGAATACTCCAACGGTGTCCGCATGGTTGTTTATGGGAATACGGTAAATGCCCTTTGTAAGCTTGAAATCATGGAGATAAAGGGTAAGTTCCTCGGTTTCGCCCTTTTTGGCAAGGGCGTGAAGCTCCATTGTTACGGGAATTTCCCCGAGTCCCGACTCCACCCACTTGCCGTTCTCCCAACGTTCAAGAGAGGAAAGCGCGCCGAATGATTCGTGACCGTCGGAAAGCATGGTGAGCTTTACCGTGATATGGTCGTCAGCCGTCGTCACTGTTCCGCAGTCGGCGGAAATGGCAAGCTTCTGCTGTCCCGAAAGGTACCCATTGTCATTGAAAATGTAATGCGTATCGCCTATCTGGATACTGTCCTTCACAAGCCAGCCGTCAAGCACATATCTTTTCTGACCGTCCTTGTTTTTCAGCCAGCCTGTGTAGGGGGAATCGTTCTTGTAGTACCTGTTCACGCCGTCCTCCTTGACCCAGCCCGACTTTGCTTTTTGGGCGTTGAATATTGCATAATAGGGGAAACTGTTCTGCCCCTCGGGACCTGCGTAAAGAGTAAGTCTGTAATACCCCTCCGAAAGTCCGCCATCAAGCATATCAAAGCCGAATTCCAAGCCAAGCTGTTCGTCCTTGGTGAAATATAACAAACTGTCCGCCACGGGGAATCCGTCGGGCGCGCAGTCCACCCACTTGCCGTTCTCCCAATGCTCGATTTTGGTTATCCCC
>CANQTP010000079.1 GCA_947626755.1 uncultured Clostridia bacterium
AAGAGATTCAAATATGTCCAAATTCTCCGATGTAGTTAAAAATAATGTCAACTTTCTGACTTTTGTTTCCGTCCTCATCAGTTACAGTCTGATGAACGATCACCTTGTCCACAAATTCAAAAATAATTTCGGGAGTAAGGTTTTCAAAGTCAGCATATTTTTTTGCAACAGCAATGAATTTGTCAACGTTAGAAATGTCATCATTCATTTTAGAAAGTTTCTGAGTAATTTCGTCAAGCTGTGTTTTCAACTCCGACTGTTCTTTTTCATAGTCGGCTGTGAGAGAAGAAAATCTTTCAGCGTTCAAAGTACCGATAACGGATTGCTCAAACATTTTTTTGATGATTAAATCAATTTCCAAAATTCTTTTTTCACAAAGATTTTTTTCATGCTCCAAGGCTTTACGGCTTGTGGAGTTTTCTTTTTCTGATTTTGCCTGAATCAATCTTGCCAGTTCATCAGCATTTTCCTTTGCCATATCTGTAACAAACTTAAGTTCGTTTTGCAGAAGCATTTTCACATCGCAAAGAAGAATACGATGTGAGCTGCATAAATCCTTACTTCGTTTGTAACTTCCACAGAAGTAACTGTCAAGATTTTCATAACGTTTTGGAGCGACTTGTTTTTGCAAATAAAGTCTTGCACCACAGTCTGCACAGAACAGCAAGCCCCGAAGCGGATCAGGATCAGGTTTTGCAATTTCTTTTTTTCGTGCCTTGCGTAACTTCTGAACAAGTTCAAAAGTATCTCTGTCAATTATCGGCTCATGTGTATCAGGGAAAATCACATAATCGCTCTCATCATTTTTAACTTGCTTTTTGTTTTTGTAAGAAACCTTATGTGTTCTGAAATTCACCGTATCCCCTGCATACTCCTGATAACTCAGAATTTTGGAAACAGTAGCTGAAGCCCAATAGCAACCGCCAAGCACATTCCACTCCTGATAACGTCCTTGTGATTTGGCATATTCTACAGGAGTAAGGATTTTTTGATTCGTCAAGTAATTAGCAATTGATACAAAGCCTTTGCCCTCAATGAAAAGTTTGAAGATTAACCGAACAACTTCCGCCGCAGGTTCATCAATAATCCAGTCTTGATTGTCCTTGCCTTGCTTGTAACCATAAGGACAACGGCTGATATGTTTTCCTGACATACCTTTGCTTTTAAGTGATGACCGTATCTTCTTGCTTATGTCTTTTGCATACCATTCATTGATGATGTTTCGGAACGGTGTGAAATCATCTGTTTCTCTGAAAGTGTCCACTCCGTCATTGACTGCAATGAAACGTACACCCATATCGGGAAAAAGTACCTCAGTGTAATATCCGACTTCCAGATAGTTTCTTCCGAACCGTGACATATCCTTTACAATGACTGTTCCGATTTTCTTATCCTCACAGTCTGTCATCATTCGTAAAAAGTCCGGTCTGTTGAAATTTGTTCCGGAATAACCGTCATCAACATAGTATTCGCAGTTTTCAAATTCGTTATCGTCCGCAAATTTTTTCAAGATTCTTTTTTGAGTAGTGATACTGTTGCTTTCACCATTCAGATCATCGTCACGAGAAAGCCGACAGTATAATGCCGTTATGTTACCGCTGTTCATTGTAATCCTCCATTCAGTGCGGCAACAACAAGAATATTGTACATTCTTATTGTACCATACCTATATAATAAGTGCAGCCAAACTGCATTAACATTCTATGTCTGAATGGTTAATGACAATCTGTTTCAGCTTCTTCATAACAATTTCGGGATCGGAAGTTTTTCTGCTGACGGTAACAATATATTTTTTGTTTCCTACCATGTACTCACGAACCTGTTTTTGAACATTGACAAATTCATTACTGTTGGATTTAATATCCGTTTTTATCACCTCGTAAATTCCGACTTGTTTAACGACCGTACCGGACAGCGGTAAGCAACCGCATACATGAATCAAGCTGATGTCGGTATCAACTGTTCCATCACATTCTTGTGTGAAGCCGTGCAATGCTGTGAAGCGTTCAACACGGAAGTCCCATTGTCCGACTGTTCTGTATGTACATCGTTTGCAAAACGTTCTATCGCTCGTACCTTAACTTCACTGTGGCAGGCTTGCAATCAGTTCATGATTGTAAAAAGAAATATTCTTTCAGGTAGTCTTAGCAAAACAAAATCAGTCGGTTATGTTTCCGATACAGTCTATTCAATTTTCAAGTTGCTTTTCTCCGCAAAGATTGGAGAAAGAAAAACCGCATTCCGAAAGAGAGAAATTTTCCCCTCTATATATATAACTGAATTTTACGGCAAAGTGTAAACGGTAAATAGGGGTTGTTTACAAAAAATTAAGAAAGATTCGATTTTTTAACCAAATAGTCTTATTTGATTTTGTACAGAATGCCTTTCAAGTGTTCCATAGCAACAAGCAGCTGCTGATGAATTTTAGTGTGGCTGATACCGTAGATTTTTGCAAGCTCACGAACTGAGAATCCGTCAAAGAAATATTGCTTTATCAAAATCCGTTCCTTTTCAGACAACATTCGTATAGCTGCCCTAACTCGTTCCTGCAAAATAATTTTCTCTGCTTCTTCCTGCGTGTCGAAACTGTCGGCAACAATTAGTGACCGTTCATCATCAAGAGAAAATGCAGAATGCGATCTCTCTTTCCGATTGAGATACTGTTCTCTGTTACGGCATTTCTTGTAAGCCGTGTAGATTTTTTTGTCGGCAGTTACTTCTGTTCCGTCAGCAAGGCGGAATTTTTTCTTTTGTCTGTCCATACGTCAGACCTCCGGTTACAAATCTCGCAGATTTTACCCTGCGGAGAATTTGGAAGTCTTTGTATACTTATATTATACAACATATCAATTGTGAAGTAAATACTTCTAAATATATTTTTTTATTTTAACAAAATATTTCCTATTTACAAACACATCTAAAATTCAGTATAATATATAGGGGGACTTTTTTTCTCTCACAGCTTAATGCCATAAAGGTGAGGTCACTCAATTTTTTAATATAGTGGTATGCAAAAGTAATTGAGGTCACTTGTTTTTGTGGTATAGGTGTAATAAAAAAATAATTGAGGGGGGATTTTCTCTAATAGCAAGCAACGCTTGTGGATAGCCACAAGCACATTTTGGGAAGTATCCCAAACCCTCTGATTTGCTGAAAGGACAAAATTTATGAATAATAAGGATAAAGAAAGAACAAGAAACAGGAAAAGAAAGATTCTGATAAATTTCAGAGTTGACGAAGATGAGTTGAAATTCATTAAAGCAAAAATGCTTGCGGCTAATGTAACTAACCGTGAAGCATTCATCAGAAAACTTGTGATTGACGGTAAACTTGTTATCAAAGATTACAAAAACTTTGAAACTGAAATGCGTAAGGCTAACTATCTTATCGGCAATGTTGCAACAAGTTTGAATCAAATTGCTAAGCGAATCAATTCAACGGGTAACTATTATCATGAAGATTACGAGAGTATCAAGAGTGAAGTGGAAAATCTGAAAAAAATGCAAATCGAAATTATGAAATGTTTCGGAAAGAAAATCGAGGAAGATTAAATGAGTTACACAAAAATAAAAAAAATTCACACTACTGTGAATAAAGCTGTTGATTACATATGTGATCCTAATAAAACAGAAGAACAAACTCTTATTGATACATTTGCTTGTGGCTCTCTTACAGCTCCACAAGAATTTGAAAATACAAGAAAAGAATTTAATTATTCAGGTAAGGTTTTAGCATATCATATGATACAGTCTTTTAAGACCGGAGAAGTAACACCTGAACTTGCTCATAAGATTGGAATACAAACTGCTGATGAACTTCTGAAAGGTAAATACGAATATATAATAGCAACTCATGTTGATAAGAAAAGTATTCATAATCATATCATAATCAATGGTTGTAATTTTATTGACGGCAAGTCATTCAGTACAGAGCATGACAGAAAAAATAATCCTGCTTGGAAACAGCTTCGAGAGATAAGCGACATCATTTGTGCCGAACACGGACTAAGCATTATTCAATCTCCCGAAAAAGGTTACAGCAAATCTTACTATGAATGGTTACAGGATCAGAAAGGCAACAGCTACAAAGGAAGATTAAAGCAAGCCATTGACAAATGTATAATGACAGCCGACAGCTTTGATGACTTCTTGAAAAAAATGCAGGAGGAACATTATGAATATAAGCTCCGTGGAAATACTTTGTCTTTCAAGTCAGATTTGCAGGAACGCTTTACACGTTGCAGTCGTAAAAATTTCGGTTGGTACTATGAACCCGAACAGATACGGAAACGAATTGAACGTCAGATCAAAAAGCGTTCGGCAAAAATTGCAAAAGACAACGGACTATATCAAGTCAAAGATGAAAGTGCTGTCGGTCTTAGCCGTTGGGCAATGGTACAGAATATGCAGATAGCGGCAGACGCACTTAGTGTTCTTACCAAATACGGAGTAAATACCATTGATGAGCTTGAAGAAAAAATTGATGATCGTTACAAGGAACAATTTGAAACCAGTCAAAAATTGAATGATTGCGACAAGGACATAAAAGAAAAACACGAGCTTTTGAAAAATGTAAATAACTATTTGGAAAACGAATCTGTGTACAAAGAATATAAGCAGTCAAGGAACAAGAATAAATTTTACGAAGCACACCGCCGTGAAATTGCCGTGTTTGAATATTCTGAACGTTGGCTCAAAAAAAATATTTCCGGCAATGTTATTCCGTCACCAAAACGTCTTGAAAAAGAATTGGCGGCTATGGAATCAGAGCGAGAAGAACTCCTCAGAAAATATAAAGAGCATAAGAATGTTGTTATAGAAATGAACAAGGCTCATGATACTCTTGAAAATTATCTTTCTCTTGTCAATGAAACAGAACAGCAAGAGCATAACGAGCAAACTCAGGAACAGACAAAAAAGCGTGCAGTGGATATTAGTTAAATATGTAAAATATATTTCTAAACTATTGACATATTATTAAAAGTGTGATATGATATGTAATAGAGGTAAGGTAATAAATGTAATTGAGGTAAGGGACAACTTACAGAATGATATTATTATCTTACCTAATACAATACAAAGAGGAGAGAAAAAGAAATGATTATATCAACCATTTCAGAAAAAGGCGGAGTAGGAAAAACTACCGTTTCGGTAAATACGGCAAGAGGTCTTGCGGCATTGGGAAAAAAGGTTCTTGTGATTGACATTGACCAACAGTGCAATGCAAGCAAGGCTTTCGGATATGTTCCTGACGGAAAACCTACATCGTCTGAAATCATTTACAATGCCGTTGCCGAAATTGAAACAAATTACGGAGAAGCGGTAAGGCATTCTGAAAGCGGAGTAGACTACATTCCGGCTTCACGATTGCTTACAGGTATTACATCTTTTATCGCAAATGACAGCGACAGCAGTTATGTACTTAAAAAAATCATGCACAATGATTATTTCAAAAGATACGACTACATCATATTTGACTGCCGTACACTTCTTGATCTGCTTGTTGCAAATGCCATGAACGCCAGCGACCGAATTATAATCCCTGTGGAGTGCGGACTGTACTCATATATGGGACTTCACGGACTGATCGACAAGATAATTTCTATCAACAACAGCACAAACAGGAATCTGAAACTTCTCGGAATCGTGATGAACAAACAGCAGAGGACATCTGTTGCCGGAGAGATCATGAACGAGATAAAAAAGCAGTACGGCAAATTTCTTTTTGAAACTGTAATACCGTTCTGTCCTGCACAAGCTGAACAGTCGGTTCTTACGGACAAGTTTGAAACCGACAAAAGCAGTTTGAATAAAGCATTTCTGAACATTGCAGAAGAAATAATTCAAAGGAGAGAGAAAAGTGACTGATTTTTTCTTTGGAATGGTGTTCACGGTAATTGTGACATGGCTTTTTTTCAAAGTATTTCTCCCTCGTGACAATCTCGTAAATCCGGATATGGAAGAAGTCAAAGAGCGTATTGAAAAGGCAGAAGAACTCCGGAACAAATTAGAATGTATTGATAACATGATTACAGACTTTGAAATTACAATTGATCCTGATATGTGTGTAAGTAAAAATCTGCATTTGATTTATGGCGGCAAAGGCGGACTTGAAACAGACGTTCAGATAATGATGACCGGAGATTTTACAACAAAAAAGCTGCTCGAAATGCTAACGTCAGAACGGACAAGAATTGCAAATGAACTGCTTGACGAAACGGAACGAATCCCAAAACGTCACCGTCCGACCGTAAAGCAGTCCATAAAAAACAATGACTTTTTCAATTAAAGCTCCCTTGCTGTAATTTGTCGGAAATTTTCGATAACGGCGTGTAAAAAACGTGTACATAACGATGTGAAAGCAACGTTATTTCACGATGAAAAAACGTGTAAATAACGTTTTGGACAACGTTAATTCACGGTGAAAAAACGTGTAAATAACGTTTTTGGACAGCGTTATTTCACAATGAAAAAACGTGTAAATAACGTTGCTCGAAATGATGAATTGTCCGCTGAAAACAAATAGAAAAAAGGTGTAAAAAATGATTGATAAAAACGGAAATGTAATGTGTGATGTGTGCAGAAAGTATCTTGGCAATATCAACGGTGATGGCAATTATTTTGCCTTGATCAAAATGAAACGCTGTCCGGATTGTCAGGCATTATTCAATAAGGAAAAAAAGCGTTTATGGAATCAGGAACACCGCCGCAAGCAAAAGCTCCTGAAAAAAGAAACCAAGAACGAGGTAGCAGAACTCCGTGAAATTGTTGAGGGATTGAAAGAAGAAAATGAACTGCTTCATAAACGTATCAATCAACTTAAAGATGAGCAATTTCAACGTCGTGTTTCAAATCTTGAAAATGCCTTGTTGAACAAGCGAAATGAATAGACAATATTATTTCTTTAAGAGGAAAATAAATGAAAATCGGCTTGCATGATAGTGAAAAAGAACATTTTGTAAAGAGTAAAAACAAGTTTCCAAATTATGCTCTGATGAAAATATCAGCGTACCACAAGTCAATCGGTGATACTGTTGAATGGTGGTATCATATGGGTAAATTTGACAAAGTATATTCAAGTAAGATTTTTGATTTTACACCTGAAAATCCCTATCTTCCTGCCGATACTATAAAAGGCGGTACAGGATATGATATAAAATCTGTCCTGCCGCCTGAAATAGAAAATATGTTTCCCGATTACAGCATTTATCCGGAATGTGATTATGCTATCGGTTATATTACTCGTGGTTGTCCCAATAAGTGCCGTTGATGTTATGTTCCTGAAAAAGAGGGAGATATAAAGCCTTATCGAGATTGGAAACAGCTTGTAAGACCGGACAGTAAGAAACTTGTTCTTATGGATAACAATATCCTTGCTTGTGAGTATGGAATATCTCAGCTTGAGAGTATGATTGACAGCGGATATTATATTGACTTGAATCAGGGCATGGACGCACGTCTTGTTACTGATAGGGTTGCACAGATACTTTCCAAACTTAAATGGATAAGTTATATCCGGTTCAGCTGTGACACTATCGGACAGATTGAAGCAATTGAAAATACTGTAAATCTTCTGTTGTCTTATGGAGTAAAACATATAAGATTTTCATATATCTGCTTGTTACAAAAGATATTGAAAACGCTGCATATCGTGTTGAACGTCTGAAAAGATTGGGCTGTATCACGATTTATGCACAGGCTGAACGAAACGAAAGAAAAGGTATCATTCCTAATAAATTGCAGCTTTAATTTACAAACAGATATATTTACAGTGGAAAATACCGTACTGAAACTTGGAATGAATACTGTCAAAAAAGAAAGATAGGAAGTGATGAAATGCAGACATATATCTGCAAATGTGGAAAGACTTTTGAAAAGTCATGTACATCGGAAACTACAGGGTATACGCTTGACGGTTATTCTCCGGCACATGAATGTTACGGTTGTCCGTACATTATTACAGAGCGTGACTGGAAAACAAAAAAGCCTGTTAAGTATGAATGTCGGGCAACTCCGAAGATAACTTACAGAAGCTGTTGTAAAATAAATACGGAGGATTTTTCTTCCTGTTATCTGTATACGCTTGATCTTGTATTTGCCGGAACTATTATCGGATTTATGTCCAATCTTAACGGCTGTGAGGAGAATAAAATCCCTGACGAATGGAGAGCCGCTGATTTCGGAAGATGTTGGGCATTTGAGAATTGTTTCGGACTTGCCATAATTCCTTTGAAATTTTCGGATAACCAAAAGGGGAAAGAAGCAAGAAAAACCGTCAAAGAAATGTTCTTTGATACAGACGGTTACAGAAAGCGCAAGACTGCCGAGGAAGAAGAAAAAATAATTAAAGACAATATTGCAGCTCAGATCCTTTGCGCCAAGAAAAAGGCTGAAAAAGAGCTTGCAGAAAAATTTGGAGATGATAATATGAAAATAGATTTATCGGGATTTTCTCAGCCAATGACAGAGCCTGAAACAGCTCCGGAAAAGCTTGATTCACCGCTTGAACAGTCGTATTCCGATACGTTCGGAAAAACATACAACAAAGTACAGGAGCTTAACATAAGTCTGTTAAGTCACTATAAGGACGAGAATAATGCTGAACAGCCATATCATATTGATGATGAAAAGGTTGAACAGATTACGTTAAGTGCTGCCGATATTGGAATTATTACTCCCCTGATTGTCCGTGAAATCAATAACGGTTATCAGATAATTGCAGGACATCACCGTTTTGAAGCAGCCAAAAGACTGAACAAGTTGTCTGTTCCGTGTGTTATCAGAAACATATCCGATGAGGAAGTATTTCAATTTGTTGCAGAAAGCAACATTCAGCGCAATAAAACACTTCCGAGTGAATACGGCAAAATTTTCTCAATATACAAGTCCAAACGTAAGGAAATAGACATGGGACTTGATGATGTTGCCGCTAAGTTTGGTGTGTCTACGACTACAATGTATAGGTACATAAGCATATCAAAGCTCATTCCGGAACTGCGAAGATATTTTGATGAAGAAAAGGTCTGTGTTTCGGCAGCAGACACTATTTCGGGATTTACTGAAGAAAATCAGGATACTCTCGTGGAATATCTTGACCGTGAGGGCAGTAAGAAGATAACTCCTGCTATTGCTAAAAAATTTGCTGAAATAGTTGAAAATTATCATGGTGATAAAGTACCTGTTGATGAACTTTCAGCGTTATTTCTTCCACTTCCCAAGCCGAAATATAAGCACAGTGTCTATAACAATCTTTCAAGCCGTTTCAAGATCGAACAAAGTGAAGATGAGTTAAACGAACTTGCAGAAAAATTGCTTACGGAATATTTTGAAAAGCTATCGAAAAAAATTCCCACCGTGGGAATTTCAGAGTGAGGAAACAAAAATTCCCACCGTGGGAATTTTTAGATAAGGAGATATGAACAATGAAAGTTAAAGACAAAATATTAAGAGAAGTGGTTCAGGAAATCATTTCGGAGAAAAAGAAAAAGGGAGATTGTATTCTTGCAAGAGATTATGCTATCTCGAAAGTGCTAATGACAGAAGTCTTTGCAGAACTTTCAAAACGTGGAATTATTAAAATGGGTGTAGGAAATACATATGTTCTTACGGAATATTGTGTTGAATTATCACGCCAATATTGCTATGATATGATTGTATCTGATATTGCCGACATCGCAGAATGGACAAAAATATCAAGATTATCAAGCGATATTGTCATTCAGATTATGGAAAATGAATTAAGGAGTGGCAATACAAGTGGTTAAAATAATTATAGTTTTTGCTGTAACCCGTATTCTCTATTGGATTATCCATATGGGAACTGAACAGCAGAAAAACAAACTTGAACTTATCAAAAGCAGTATATCACCGGACAAGCGCAGAAAAAAAGAGTTGAACATCTATCGTGGAGAAATGTTAGCCAAGATTGTAGATTTTGGCGGTTGTATATATGTTTTACTCATTGTTATTGAGATGATAATAGGACTTTTTAATTGATCGTGGAGGGTATCATGAATTTTTATGATAAATACGTTGTTTTATGCAGAAGCAAGGATACAGAACCAAGCAAAATAACAAAAGAGCTTGGTATATCGTTATCCAGTCTTTCAAAATGGAAAAACGGCAGAATACCAAACCTTGCTTCTTTGATGAAGATTTCGGAATACTTCAATGTTACAATCAACAGTCTTGTAAATGATGAAGAAGATTTTCAACTTATCGGCGGTTCAGGTTCGGGAAAGACAAGATTCTTTGTCAAACCTTATCTGATGAAGTCAAAGGAAAGCGAGAATAAGCAATGACATTATTTTTGAAGATCCTCTCGTTTCCTATCAGATTTGTAATTTTTATCCTATTTGCCGTTGTTTCGCTGATATTGTTTCTTTTTAATTACAGTGCAGGAATAATACTTGTTACAGCGGCAGGACTGCTTTCCATTGCCGGAAAAATACTTTCGGGACTTGTTGTATTATGTATTGGAGGATACGCTGCACTGTGCTTGCTAAAAATATATGAACCCACAACAGATGAATTGAAATCGCTTGTTCTTCCGTTTGTAATTATTATAATTCTTTCGGGACTGCTTGCCGTAATGCCGTTCATTGCCGAAAAGCTGATTACAATACTTGCAATTGTTTCTGCATTTTTATGGAGAACAGCAAAAATTGTTATAACTTGTAATAACTGATCGGCACGAAAACTAACACTTGTATT
>CANQTP010000080.1 GCA_947626755.1 uncultured Clostridia bacterium
TGGATATACTTGTAAGGATAAATTTATATCATATGAAACAGATGAAACAGAAAAAGCAGGGGATTAACCCTGCTTTTTCTCGGGAACGGTGAGAGCTTCGCCCATATCGTCGGCAATAAGCTTGTTGATGTAGCCGTTAAGGCTCAGTCCTTTGCTTGCGGCGTATGCGGTTATTATTTCTGCTTGTCCTTTTTTTACTCTTGTTGTGAATTGGTCATATGCTTTAGCATTGTACTTGCTTGTTGCTTTTATGTGTGCTTGTGATACTCCCATATTTTCACCACCTTTTTGTTATTATAACATGATTTCATTATATTGTCAATATACTGATTCATGTTAATACAATTTTTACAAATAGTCTTTTAAAATCACATTAATTATATACTGATTCATGTTATAATAATAACAGTGAAGGAGATAAGACCTCACTACAGGAAAGCAAAGCGCGAAGGCAAGAAAAAGCGCACTATAAAAATAAAAGGAGTCTTTAACATGGCATTTTTTGAAGATTGCAGAACAGCGGAAGAAATAAAGAAAAAGTACAAGGAGCTTTCGAGGAAATTTCATCCTGATTTTAACCCTGATAATAAATATGCTGATTTCATGATGAAGAAGTTAAATAATGAATACGGTTCTATAGATTGGGATCATTTAAATGACGATTCGGAAGAAACAGCAGAAACTGCGGAAGCTTATAGAAATATAATCAATAATCTTGCAGGCTGTGAAGATATTCAGATTGATGTTGTAGGCTCTTGGGTATGGATAACAGGAAATACTTATACATACAAAGACAGGATAAAGGCTTTAGGCTTCTTCTGGGCAAGTAAAAAATGCGCTTGGTATTGGCATGCGGAAGATGACAAAGTTAGAAGGAACAGCAAAAAGACACTTGACGAGATCAAAGAAAAATATGGTTGTACATCATATAAAACCGAACAAAGACGTAAATTAAAATGATCATCTGCTGACCTATCGGCAATACGGGGAAAATAAAACAAAAGGAGATATTGATTTATGAGTAGAAAAAGGAAAACAAAAACAACGGTTTTTTATGTTCGAGACTCTTATGATTCAAAAAAATGGTATGTTTTAAAACAGACTGCATGCCATCACTATTATGCAAATGAAGAGATTAATGGAAAACTTTTCTATAAAAAATTTATCAAAATCAATAAAAGTTGGTTTCAAAATCTTTTAGATAGTGGTGATTTTACAATGGAACTCTGGTATGACGAGGAAATATAAAAATAAAATGCTGATCTATCGGCAATACGGGGAAATATAAAACAAAAGGAGATTTTGAGTTATGGAGAAGAAAATTATTAATAATTATGAATTATTTGAGGTTTTAGAAGATAAAACAGTAGATAAAGATACTTTAAGTGAATTCTATCTTTTTTTAGATCATTTATTTTATAGATATTTAATAGATCGCAAAGATGATTTAGCTGAAACAATTTCGAGTTGTTCGTTTTGTTTGTCTATTCTTGGATTGTTGCCCGATGGTGTTCTTTATAAAGATATCGTTTCTTGTCTCCATGTATAATTAATCATTAGCTGACCTATCGGCAAAACGTAGAAAAAACTTTCACATGGAAAAAACAGTAAAAATGGCACAAATGCAGTGCAGGATTGAAGGAACGGGAAAGAAAAACTTTTCTAATTTCGCAAAACTTTTATTTAGCGAAATTAGAATCCGTTTCCAAATATACCCATTTGGGCGCAAGTCCGTATATGCAGAGGTTCAGCCAACAAGCCCGCACATTTTTCAACATTTTCTTGTTTACTTTTACTTTCATTGCTGATTTTCCTTTCTCCCCGTATTGCCGATAGGTCAGCAGATAATTTATATAGTTTCATAACAAACACAATCGGAAATATCATCAAATGAAACACCGTCAGGCAACAATTTAAGGCGAGATAAAAAAGAAGCATAATCTAAAATCTGTTGAAATAAATCATGATTTTCTAAAAATCTAATAAATGACATATCTAAATCATAATAAAAAGAAGTTAAATAATCTTTATCTACTGTCTTATCTTCCAAAACTTCAAATACTTCATAGTTATTAATCATTTTTATCATAACTCAAAATCTCCTTTTGTTTTATTTTCCCCGTATTGCCGATAGGTCAGCAGCGGAAAGCCCTTTATTTTGCCAGTGTCTCTGCAAAGTCTTTCATCCAGCCCTCGCTCACATACCCTGCGAAAATGTTCGGTATGTCGTACATAATCGCGTCAAGGTCTGGATCAATAAAAAATTGCTTGATCCTGTCAAGGCTTTTTCCGATTATCTCGGAAAGGTTCACGGTGACGCCTGTTGAATAAAACGCTCCGTATGGCTCTTGTTCAACTTCCTTGATTTCAAGGATCGCAGCTATCGTCTGCATTGCCTTGTCCCAGTCATCTTCTGGCTCTCCTCCGTAGAAGTAGATCTCAATGTCATAGTCGGTGTCATAAACGGTAATTTCTTCGTCATAGTGCTGGTTCATGTAATCGAGTAATGTCATATCTGTAAACTCCTTTAAATTTTATAGTGCGCTTCTTCTTGCCTTCGCGCTTTGCTTTCTTGCAGTGAGGTCTTCCCTCTTACTGTTATTATTATACCACATTACGACATGACATTATAGCATATTTTTAAAACCTTTTATTAAATTTTTGTGTCATGTCGTAATTGTTCCACGTGGAACAATTTATACTTGACAAACAAATAACGACATGATATAATTATTAAAAAGGTGGTGTAAATATGGCACAATCAGAAGCACATAAACGTGCGGTAATGAAATACAATGAAAAAGCATATGACCGTGCAGAAGTAAAATTTTACAAAGGACAGAAGGAGCAAATAACCGCATACGCAGCAAGCAAGGGGCTAAGCCTTAACGGCTATATCAACAAGCTTATTGCTGACGACATGGGCGAAGCTCTCACCGTTCCCGAGAAAAAGCAGGGTTAATACCCTGCTTTTTCTGTTAAATCGTCAAAAGTAAGCTGCGCATGATCGTAGCCAATCCACCAACGCATAACATCTTCACCGCTTTCCCAAGGTAAAGAAAACTTGCTTTCCGTCAATCCTGCTTCACGTCTTGCAACAAGCATTTTATCAAATGCCTTTACATAAAGATCACGGTATTTAGGAAAGAAAGAAAAATCACGGTAATGATACCTTTGTACCATAGGACAGCCAACACAACCAACACGACTAAAGCCCATGGAATATAACGGATTCAATTTTATATGACTTTCTTCAAGATAATCATATACTTCTGACGTTTCCCAATCTATTATCGGATTACATACCATTTTTTTTCGCTTGAAACAGCTTTCGGTAAGTCGGCGCGTATCATCATTATCATTTGTAAGTATTACATTGTTAATTCTATTTGGTGAAAAATCTTCATATATGCCGCGAGTATCTTTACGTCTTCGGCTCTCTGCCCAACGAACACCCGTACATATAAATCTTCCGTCTCCGGAATGCTCTTTTAACACCTCACAACAATAACGAATCAACCTTGTTGGAGGGAATTTCTTCTGTACAATAAGATCATACATATTTGTACGTTTACCCTTATAATACGGATAATCAATAAAACAATTTATTCCCTTATCTTCAAGCTGTTTAAACTTTTCACGGACATGGTAAACAGTTTGAGGAGCGTCAACAGTTGTATGACTATGATTTACTTCATACGGGATCCCAGAACGATCAGCAAGAAGTAAAAGTAAATCGCTATCTTTACCGCCTGAATATGTTATTAACAAAGGTTTATTATATACCTCAAATGACATCTCGGAAGCTGTTTTCAATCTTTCAATTGCTTTTTGCTCTTTATCCATGTTTCAAAATCCTTTCATTTTTTACTACTTTCCTTTATTTCTTTCTATATCAATTCTATGTTTTGCATAAGGCGTATTTATTGACACATATGTTACAGGTTCGGGAAGCTCCATTCTGAGGATAGACCTTGTAGACTTTACAAACTCATCAAATGCGGTAAGACGTTCAAGAGCAAGAGAAAGCTCAAGGCAATCAACTGCATCGGCGTTGCGGTATCTTAAACGCTGCTGAAGCTGTCTAACATCTTCTTCAAGCCTGTCCCGTTCATTATTGAAATACGCCGCGAGGATCTCCTTCTGTTTCATTTTGCAAATGCTCCTTTAAATAATTAAGTACGCTGTTTTCATGCTCTGAATATTCGGAAGCTATCTTCTGATACTTCGGATTAAGCGAGCTTTGACTTGCCACATCATAAATATCTTTTAGGAAATCATCTACACCGATCACATCTATACAAGTTTTGATAGCACAAGCAAGCTGATTTACTACATATCCGTACAAATTACTCATATTGTATTCCGTTCCGGGTTTATCAAATACAGAAACATTATCCCAAGACTCAACAAAATTCAGCCATTCGGGAGAAACAGAAGCACGGCGCTTATTGCTGTCCTCTGTCGGTAATATGTAACGAAGATAGTTATTAAGGACATCAAAATAATTTTCTCTTATGTCTCCATCAAGTTTAATGAAGCCAAAAGCAATATCATCTTTTAATTTGATCTCACAGCGTACCCAGTGATCCAGATCATCACGTCCGCGCTCCATCTTCTTGTCATAGATACGCACATAAAAATTTGAATAATGACGCGATCCATGACATACGGAACAGCCTTTATTACTGTATATTACTTCAATGTCCTTTAGTCTTGAAACATAATCCCCTTTTTGAGCTGCCATCATCAGATATTTAAGGTCGAGGATACCTTCAAAATCATCATAAGCAACATCAAGACGGGTAATATTTGCAAAGCGTTTATCAGGATCCGCATTATAGTTTTCCTTTATGAAATCAAAAACAGCTTTATAATTACCGTTCCCGTATGTTTCAAACGCCCTGCAACCCTGTCCGGACATCTCAACACATATACCCATGTTTTCACGCCCGTTATACAAAATATTGATACCGTCATAGTATAGCCTATCCTGATAGCAGTAACGTCCTTTAAGATTTTCAAACTTGATACCGTCAAGACCGAGAAAGCTGACTATACCGGAAAGAGAATGCTTTTTTGTTGTGAACGTGAGCCAGTCATAAATAACTTTATTCATGAAGAACACCACCGCCGATAACTGTACCATATACACCGATCTGACAATTATCTGTACTTTCATCATTGTTATGCTGTAACCTTGGTATTATACAGCGTTCAAGATACTTGTGCAGACAATAAGGGCACATCGTTGCTTGGATCACTCCGAACTTGACGAAAGCCAGTTCCCTTTCTTTACCGCAGGAAGGGCAGCAGCCTGTTTTTATAGTAGCCATCATATAACCTCGTTTCTTTTTTTTCGTACGTTGTACCCCCCTAATTAGCAGAGGGGGGTAAGCGGGAGAATCTCCCGCTTTTTAAAATTTCCAATTTTTACGCTTTTTTGCTGTTTCTTGCTTTCGCTGCTTTCAGTGACTTTATAAAGCTTGGAAGCTGGAAACAGCCGGCAATAAGAAGTATTCCGGCAACAATTCCCCATGCAATAAACCAATTATCACCATAGAACAACTCATGCAGAGGCTGAAAAAATGCAAAGAATTTTTCCATTTCTTTTCACTTCCTTTCATTTCATTTCGTGGTCGTTGAGTAAGGAGCGCGGGGCTCTCCTCCGCTGCGCTCCGGTTTCCCGCGCTCTTACTCAACGACTTTAGCCCACCTTAATATAACTTGATACACATAGAATACAGCTATACAAGCAAGCCAACCGGTTGCTATTGTGATCATTGATTCAACCGGTATAAACCAGTTGATATATCCGATATACTTTCTCACTTCGGGAACTGATTCAAAGTAATACAACGGACACTTGGGAAGCACAGTAACGAGCTGATCCCACAGATCTGAAAACTTTTCAGAAATAAAGCTCAAAAGATCCATTATGCACCGCCACCTTTCACTATTTTGCCTGTAAGAAGTATTAAAGCATATATAAACATAACCATACTTCCCCACCTCGTTATAACTGCAAGCTCTTCAAAGTCTTTAAAATCAATTGTCCATGTCCAATGCTGTGCGGGAACTCCAAGAAATGAAGGAACTTCTATATCAAAATCAAATTTCGGAACTTGAGAATTTGCTCTGAATAAATACATTCCCTGAACAAAATCCCAAGGAAGGCAAAACGGAAATACATGGATAACAGAAGTAGGAAGCATAAGATTCTGAATATCTACGCCCTCTATCTCTATTGTTGAATCTTCCAACTTTTCTTTAACTTCTTCCTCGGTCTGATCTTCAAGCTCCTTGCTGCTTGTTATGCTGTCGGATACATCTTTTGCATTTTCAGCTTGATCAAGCAAATCATTTATGAGATCAACAAGCCCCGGAAGATTAAACGCGTCAACTTTAGGCTCCACATCGTCTACAGAAACTGCTCCGGAAAGAACATCTCCAAGAGTTACCTCTGTTCCGTCTGCTTTCTCTCCTACTACGGTACTATCATCGGCTTCGGAACTTTCTACAGGTACTTGCTCGCCGTTGGTAGATCTGACATCACCGTAATAAGACAAAGTATAATAACGAGGCACCCATTTAAAACCAAAAACTTGAGGAAGAGTAGTATACCATTCATCAGTAATACTACCGTCAGAATTCCAGTAACGATAAATAAAACATTCATGTCCATCAATAACACGTGTACCAATATCTACATCAGGATTAATTTCAAGATAATCGCAATAATAATAATCAATATAAGGATTACATTTTACCATAAGAAGCGCGCCATAACCTAACATATCAACATTACCTTCAAGCACAGAAACAGCACTTTCACGCTCATTAAGTTTTTCTCTCATCCAGTCCCTCGTACCTGATGATATATACTTTGCAGCACTTGCAAGACTTTTAGCTATGTTAGAAGGATCAGCAAGATACGCCATTCCTTTTAATTGAAGCCAGCCCACAGGATCAGTTAAAGCAGAAAGCATATCCTTAACTTTATCCTTTGATCCTGTAATATTCCCGTTTTCGTCATAGCTTAGCCCGAAATCATTTACCATAAGCTTTTCCTTTTCTGAATAACTCAAAGAATCCGTATCCGAATGACCAAAAGCAGACAATATGATCTCTATCAGCACTTCTATTGAATCCCCGACCGCAGGAGCAGCAAAGGCAGCAGAAGCAGTAAGAGTATTAAAAACAACTACTCTTATCACTATGAACGCAATAACAAAAAG
Organism: uncultured Clostridia bacterium; assembly: GCA_947626755.1. Lineage (GTDB taxonomy): Bacteria > Bacillota > Clostridia > Oscillospirales > Ruminococcaceae > RGIG8773. The sequence continues at coordinate 7,239 of CANQTP010000080.1, forward strand.
TGCTATTATCTTCTTAACAAGTCTCAAGCTGTTTCCTCCTCTCATTCAGTAATATACCAAGCTCAGACATCAGGCGGGCGCGTTCCGGAGCTTCTTCTCTTTGGAGCTTACCGGCAAGAACATTGACCATCTCCTGCATAAGCTTCTTCTTTTCCGCTTGCTTATATGGAAGCAATGTCTCATCAAACATGGAGTAACTATTATACATCGAGCCATAAAGTCTATGATATGTAAAGAACTGCTGTTCAAGCGGTTTGTCCCGTGTACCTCTCCAACATACCGAATAGCTGAAAAGACCGCCAATAAGCATTGATAATATCCAACCAAAATTCCCATGATGTTTGCGGTTGTAATGTTTTACTTCAAGCTCGCAGTATTCTATTACTTTTCGGCTTATGAGGCGTTTGCTTTGCGGTATGATAATAACATTATAACCAAGATGTCTATGCTTCCTGAAAAACTCGTCCCACTCGTTCCAGCGTTTTATATTTTCGGATAAGACTGTCGGAGAGAATATTGCTACACACTCATCAAGTATAACCGTTGTCTGATGTTCCTTTCCAAAAACATGATATTTAGCAGCGAATTCATAAAGGTACTTCGGTGTTATTTCTTCTATCGGGATATAATAAAAATTTTTCTGACGAGGATCCTCGTTATATAGATGAACTTTCCCTTTTGTTATCTTAAATATAAACTCCTGAAGCTTTGACATGAAACAATATGTTGTATCTACATAACAAGTTGATATTACTTTTTTGCCAAACCTGAGATCCTCGCGGATCTCATGCGCACAGTGCAGACTTTTTCCGCTTCCCGGTGTGCCACTCCATAACTCTACCATTCCCGATCCCGCCACCTTTTCCAAGCCGTTCCGCCGCGCCGTATCAAGAATCCAAGCAGAAACCCTATTACAAATCCTTTCATATTATCACCTTAGCCTAAAAATTCAGGACAGAGAAAATCTTTTCCCTGTCCTGTCAGCGTTCCCGTCCTTATTTGCGAAAACGGTATTATTAGCCGGTCGTGGCTTTTGAGAAAAATTTCTTGGCAATACTGAAAACTTTACCAAGTCCGATAAGACCAAGACCGATCGGAATGATGGCGGCAGCAGTAGTAACACACTGTGTAACTATTTCCTTAAATCCTGTTGTCAAGGAAGTTGTTACTGCAGAATAATCAACTCCATCTTCAGCCGATGCGCCGATCATTAAAGTTGGTACCGCTGTTGCTACTGCACAAGCTACCGGAAGAGCTTTCACTTTGATAGCTGTTACAGCATTCTTTGCCTTTTCTTTTACATTGATCATGTAAATTACTCCTTTCATTTTACTATTTTGTTGAATATACCAATCACCGACATTATACTTCGGCAAATAGTACCCATCAGCGCGCCGAATCCTATTCCGATAAATCCTGTAAACATGGCATATCTTACAATAGTTACGGCATTTTCGGGAAAATTCATATTCTTCCCTACTTTCTTGTTAATTCCGTTATCAGTATTCCGCCGATCAACCCAAGGAATGCTATTATCACAAATAACAGGGTCACTCCTGTTTCTGACTGTTCCTTTATTTCTACCATATCGGATAATATTTCCGATTGATATGAAATGATCTCGGAATAATAATAAGGCTGTTCCGTTTCTGCTATCTCTGTTATGATGGTTTCGGTTCCGTCCATTTCTTATCCCGCCTGTTCTATGATGTCAAACTGTGCTACCTTCTTGCTGTTTGCTTTGTAGCTGAATTCTACATTTAAGCCCAACAGCTTTTCAGGATCCGAAAGATATGCTGAAAGTTTCTTTTCAAGCGGTGTATCAGAGCCTACCCAGACATCTGAACAGGACTTTCCGAAACAGTCAATATCTTCCGCTACAACATACAAACGATTACCCCGTATTAATTCTCCGGTCTCCCTATTTGTGAAATCTACGGGCTTTACGCCTATTATTGTGCCTACCATGCTCTTCTTCGCTCCTTTCGGGTTAATTTTTATCATATAAATTATGATACTATAATAGTACCATTTTACAGCCAAAATTTCAATACTAAAATAGTACCAAAATAACACTGGATTTTTTGTGCATAATGTAGTATCATAATAGTACAATGAAAGGAAGTGAAAAAAATGACATTTAATTTAAGATTAGAAGATGAAACCGACTACAAAATTAAGATTATCGCCAAAAAGGAACAACGCAGTAAAAATAAAGAAATAGAATTTATTTTACAGGAATACATCAAAAAATATGAACTAAATAACGGGAAAATAGAAATAGAGGAGGATTTTTAAAAATGAATGATACAACCATTATGTATTTGATGATAGCAGGAATTATAATAATATGTGTATACTATTCAGCCAAAAAAGAGAAACAATCCCAAAAAGAAGCAACTCCACCAGATGAAAAAGAACAGGATAAAGAAGCCGGAGAAGCTGAAACATCAGAAGAATATCCATATATTAAAAGTTTATTATTAACTAAAAAAGAATGGGCATTTTATAAGGCATTGAAGCCAATAGCAACTAAATATCATCTTCACATTTTATCAAAAGTAAGACTTGCCGATTTGGTTCAAGTGAAAAATGATTACAAAGGAAGAAAATATTTTAAGTATTTCTCAAAAATAAGCTCAAAGCATATTGATTTTGTGCTTGCAAATCCTGCAAACCTTGCAATTAAATGCGCAATTGAATTAGACGACAACTCTCACAACGAAATAAACAGACAGCAGCGCGATTATTTTATAGATAAAGTTTGTGAAACTGTAAAGCTTCCGCTTATTCATTGCACAAGCATTGAAGGCGTTGAAGATCAGATATGCGAAAAATTAAAAATTTACAAAAAATGACATATAAAATAAATGGGGGGGGGAAGTCTCCCCCTACGCCCGAACCGGCTAAAACATAAAATTTAAACATCGTTCGCAAGCTCACTTGTTTAAATTTTTGTTTTAGCGTTTCGTTCTACCCCCTCTGCGGGGGAGTGCCCCCGCAACGCCCCCCAGCATGGAAACTATTATTTCATGCCTTCCGACAGTGATATTTTATCATCTCTTTGCGGCTTTAACTTCATATATTGCACGCTTTTTTCCTTTCTTGTTGTCTGTCGATTATACAGCAGAAGACGCCTTCGTCAAGGGGTATCTGTTAATATTTTGTGAAATGCTCACTCGTTCGCATTTTCACAAAATATTAACAGACACTCCCCTATGACTTCGGGCGTCTTCTGCTGTTTTTGCCAGACAACACAAGAAAGGATAAATATTTTTTGTCCGCGCCGTGTTCCCCTATGCCTGCGGGGCTGTTGAATTAACCTGTAAACTTTTATTTAGCGAAATTAGAACTATTGTTCCCATTATATGGAAATATCCTCGTCTCCTGCCGATTTAAGGCTTAAC
>CANQTP010000081.1 GCA_947626755.1 uncultured Clostridia bacterium
GCAATTTTGTCAATGGCTGTTTGCCAGTTTAATGCGATCCCTGCAATTTTGTTATAATCATCAAGGTGTATCGCAAGTTCAGCTTCTGTATCGTACATTTCTTTTTCCTCGTCAGTGAGTTCGCGTAAAATATTCTTATCGCCAAAATGAATTACAAGATACTCAAATGTGTGTTCTTCGTTGTCAACTCCGTATAAGCACAGTTCAACATCATTGTGATATTCTTCAATAAAAAGTTTCATATTAATTTCCTCCATTATTATTTGATTGCGGTGTTCCTATAACAGGCTGTTTTCTTTCTGCTTTTTGACTGACAGCATTTTTCAAATCATTAAGAGCGGCAGCAATCATATTCCTCTTTCTCCGTCCGTACTGCTCCATTATGATCTGATCAGCATAGCATTGCCATTCTATAGGGATTTTTTCAATATATTCCGAGGACATATATATCGTATCGCCCTTTCTGCGAAGCTGTCCTGCTTGTGAGCATTCAGTGATAACGGCAAATATTTTATCGAAATCGAAAAGTTTAAAATAAAACTTTTCCAGTTCATCGTCTGTAAATCTGCCCAGAATGCCATTCCGACAAATGTATTTGTATGTTTTTCCGTAATGTAAAATATCCACTATCATATTTTCAAGTGGCTGACGATTTGAAGTGTATTTTTCAATAGCACTTTTTAGCAACTCATCATCGGATAAATTTTCGCTTGCGTTAATGCGTATTATAGTTGAATGATCCTTGTCGGGAGTAAGTTCCTCATTTATCTTGTTGTCTATAATTGTTTGTGTGGTGTAATCAAAAACATTCAGATTGTTTCCGCATATACTGCGCTTTTTGGAATATGCTTTTATATCAAAGCGACATTTGACTTCGTTTATGTATTTTTCATATTCATCTTCAAAATTATTGTTAAATGGTATGTTATGTTCTTTTACATATTCCAAAAAATCAGTATCATAAATTTTCCCGAAGATTGAAAGACAACATTTCACCATTGAATAGTCAAGCGGAAACGGAGTTCTTTCAGAAAGAATATCATAATCCGATGAACTTGCTATTTGTTGTGTAAATTCAGATGCTTCAATGTGTATGGCATCTTCATCTTTGTCGTAAAATCCAAAATCAGCATTTGCATATTGTAAAAATGTCATTAACTCTTTGCTTGTATGTATGAAACCGTCCACAACCTTTAAGTGTTCCGATTCAAGCAAACTTTCCATACTGTCAAAATCAATGCCGCTCATTTCATTGAATTTTCGTGAATTTGCACAGCATATAAACACATCGCTAAGTCTATTTACTTCTGTCTCAACTTCTTTTTCTTCGTTCTCGCGTACTCTGTTTTCAAAAGAAATTACATCATTCAACCAATCTGCATTGTTAAATAGAATAAGATTTTCAAGAATATCTTCGCTAACAATGCCCATTGCATAAAGGATAAGCAGTCTGTCATTCTGTTCCGAATACGGAACTTTAAGAATTTTGTTTTTTACATTGTCCGATACATGATTTTCACACTTAATGTCATTTGGCAATCTGATACCGAGTGTGTCAAGTACGACTGCATATCTGAAAAAAATAGTCTGCATATCATTTTCTTCGGAAATATATTTCCGATATATGCCCATTCTTACTCATCCTTTCTCAGATTTACATACTTGCCTGTATCTTCAAGGCAGTATTCTGATTTTATAGTGCCGTTTAATGTCTTTTTTGATATGTTTGTTTTGCCCTTTGAAAGCAGATCGGACACATTTTTCGCTGATACAGTAATGCCATTGAACTTGTCTTCTTTCCAGATTGAGAAACCACAGCCGTCTTTTCCGCTTTCACAATAGTAGTTTGCCTTGCCCTCATATATGTTCTTTCCGCATCGAGGACACTTTCCCAAAGACACACGTTCTTTTTGAAGTCTTTTGAAATTTACATATGTTCCCGTATCATCAAGTACATATTCTGATGTGTAAATCTCGTCTTCTTTATTTTTTGCCTTTAATTTTACTGCATTTCCTTTCAGTAACTCTATTGCCATGTTTGGTGAAATATCTGTAAGGAAATACTTACTCTGTTTCCAGATTGAGAAACCACAGCCGTCTTTTCCGCTTTCACAATAGTAATTTGCCTTACCCTCATATATGTTCTTTCCGCATCGAGGACACTTTCCTAATATTTCATGTTTAGGCGCATTAGGATTTTCATGGAAAAGAGGTTTACGTTCTCTGCTTTTTTCATATGCAACAGTAGTTTTAATGAAAGTAACTACATCGTCTGTAAGTTTATCCGGAGAAATACCTTTCTGTTGAATATTATCAAAGCACTGTTCCCATTCTGCGGTACGTTCAACGGATTTTACGTTATCGGGTAAAGATTCTATGAACTCAATGCCGAAATCAGTTGCACAAAGTTGCTTACCTTTCCTTGTAATATAATCCGCCTTAATAAGTTCTTCTATTATTCCTGCTCTGGTTGCAGATGTTCCAATTCCTTTTCCCGAAACAGCTTCTTTAAGAGACTTATCGCTTATTCTGTTATCAATATTTTCCATAACCGAAATAAGGGATTTGTCGGTAAAATGTTTTTTAGGCTGAGTAGTACACTCCTTGATTGTCACGTCTGCGGAAAAAGTATCATTTTCTGCATAAGAAATTATTTCTTTATCTTCTGTATCTTCCTCATACCGTGGTCGGAATTGTTTCCAACCAAGTTCAATAGGTGTTTTGCATACAAGTTCATATACTATGCCACAGCATTCAAATTCATATGTCATTTCGGAATAGCGATATTTCTTATCAAGTCCCATAAGCAGACGATTAATAATCATTTCGTATACCTTGCGCTCATTATCCGATAATGATACATTGCTTAGAACATTTTCTGTAGGTATAATAGCGTGATGATCCGTGATTTTATTATTATCAACGAGCCGACTGTCAAGAGAAAGTCCGTTTGAAAGAAGTTTCTGAATTCTATCAGAGTATTCATCTTTGTCTTTAAGTTTTTCTACTATTTTTTCTATTTCGGGTTTCAAATCTTCCGGAATATATCTGCTATCCGTTCTTGGATATGTAGTAAGTTTCTTCTCATAAAGACTTTGGGCAATTTCAAGTGTTTCTGATGCGCTTAATCCATACAGATCATTGGCATCCATCTGCAAAGCGGCAAGACTATACAATTCCGGACGATTTTCAGATTTTTCCTGCTTTTCAGCTTTTATAACCTTGACAATATTTCCGTTACTTTCAGCCGCTTTTGCTTCACAATCCGCTTTGTTGGCAAATTCATCTTTCGATACAGCACCGTTGGCAAGCTGTAAACGGTACGATGTTGTGCTTTTGAAATTTTTAATTTCGTTATCGCGTTCAACTATAATGTTAAGCAGAGGAGTTTTAACACGTCCTATTCTATGTGCATACTTATCGGCTATTCCATACAATCTGGATAAGTTCATTCCGATAATCCAGTCAAGTTTTTCACGGGTAAATGCAGCGGTATACATATTGTCAAAATCAGACATAGGCTTTAAGTGTTCCATACCCTCTCTTATTGCTTCATCAGTAACACTGTTTATCCATAGCCTTTTAACAGGTTTTGTACAATTATTTGCATAATAGATGTGTCTGAATATAAGTTCGCCCTCACGTCCAGCATCGGTAGCACATACCAGTTCGTCTACATCTGAACGATTTATAATTTCTGAAAGAAAATTTCTTAATTCATCTTTCTTTTCATCAGTTGCATGGATTGAAAATTCTGGAAAGAATGGTAAATCATCAATATTCCATTCTTTAAAACCATAATCCTCTGGCATACCTAATCCATACAAGTGTCCTGCCGCATACGCGACATAATAGTTATTTCCAGAATAACAGAAAGTTTTTCCATCATTGCCATATACCTTTTCTCTTGCACCTACTGAATGTGCAATAGTTTCTGCTACACTGGGCTTTTCTGCGATTATAAGTTTCATGCTACTCCTCCTCATTATTGTTATATTGTTTTTCTTCTTTCAACTTATTGCTATACACAAATGCTCTGTCGATTCCATATGCTGATGTGAGAATTACAAGCATTACTATATGCCCTATTCCAATATGAAAAGATGTTTGTTCGTTTTCGTCAGAAGAATTACTTTCAGAACTTGATGCCGTATTCTCATCATTACTCTTATCAATCATATTGACCGATATGGCAATTGCGATCAGAACCGCCAGTAAAACGATCCATTTAAACATTTTGTTTTTACTATTAAACAAAATTATCACTCCATTCAGTATGCTTTTATATCCTTTAAAATATCATCATACATATCTTTGTTTTCATCGTCAAATTGAAGAACTTCGTCAAGCGTTTTGTCCATGTCAAATTCATATATAAGTTCAAGTAGAATGACATAATGCCCGGGGCAATATTCAACGGTTCTTGTTCCTTGCCCAACAGGATTACCCTTATCATCTGTAATGGTATACGGCTCGGTATAACTGCAACAATTACCGCCATATGGGCATGGAACAGGAGTTTCACCATAGTTGGTAAACTGCCAGAAACCTAAACTTTCATAGAAATTTCCAACATAATCATCATTAAGCGATTCAAATTCTTCCATATCGTGCTTAACGTTGTTTGTAGGAATTGCTGCTAAGGTTTCATCATATAATTGTCCATATGGTACTTGTGTACCTGTCGATTCTTCTGTCCATTTAAAGCCCTCAAATATAGGACCGCGCTGCATTCCACGCTCGGATAGTTCTCCTGCGGAATAGTAATAATCAAAGTTAGGATCGGGTTGAGATGCAGCAGGAGGTGGACTTAGGCTGTCGGGATTCATATAATCAGGGGATTGAGGATTATAATAATGGTTACGTACATATTCTTCATATGGAACATTTAAAAATTCCATATAAGCGTCATAAGCTGCTTGCTGCTGCTCATATTCAGCATATTTTTCGGGATCAATAACGCCTGTATTTTCATGCTCTGAAGCTGTCCCAAGAATACTATTTATTTCATCATTAATTTTCTTTACCTCTTTATCCATGATTTCGTGATAATGGGTAACAACATCTCGTTCATTCATTGACTCTTGAGTATATACTGTATTGCCAGTCTCGTCCTCTCCTTTAATGGAGAGGTAGTCAAACGGATGAGTTATTTCATATAATAACATCACAATAACCACGATAACTGAAAAAGATAATATAATGGGAGCTGCTCCTGCAACGGCAAAAAGTGCCAGTTTCTTTTTTACTTTTTTCTTTGCAACGTTTGAAACACTATTAGCCGCATTGGAAAGAGTTAGCTTTTTATTTTTCTTTTCCAATTTGTCACTTTTCTTTTTCATCTTGTCTATTTTCTTTTTAACATTTTTATTGTTGAATCGCTCTATCTTTTGAGACATATTTGGATCAGAACCGCTTTTCAATGCTTCAAACTGCATTTCTTTTGCGATATTGCGTGACTGTTCAATTTTTTCCGTTTGCTTTGAAAAATATTTTTCTGCTTTAATAGGGGCATTACTGTCATACTTCATATACTTATTTTTGGAATGTCTATCAATCAAATCGCGTGTCAGTTCACTTACAATGCCTTTCCCTGTTTCTTTAACGAATGTATCAGATGAAGCATACATCGCAGTTGACAAGTCGTTTGCACTGTTGACTGAATTAAAAGAATCCTTTACTATGTCAGTGCTTTTCACGGCTGCCCTTCCTAAAGCAGTCTTTCTTAGACGCTTTTTGAGATATACAGCCGCGGGAATATTAGCTATTCCGACAACATTCCCTTGCTGCACAGGTCTTATTACATCTTTTCCTGTTTGTGCAAGTTCGCGCAGTGTGTGCATACTTTTGTCAATTTTTTGATTTGCTTTAGATGTTTTTTTAATACGATAAATCTTCTTCTGATAAGTAAATGATGCTTTAGCCGCTTTGTAATCATAGTAATTTTCAATTTTACTCAGATTGTTCTTGTAATCATCGTATTTTTCAAAACCGACTTTTTTATCAGATTCGATCTTTTGGAATGATTCGTTTTTGGGGAATGATTCAGTTTTTTTGTGATTTTCCTTTTTTTCAGAATAATTACCTTGAGCAATGTTTCGCTTCAATTGCTCTTTAAGTTCTGCGGCGTTTTTAGCTGTTTCGGATTTATCAGCAGTGTTAAAATCATACCTTTCTTTTGCGGAAACGTGTTCTTTTTTCTCAATTTTTCTCTTTTTTAACATATTCTGCCGTATCTCCGAACCGACAGCAGTCTTTTTTTCCGTTGAAGTATCATCAGACGGCAATGCTCCGTCATTTTTCTTATCAGTATACTTCATGAATAACCTCCGTAAGTTATAATATTACTGCGTTTTGGACTTAGCTATTTCATTGAAATTCGTAGACATAAGTTTGTATAATTCTGTATCTTTCGGGAATTGATCATAAAATGGTATTTTTACTTTTCCTCCCGAACCTATTACAATTACGCCGTTACCCGCAGGAACATCATTAAGATAACCAAGTTCTTGATTAGAGAAATGTAATATCTGTTGAAGCTGATGCGCGTCTACTGGATTTTGGTTAAGCAGAATAAGAAATTCGGAATTAGAAAGCATTGTTCTGGATTTATCGTCTTTCAGACAGTCCTCAACATTCTGAGTTATTCCCGTCAGAATGCCGCCGTATTTCCTTGCACGTTTCCATAGCATACGAAGATAATCAAGACAGTATTCATCTGCAAAGAGAATATATATCTCATCAATATATACATAAGTCAGACGTCCTTTGCTCCTGTTAGCAGAAAGTCTATTCCAAATATAATCAAGGATAAGCAGCATTCCTTGCGTTTTTAGTGTTCCAGAAAGGTCTTTGATGTCATAAGATATAATCCTGTTGTTAGCATCAACATTAGTTGGATTATTGAAGTAGTTAGCCGATCCTTTTACATACATTTCAATTGTAAGCAGTATCTTATTTTTCATTTCCTTGGTTACAAATTCAGTTTCCTGCTTTACTGCTTCCATGAATGTAGCAAGTGTCGGCATATCTTTTTTGTCAAGTGTATCAAGGACGCCAGAATTGAGGTATGCCTTTCTTACACAACGGTCAACGAACGACTTTTCCTGCGCTGTCAGCGGATTTTTTTCGTCCATGCAGGAAATAAACGATGTTATCAGCGCACACTTCTGATCGATAACATTTATATAATCATCATCATCTTCGTCTTTATTAAGCAGTGCAAAATCGAATTCAAACGGATTTATGTACGTTTTCGCACCCGATGCAAAACGTACAACAGTGCCATTTAAACTTTCTACAAGCGATTGATATTCTCTTTCCGGATCAATTATCATTATGTCAGCATTGGCATAGCGCAGACGAACATCAAGCATTTCTCTTTTGGCAGTGAATGATTTACCGCTTCCAGGACAGCCAAGGAAAAATCCAGACGGATTTTTTAATCCTGCAACTCTGTCAAAAGTTATCATATTGCTTGAAAGTTTATTTAGTCCATAATATATAGCATCACGCATTTGCATTTCTTTAGCATTAAACGGCATTAATATTCCTACTGATTCAGATGGCATAGTCCTATGGAAAACAACTTTCCGCTGATAGCCGCATGGGAGACAATCAAGCATTCCATTTTCCTGTTGAAAATCGAGTGTTCCATACATACACCCATTATTTTTGAGAGAATATCCTATTATTTCTTCACTGTTTTTCAGTTCGTCATAAGTAGTTGCTTTGATTAAGATTATTACATTTGTCAAAAACAGTTTTTGATCCTGCTTATCAAGTTTGTCAAATACGTTTGTCAGACTTTCACGTTGATTTTTTATTTTTTGTGGTATTTGAGAAGCAAAATTACCGTTCTGCGCCGCCTTTCTGTCTCTTTGTGCCATATTTGTATCAATAGATGTAATCTGATGCTGTATCATATTTTTAGCTTTTGATGTATCATAGGCACTTATATTGATTGACAAGTGGAATTCAAGTCCTGTTTTCATTAAATCGTTGATAATATTTGACGATGCTGTTTGCGGAAAATCTTTAATATATATTGCTTCAGCATAACTGTTATTGAAAAGGAAATAATCTCTCTTGAATTGCAGATAATCGGGAGAACAAAATATTTTTTCTTCGCCTATGTTAAACTGCTCGTCTGATATTTGCGGAATATCCTGTTCTGTTCCGATGAAAAAGTCTTTTAATATTTCCAAGCGTTCCTGCGATGTCATTACACGCATATTAGCAGGACCGATCAAGTTAAAAATGTTAGTAGAGGACACATCAAGCGATTTAAACTTCATATACGCGCTCTCATCATCGGCTGCCGAAATTGTAAGTGTAATACACATACGTTTACGAATAGCATTTTGTCCCTTTTTAATATTTTCCTCAAGCACTCTTGTGTTATATTCATATCTTAAAGAGAAAAACTCATCGTCTTGCGGCTTAATAAGTGTGTTTTCTCTGAACTGTTCAATTTTTATTTTGGAATTCCAACAACATATCTGTGCATCTATCGTATTGTCAAGTGTATTCAAGAAATCAATATACCTTTCAAGATAGGCATACTGTTCACGTTCATCTGCAAGATTAAAGTTTATATCGTCAAATGTATACGCTTTTGAATACAACTTATCTCCAAGATACCATAGATTATCCTGCAATATCTTTTTATAAGGCAATGATGAAATAACATCTTTTGAAACCTCTATTTTCTGTTTTGCTGCTTTCTTTTTGACAGGCTTTTTCTTCCCGCTTGAAAGTCTTTTTGCATCTCTTTCACGAGCCGATTCCCCAGTGGGGAATTTCTTGTTTGACTTTATCTTTTTTCTTATACTTATAGCTGCAATCAATACCGATATTAAAATTAAAAGACAGCATATAAGTATGGCAAAAAAAGTAGGAGAAACGCCATCGGTAACAGATTGCGATTCTGATGTTGCCGTCTGTACTGTTGTTACAGATGTTATATCTGCTGAAACGACTGCCGTTTCTGGAGGGAGTGTAACAGCTTCATTAACAGTTGTTTCGGTCTGTAATTCTGTAACAGCGGTTTCAGATGTCATTTTAATAGAAGTGGTTATGTTAGTATCCGCTGTCATAGAACTGCTTTCTGAAAAAGAAATTTCTGAATTATCAGATATATCTTGTGTCGGAACAGTTGTTTCAGTCAAAACAGACGTTCCTTGTGTAGAAGTTGTGGAATGAACTGTATCGGTACTGATTTGCGTTACAGTGGTTTCATCGCTTACTGTTGTATTTGTAATACTCTCACTTCTGACTGTTGCTGAGGTGTTTAGCATTTTTTACACTTCCTTTTGAGTTTTTCTTGTTCTGCTTTTTTATGTTGCGCAGTTCTTCTTTCCTTAGCATTTCCTCACCTGTTCGGAAAACCTTTCTGAACTCGTTCTGTAATTTCTTTTCAGACGGAACATATACGATCTTTCTGCGCTGTTCCTTTGCGTAGAAATCCCATATAAGTTTTGCATATTTTTCAAAAGGCATTCCGTCTACTTCTTTAAAACCGATAAGCACTATCGGAACGCAAGGCGGAATTGCCATATATATCAGAATACTCATATCAATATAATCACTGCCAAAAATGTACAAAGGTACAATAATTGCAAGGACAGCTATAACGGCAAGTAATTTACGGAGTGTAAGTCCGAAAAAGAATTCTTCCTTATATGAAGTAACGTCCTGCGGAATTTCTGCTCGTATCATAATGATTCACCTCTCTGCTTATACGCCAAGCGCACGTTTTGTTATATCACCAGATTTTGAAATCATTGTAGAAAGCATTATAAGTCCAATTGCAGGAGCGAAAAATGATACAACAATTCCTACAATATCATTACCAGATCCGCCAATCGAATTTATTCCTGCATTTGTAATTTCCGTAACAAGTTTTGTGTATATATCAAAGCACAATGAAACAATGCCCCATTGTATTGAAATTGCGGCAAGGTTTTTAAGAAAAGTAATTCCTGTCTGACGAACCTGTCCGTTGACAAGCGTTGAACAGGCAACAGGAGCAAGTGCTGTTAATATAGTTGTTTCCGCAACAATTCCTACCAATGACATTAATATCATACAGAAAACGATAATTATAAATATCATTGATACAATCAGTACAAGTCCCAGTGCCATGGGCATAATATACTTTTCATACCATGTATTGCCATTAAGCATATCTGCGCCCATATTTAAGAAAGGATCGGTTATTTTTTGAAATTGATCTTCAAATTTTTCCGACATATTCGTTTTGAAAACTTCCACAACGGCTTTTGCGGCTTTCGGACAGTTTTCAACTAATATATACATAAGAACGGTTCTCACTCCGATTTTCATTGCTGATTCAAATCCTGCATGAAAGTCTATATTAAAGCAGAATGTTATTATTTCAAGTACCATAAAAAAGGTTAAAAGTCCTGCACCTATTCCTGTCAATGCTTTACCAATATCAGTAGAGTCAACGTTTACATTAACAGAATACAAACTATCTGCCAGTTTTCCAAAAGATGCCGCCGTACTGTTTATGGCGTCAAGAATTTTATTAAGGATTGCATGATCCGCGCCAAAATTTCCAGCGGTATCTTCGGCTCTTGATATGACTGAAAATAAATAAGTATTCACTTTACCACCTTC